>CAMADY010000040.1 GCA_945831805.1 uncultured Prevotellaceae bacterium
TTCGGTGTATGGGGAGTTGCTGCCTCAAAAACTAAGGGTCGTTATTATGTAAGTAAGCCAATGGAGAACTCTCCTCTTTACATTGCTGATGGAGTAGAACTTCCTAACACAGAAGGACTTTTGTTCACTATGAACTCTGCAAATGATATTCTCTTCGGCACTCCTCAGCATGATGGATACAATGAGGACGTAAGTAAGGGTGGCAACAATGGTAGAATGCAGTTCGGTGGTTCTACACCTGTACTTATCATCCCACAGTGTTCTGCTGGTGATGAGGTGACCATCAAGGCTCTCTATGCTTCTTCTTCTGGTAGTTCTCTCACTATTGAGAATGGTACTGTTGATGGTGCGACTTCTATTGCTCCACTCGAAAAGAATGCTAAGGAATATATTATTATCGTATCTGAGGATGGTGATCTCGTATTAAAGAGCAAGAGTGTTGTTTACAATTCTATCAGCATCTACCCATACAATCCAAACAAGAAGGAGTACAACTATAGTGTTGTAGCACAGACTCCAGAAGGTGAAGTTCTTAAGACTATTGCTGAGGGTAAAGAACTTGAAAATACTAAGGTTGAAGGCGCTTACAGCTACTGGCTAGCTGACTCTGAAGGCAAGCTCTACACACGTGGTGCCAAGGGTACTCCATTCACATACAGTGCTGTAATCAATTCTGAGGATCCAGTCGTTCTTGAGTATGCTGCAAAGAGCTTCGATGGTATGGCAAAGGTTATGTTCCTTTCTGAGGCTGAGGATCTTGCTGGTGTAACTCGTTCTAATGCTGCTAACTCTGCTGCACGTTCTTCTAACGCTAAGTCTGCATTTGCAGAGAGCGATGTAGAGCTCACTGTTCTCCCAGCAGGTACCTACAAGATCCGTGTAATCATCTTTGATGGTAACAAGAATGGCGGTCAGGCTTCTGTAACATTCTCTTACGGTGACAATGCTGACGAGCAGGTAACTCTTAAATCTGACGCAGAGAACTTCTCTGAGGTAGAGTCAGAAGTTATCACTCTCACAGAGGCACGTCAGGTTATCTGGAAGGCAGGTGGTGCAGACAACAATGCACTCGACGCTGTTCTCATCTATCAGTGGGATAAGGCTCTGTCAGTAAATGGTGTTGCTGAGGCTAACGCAGCTGCTCCTGGTGTCGTTAAGTTCGCTAAGGACAACTCACTCCTTATCAAGACTGCTAAGGGCACATTCAATGCTGCTGGCATGCAGGTTAAGTAATCCCTATAAATCATAAAGTGAATCGGCTTTCCACATTGTGAAGCCGATTCACCTACATACAATAAAAAAAAACGCTATCGGATTTCCGGTAGCGTTTTTTTTATAACCATGCATTATGACTTGCGAAGCTTGATGATCTCCGCGAATAATTATGAATTATGCATTATGAATTATGCATTATGAATTATGCATTATGCATTATGAATTGCGTCTCTGTGGGCGGCGCTGTCTCATTTTCTCCATATCCTCCTGATACTGCTTGTATTGTTCTGGGGTGAGGATCTGCTGGAGCTCCTTGTTGTACTCCTCGGTGTTGCCGAAGCCGTTGCGAGGACCACGCTGACCACCCTGTGGACGCTGTGCGTTGTCACCACCACGGTTGCCGCGTCTCTCTGTCTGAGGCTTCTGCTCATCGTTCTGTGGCTTCTGCTGGTCAGCGTCAGGACGCTGTCGGCGCTGTCCCATGTTCTTCATGAACTTCTCGTTGAGTTCCTTTACCTTCTGGGCCTGCTCCTCTGTGAGCTTATAGGTCTCTACCATGCGCTGAGTGCGCATCTCAATCATCTTTGCCGGGTCAAAACGACGACGCTCGCCCTGCTGTGCGTTGTCCTGAGCACATACGGCTGTGGTCATTGCACATGCCGCAATCATAGATAGAATAAACTTCTTCATTGTTCTCTTGTTTTTTATTTGTTAAACATTAAGTTCGTTTATTCCTTTGACTATAAAAGTGTTCAAAAAGTTTATGATGTCAATGTCCGATTGTAATGCATTTATAGACTTTTAACTTTTAACTATTCTCTTTTCACTTATGTAAATAGCGTGTTGTGCGATGCCTCTGAACAGGAGGTATGCATTGAAGGCAAGCCATAGCGCATGGTTGGCGAGGGTAGGGGAGAGGGCGAAGTAAATAAGGAAGAATGCCGTAGCACCGGAGAACGTACCCCACAGCATACCCTTCGTGTTCGTTATGCCCACGAAGACGCCGTCCCATACGAATGCTGCCAGTCCGCAGAACGGTATGGCGATAGCCCATGGCAGATAGTCGTTTGCTGCCTCGCGTATCATGGCATCGTCCGTCAGCAGGCGTAGGAAAGCCTCACCTCCGAAGCCGTATGCCAGGGTGTAGGCTACCGTCAGTGCCGTCCCCCACAGCCACACGCCCTTCATTGCCAGACGGAAGTTCTGGGCATCCTTCGCACCGTAGTATCTGCCGCAGAGCGCCTCCGCTGCAAACGCAAAACCATCCATCACGTAGGTGTAGAGGATAAACATCTGCATCAGCACGGAGTTGACCGCAAGAATCACTGCACCGCCCTTTGAACCAGCCACAATGAAGTATAGGTTTACCGCCACGAGGAACAGAGTACGGTAGAACAATATGCGGTTTACGGAGAAGAAACGCTTCAGTTCCTCTAAGTGGAGGTCGCGCTTCAAGCTTATGCTGCTCCATATCTGAGGATAGCGCCATCGCAACAGACCTATCGCCATCAGCATTCCCGACCACTGCGCCGTCAGCGTACCCATCGCAACACCCTCTATCTTCATCTTCAGCATATAGACGAAAATGCAACTGAGCCCTATATTCACGATGTTCTGCGTTATGGAGATGACCATCGGCAGCTTCGTGTTCTGCATACCCACGAACCATCCCGTGAAGGCATACAGCGACAGCGAGGGAATAGTACCCCAGATGCAGATGTTAAAGTAAGTCCTTATTATCGGCAGCAGCGACGTCTCCGGCGCTATAAGCCACATCGCAAGCTCAAACAGCGGCCACTGCAACACTATCAGTCCAAGCGCCAGCAGCCAGCATGTCACCTGTGACTCCACCAGCAATGTGCGAACTGAAGAGAATGTATCATCCTTGTTTGCGCCAGTCTCATCCGCCATTACTGCGCCAGCAGCTCCCTCTCTACTGGAGAGGGCGGGGAGAGAGGCTTTCCCCTCCCCTCCACGGGGAGGGGTTAGGGGTGGGGTCTGTGGGGTCTGGTTGGCTTTTCCATACGCCTGTGCCGTCATTCCCCCCGTACCGAATCTGAGGAAGGAGTGCAGCCAGTATATTATGTTGAAGACCATGGAGCCGACGGCTATGGCAGCCATATATTCGCCGCCACCTCCTGCCTCGGAATCAGCAGAATGCATGTGGCCCGTTATGGCTACATCGACAAGTCCAAGCAGCGGAACGGTGATGTTCGAGATGATGGACGGTATCGCTAAGTTGAGTATCTTTTTGTTCATTTCAATGCAAAGTTACTGTTTTTCAGCGAAAAAAACTGCATAAACACGTTTTTTTTCTCAAAAAACTTTGATATTCGGATTCTTTTAATTACTTTTGCATTGATTTTCGCACACATACGTGCGTACATACTATTATTTATTTGTGAACATCGAATCATTAAAATCCTAAAATGATGGACTCTCAAGAGATTATGCAGCCAGCAGAAAATGCTGCTGCAGAGACAAACAACGTGGAGCAGGAAGCAACACAGCAGTCAGCACAGCCAGTAGCGCAGGAGAAGCGTATCTACAACTCCAAGGCAGAGGTGCTCGAACGTGTCAAGGAACTTGCACACAGTGATGAAGAAACAAACAAGCCTGAGCTTGACCACCTCAAGACCGCTTTCTACTATCTCCTCAACGCAGAGCGTGAGGCAGCACAGAAGGCTTACATCGAGGCTGGCGGTGACCCAATGCAGTATGTGGCACTGCCGGACCCTATGGAGGACGAGTTCAAGGCCGAGATGAACATAATCAAGGAGCGTCGCCAGCAGGCGTTCCTCGCTCAGGAGGCCGAGAAGCAGGCAAACCTGAAGCGCAAGCAGGAGATCATTGAGCGCATCAAGGCTCTCACCACTACTCCTGAGGAGGCTGGCAATGCATATCAGGAAGTCAAGGAACTCCAGAACGAGTGGCGTGAGATCAAGGCCGTGCCAGCAGAGAACGCCTCAGAGCTCTGGAACAACTACAAGCTCTGTCAGGAGCAGTTCTACGACCTTCTCAAGATGAACTTCGAGGCTCGTGAGTACGACTTCAAGAAGAACCTCGAACAGAAGACCGCCATCTGTGAGGCAGCAGAGAAACTTGCCGACGAGCAGGATGTCATCAGCGCCTTCTATCAGCTGCAGGAACTCCACAACCAGTATCGTGAAATAGGTCCTGTTGCAAAGGAACTCCGTGAGGAGATATGGGTGCGCTTCAAGCAGGCAAGCACCGTCATCAACAAGCGTCATGCCGACCACTTCGAGGCTATACGCCAGGCTGAGGAAGAGAACCTCACCAAGAAGTCTGCACTCTGCGAGAAGGTGGAGCTCATTCAGCCATCAGAACTGAAGACCTCTGCCGACTGGGAGGCAAAGACAAAGGAAATCATTGCCATCCAGGCAGAGTGGAAGACCATCGGCTTCGCACCAAAGGCAATGAACGTCAAGATCTTTGAGCGTTTCCGCACCGCATGCGACCAGTTCTTCACCGCAAAGAATGAGTTCTTCACCGAGATGAAGGAACGCTTCCAGGCAAACATCGCCAAGAAGGAGGAACTCGTCAGGAAGGCACAGGAACTGCAGGACTCTACCGATTGGAAGCAGACCGCCGACAAACTCGTACAGCTTCAGAAGGAATGGAAGACCATCGGCATGGTGCCACGCAAGGTTGGCGACCAGCTCTGGAATGACTTCCTCGCAGCATGCAACAAGTTCTTCGAGGCTCGCAATGCAGCCAATGCCGGAGAGCGTAACGAGCAGCAGGAGAACCTTCAGAAGAAGCAGGACATCGTGGCAAAGCTCAAGGCTTTCGTTGACGAAGAGGTAGAAGACCTCCACGAGAAGATGCAGGCACTCATGGATGAGTACAACGGCATCGGACATGTGCCATTCAAGGAGAAGGACAAGCTCTTCCGCGAGTACCATGACACCCTCGACATCCTCTTCAAGCGTGTCAACAAGAACCGTGCTAACCGTCGCCTCAATGCCTTCAAGGACTCCATGAAGGAGGTAGCAAAGCGTGGTGAGGGTGCCATCGACAATGAGCGCACACGCCTCCAGCGTCGCTACGACCAGATGAAGCAGGAACTTGAGAACTACGAGAACAACCTCAACTTCCTCTCTGTTTCAAGCAAGAAGGGCAACTCCCTCATCGACGACTTCAACCGCAAGGTAGAGAAGCTCCGCGATGACCTCGACCTCATGAAACAGAAGATCAAGGCTCTCAACGACTAATCACTTTTTATAAAAATATGGGAAAAGGTGTATGAACCCTTTTTCCAAAAAACTCTCGCCCATCCCTTTCGAGTCACATCGACAGGGGTGGGCGATTGTTTTTTTTTCTCTTTATAGACACCATAATTATGGTTTACTGAATTAATATTAATTCAGCAGACCCTATTTATGCCTCACTGTACAATTCATATAAGCCTACAGCTCCGAGGTGCCACAGTTTAGTGTTCTCTTGTTGTAGTTGTTGATAGGTTCTGGAGGCATAAAACCGTTGCATTGCCTCTGCCATTGAACAATGTGTCTTGTCGGCAATGATAGCCGCCACATTGGCTATCTTTCCTGGGAGGAAAAGATGCAGGTTTTGCTGTGTTACTTCGAGTTGCATGTCAATTCAATTTTATGTGATTCCTTGAATTTCAGAAACTTTAAGGCCTCTTGGGTGTGGAAGAGTAACTGGTCAACAAGGTCATAAACCTTGAGCATCGTGAGGAGTTCCTGTTTGTTCAGAAGTTTTGCTTCATAGAGAGCAAATGCTGCATAGACACGGTCGTTGGCTACTGGTCCATAGACGAAATCGTATGTATGACTGAAGCCTGGTGTGTTTCTATTGTTGTCAACGAATTCTATCCACTCACTCGTCGGTTCGTCAAACCATAAGACGTTAGCTTGGCGAACGGCTTTCAAGTCAATCTCATAGACGTTGACGTAACCCACCTTTGCCTTCTTATTGTGACGACTCACCCAATCACGTGCTTGATTGTAATCGGTTGTGGTATAGAACCCAGAACCATAGTCAAGCGTACGATTCGGAATACGAATCTCGGGGTTCTCTACTATTTCAAGACTTCCGTGGTAAACCTCCATATTCTATTTCTCATTTTTTGTCATTTGACTTGTTTTGTAGAAGCATCGCGTCAATCTCCTCTATGAGCCATTGGCGACTCTGGGTGTGAAGCACTTCGAAGTTGTCAGACAGATAGGATGCCACTCCACTCTCAAAGAACAAACGCGCGACATCAGCACCATTCATTCCTTTTGCTACTTTGTATTGTTCAATACAGAAAGCCAAGAAGTATGACTTATCTTGATCTGTCTTTGACATGTTTCTTATTATTAAAGATTCAAATATGTCTCCAGCGATACGTACTGGGGCGGTTTCTCTTCTCCGTTGCAAAGTTAATAAAAAAAATGGAAACGCGAAAAATTATGGGGAGGAAAATGATGGGAGTGGGTAAGATTTTATGTTTTGACGTGGATTTATTGATAGCTTGAGAAACTGGAAAAGGTACAAAAAATGTGCGAAAAGGCATATTTCAAAATATTACCCTGGATCCACGTCGTAGGAGACGAGAAGTTGCTTATAGCGTGGATCTGACGTGAGGGCTGTGGTACATTGGCGTATCGCAGCCCTTACATTATTTATATTAAGTGTCGGTTCAAGTTTTAGCACTATCTTACGGATATTCAGCGTCTTGATGCGTGAGACACTCGGACGGTCCGGTCCCAGCACACGCTCCTTGAAGAGCTGGCGCAGTCGGCTGCCGAGCTCTATGGCAGCACTGTTCACGAGGTTGTCGTCCTTGTGCTTCAGATAGATGTCTATGAGGCGTGTGAAGGGAGGGTAGTGGAACTGCTTGCGCTCCATCATCAGCCCCTTGAAGAAAGCCCCGAAGTCGTTGTTCACGATGTGGCGGATTACTGGAAGCCCCGGGTGTGTCGTCTGTAGGATAACCTGTCCTCGGCGACCCTTTCTGCCAGCTCTGCCAGCCACCTGCGTCATCATCATGAAGGCATGCTCGTAGGCTCGGAAGTCCGGTTGGTTCAGCATCGTGTCGGCAGACAGAATGCCCACTACGCTAACTTTGTCGAAGTCCAGTCCCTTCGTCACCATCTGCGTGCCTATCAGCAGGTTAGTCTTTCCGGATGAGAACTCCGCAATGATGCGCTCGTATGCATTTCGGGTATGGGTGGTGTCGAGGTCCATGCGTGCTATGCGAGCCGAAGGGAACGTCTCCGCTATGATGTCCTCCACCTTCTCCGTACCAGCCCCTCTGTCTCGCAGATCCTGGTTATGGCAGTCGGGACACTCCGACGGCATGTGGTACGTATATCCGCAGTAATGGCAGGTGAGGGCAGCCGATGTCTTGTGGTAGGTCAGTGACACGTCGCAGTTAGGGCATCGTGGCGTCCAGCCACACTGATGGCACTCCACGACGGGCGAGAAGCCTCGGCGGTTCTGGAAGATGATTGCCTGTTCGCCGTGCTCCAGTGCCTCGCTGACAGCCTCTTTCAGCTGAGGCGACAGCATCCCTCGCATAATCTTTCTGTGACGGAGGTCCTTGACATCCACCACCGTGATGTGCGGCAGCTGAAGGTCCTTGTATCGCTGCTTCAGTTCCACCAGACGGTACTTGCCCCTGATGGCATTATAGTACGACTCGGCAGACGGCGTTGCAGTGCCGAGTACCACCCTCGCATTAGCCCATCGCGCCATCATAAGTGCCACGCTGCGAGCGTGATAGCGTGGTGACGGATCCTGTTGCTTGAACGATGTCTCGTGTTCCTCGTCGATGATGATGAGTCCAAGGCGCTTGTAAGGCAAGAAGACTGCAGATCGTGCACCGAGGATGATGTCGTAAGGCTCATCGGAGAGTTGCTTCTGCCATATCTCGACACGCTCCGCATCGGAATATTTCGAGTGGTAGATGCCGAGTCTGTTGCCGAAGACGTGCTGCAGCCTCTGCGTTATCTGAACCGTAAGGGCTATCTCGGGCAGGAGGTACATCACCTGCTCGCCCCTGTCTATCGCCTCCTGGATGAGATGGATATACACCTCCGTCTTGCCGGAGGAGGTGACGCCGTGCAATAAAGCCCCTCCCCCCGCCCCCCCGAGGGGGGGAGCAGCTGGCGCCGAACTATGAATTTCTACGAAAGAATTATAGCAGAGTTGGTCGAATGCTTGCTGCTGTGCAGGGCTGAGGGGCTTCATGTTCTCTGGATGCGGAGTGCCACCGGTGTTTAGCCTGCCGACCTCCACGTCGTAGATGCGCAGCATGCCCTTATCGACCAGCTGCTTGATGATGGAGGAGGTGGAGTGGGCGAGGTTCGTCAGCTCCTCCCGGGTAACTGGTGTGATGCCCTCGGGCGTGAAGTCATAGCCCATGGAGTTATGGCCGTTGCCTTTGGCGCTATGGCTGTTGCCGTGGTTTACAGCAGCACCATTATTATCATTTGCAGAGTTTCGCCTGTTGAAGTCCTGTAGGAAGTCATACTCATCCCAATGCGATGCTGCGAGATAGTCGGAGAAGACCTGCTGCTGCTTCGGCGAACGCTGTAGCAGGTTCAGCGCATTGTGCAGCGACTGCTCCGTGCGGAACGTCTCGCCGAGCGTGATGTACGTCTCTGTGCGGGGACGGTATGCACCATCCTTCTTGATGCCCTGAGGCAGGGCCGCCTTCAGTATGTCGCCCAGCGGAGCCATGTAGTAGGAGCTGATCCATTCCCATAGCTTGTACTGTTCTGCAAGCAGCACCGGCGCTTCGTCGAGGATGCTGATGATAGGCTTCACGTTGATGCCCTCCTGAGGTGGCGTCTCGTGGCTGCGGACGATGAGAGCGGTATGCGTCTTCGTAAGGCCGAAAGGCACCTTGGCACGCACCAGTGGCTGCACCTGTCCCGTCAGCTGGTCTGGTACGGAATAGGTGAAAAGCCCATCGAGTGGCAGTGGCAATATGACATCAACGTACATCATCGTGGATGCAAAATTACATATTTTTCCTTTACCATACAAATAATTTGCAGAAAAATTTGGTCGTTTCAAAAAAACATTGTACTTTTGCAGAAGTGTTTTATGGTTGTACGGTTTATCGGTTATGCGGTTTATCGGTTGACCATGTCACATACATTAATATATAATAGATAAAAGAAATAATTTATGATAGACGTAAAAGAAGTGCTCCAGGACGCCGAGGAGCGTATGGAGATGGCAGCGATGTATCTTGACGAGTCACTGGCAAAGATACGTGCCGGACGTGCCAATGTAGCAATCCTCAGTGGTGTGAGGGTAGAGTCTTACGGAATGATGGTACCACTCAACCAGGTTGCCAGCGTTACCGTACCTGATGCCCGCACCATCGCCATCAAGCCGTTCGACAAGAAGCAGATCCGCAATATAGAAAAGGGTATCATGGATTCCGACGTAGGCATCACACCAGAGAACAACGGTGAGGTGATTCGCCTCGGCATACCACAGCCAACGGAGGAGCGCCGCCGCGAGCTCGTAAAGCAGTGTAACAAGATCGGCGAGAAGACTAAGGTGGAGGTGCGCAACGTACGTGCCGACATCAAGGACAAACTGAAGAAGGCTATCAAGGACGGACTCTCTGAGGACCTTGAGAAGGACGCTGAGGACGATCTGCAGAAGCTCCACGATAAGTTCATCAAGAACATCGACAGCCAGCTGGAGGCAAAGACGAAGGAAATCATGACCGTGTAACCGTACAACCGTTATAACCGCTTAGCCGTACAACCGTTATAACCGCTTAACCGTACAACCGCTATAACCGCTTAACCGTACAACCGTTGTAACCGCTTAACCGTACAACCGTTATAACCGCTTAACCGTACAACCGTTATAACCGCTTAACCGTACAACCGTTATAACCGCTTAACCGTACAACCGCTTAATGCAGGGATTAGTAATAAAGAATACTGGGTTCTGGTACACAGTACTCACTGACGATGGTGCTACGATTGACTGTAAGGTGAAGGGAAACTTTCGCCTGAAGGGCATTCGTAGCACTAATCCTGTTGCCGTAGGCGATAGGGTGACAATAGACGAGGCGCAGAAGGAAGGGAATGCGTGGATTACGGCCATAGAGGATAGGAAAAACTACATCATCCGCAAGTCCTCGAACCTATCAAAGCAGAGCCATATCCTGGCAGCAAACCTCGACCAGGCTATGCTCATAGTCACCATCAACTACCCTGAGACATCCACTACTTTCATAGATCGCTTCCTCGCATCCGCCGAGGCATACCGCATTCCTGTCGTTTTGGTATTCAATAAGATAGACCTTCTCGCTGAAGAAGAACTACACTATCTTGAGATGATGCGCACGCTATACAGCACCATAGGCTATGACAGCGTTGCGGTATCAGCCACCGACGGCACAGGTATGGACGAACTTCGCCAGAAGCTCAACGGCAAGATAACGCTCTTCAGTGGAAATAGTGGAGTGGGTAAGTCAACAATCATCAACAGTCTCATACCGGGTGCCAACCTGCGGACGGCAGAGATCAGCGATGCCCACAATCAAGGTACCCACACCACCACATTCAGCGAGATGCTGCCCCTGCCTGAAACTGATACTCTTGATGCGAATAAGCTGACAGAGGAAATCACATCGCCAGCACCCAACACCCAGCATACAGTATCCAACGCTTGGATTATCGACACACCGGGCATACGCGGATTTGGAACCTTCGATATGGAGAAAGAGGAGTTGACGAGCTATTTCAAGGAGATATTCCGATTCTCAAAGGACTGCCGCTTCTCCGACTGCTCGCACACCCACGAACCAGGCTGTGCCGTACTCGAAGCAGTGGAAAACCACTACATCGCCGCCTCACGATACCAGAGCTACCTTTCCATGCTCGAAGACAAGGAGGATGGCAAATATCGCGCTGCATACTAATGTTCGTGGTAATTCGAGGTAATTCGTGTTCAAAAAAAAGATGAAAGACAAGAAGATTGCCGTCCTGCTCTCTGGAGGCGTTGACTCCAGCGTAGTCGTTTACGAGCTTGTGTCCAACGGATACAAGCCCGACTGTTTTTATATAAAGATAGGTCCGGAGGAACAGGAGGAGTGGGACTGCACCTCCGAGGAAGACCTTGAAATGGCAACAGCTGTATGCCATCGCTATGACCTTAAGCTGGAGGTCATCGACTGCCATAAGGAGTATTGGGACAACGTCACACGATACACCATGGAGAAGGTCAAGGCTGGTTTCACGCCAAATCCCGATGTCATGTGCAACAGGCTTATCAAGTTCGGTGCTTTCCACGAGAAGAAAGGTCATGAGTACGACCTCATCGCAACAGGACACTACGCACAGACGGAGGTTGACGAACAGGGTCGTACGTGGCTCGTTACATCCCCAGACCCAGTAAAGGACCAGACGGATTTCCTTGCGCAGATCTACGACTGGCAACTGCAGAAAGCCATCTTCCCTATCGGGCACTACGAGAAGGGTGAGGTACGCCGTATAGCAGAGCGTGAACATCTCATCAACGCCAAGCGTAAGGACTCTCAGGGCATCTGCTTTCTTGGCAAGATAAACTACAACGACTACCTCCGCAAGTACCTCGGCGAGAAGCCTGGACTCGTCGTTGACATCGAAACGGGCAAGAAGATCGGCATGCACAAGGGACTGTGGTTTCACACCATAGGGCAGCGTCACGGACTGGGCTTCGGTGGAGGTCCATGGTTTGCCGTCAAGAAGAACATAAAGAAGAATATCCTCTTCGTATCCCACGGCTACGATCCTAAGACCGCCTACAAGCAGACCTTCAAGGTGCATGACATGCACTGGCTAACAATGCCCCTCTTCCCGGAAGACAATAACATGTCTGAAGATAATATGCCCGATAAAAAAGTAACCATCAAGATACGCCATACCGCAGGCTATCTACCTGCCACCATCACCCCCAACGCCGACGGCACATGCACCATTCATGCCGACCAGCCAATCCACGGCGTAGCACCCGGTCAGTTCTGCGTCATCTACGATGCCAACCATCACCGTTGCTACGGCTCCGCAGAGATAACCCTATAACCACGTTCGTTAAGTAAGTGAGCAAAATAACACGCGAACTATAATAAATCGCTATGAGCTACGTTAATTCAAAGATAACTTTACTTATGTATAACTTTTTAATTGGAGGTAAAACTTGATTAAAAACGAAACAAAAGAAGTGTTCTTTGAAACCTTGGTATGGAATCAGCGAGAAGAGGTACTCTCGTGGCTCAGATTCAAGTACAGCAACCTTTCCTATGCCGACGCACAGGACATCTATCAGGAGGCTTCCGTGGAACTTTGGAAGAAGTTCTTGGGAATGACCGACTGGCATGGTGAGGACATGACGGGCATGCTGAAAGTCTTCTGCCGCAACATCCACAGCCACTGGCTGCACAAGCAGGTATGCCGTGAGCAGTGGGACGACAGGTACTACCCTCAGGACGTCGGTGTGGAGTCCGACTACGGCTTCATCACCAGCGAGACAGCCCACAAGCTCCTGAAGGAACGCATGTACGAACGCATCGAAAGCCTCGAACCCCGTGACCGCTCGCTCATGGAGCTCTATCTTCAGAAAGTCCGAATGGACAAGATTGCCCAGCAGCTTGGATTCCGTACCGCACAGGTAGCAAGGAACCGCAAATCAAAAATCGTGGTTAAACTCAGTAAAGAAATCAACGCACAGGCTCAAAAAGCCTGTGCGTCTTTTGTTATTATGCGTCAGAAATGTGTAATTTTGTACTCGCAAAATGCTTCGCACCGTGCGCCAGCTGCGCTGACACGCACTTTTTGCAGCGTACGAGCCAAAGTTTGTACTCGTGCATTCGCAAAAAAGTTACCTTTTCAATCAGAATGGTATATATATATATGCAGACACCAACCTGACGTTTTATAAAAAACTTATGAACAAACAAAACCACAACATCTACTTCAACACGCGTGATGAACTTACAAAGGTATGCCTCGACGACGTGATGTACGTCACGAGCGAAGGAAACTATCTTGTACTACGGTTCAAGAGCGGACGAACGCAGATGCTCCTCGCCAGCCTAAGCAATTTCGAGCAACTCACGAAATCAGTCCCCGATGTTCACTTCCTGCGCATCGGGCGCAGCCACGTCGTCAACCTCGCCTACATCTCTCAGGTCAACAGCCTCCGCAAAACCATCACCCTCGTCGATGACTCCATGCGCGAAGCCCTTGAACTCGTCGTTCCCAAAGAAGCCATCAGAGCCCTGAAGCAGACCATGGAGCAGTCCCTCAACAATCCCATCCCCTGCTTCCACACCCACAACGGCAACATGGAGGCATACCGCGAAGAAGAATGATTCGTAAAGTAATCAATACCATTCATAAAGTAAAAATCGAGCGAGAAGGAAAAAAACACAAGAAAAATTTGGAGCATTCAGATATTTTTACTACTTTTGCAATCGGTATTGGAGAGAAAACCGATACCGATTGCGTTCCGCACTAAATCCTTATACCGAAATCTGGAAAATTTCAAGTAAACGAAGGATGGAAATGTAGGTTCGCCTCACTGTACATGTGATTATATGTCTAACATTTTTACCAGGCATACAACCATATACAGCGTAGGTGTATAGTATCTTTTTCATTTTCGTTTATGGTTTTTCCAGAGCCAGGTATAAGATGGGTAAGGACATTTCCCTACGCTTTTTTACCTCAAAAAAGCAAATGCCATGGGAGATAGAGCAATACAGACATGTTACTAACCTGGATATAAGCTTTACGGCATACTTCGTAAATAAACCCCTGTGGTTCATAAAGTATAGCCATGACGCATACCCTACTTTGAAAAAATATAACTACCTTTACAAGCAAAAAACAAGAAGTTGAATTGCTTAAAAACTAATGTTATGGAATACCTATACATCAACACCCGCGACGAACTCATACGTCTCGACTGCTCCAAGATTGTCTATATGGAGGGTGATGGCAACTACACCAACATCGTCCTTGTGAACAAGCAGAAGACATCCGTCTGCATGAATCTCTCTGAGATGCAACGCCTTATCTCTGAAAGCCTTCGTGAACGTGCATCCATCTTTGCACGCATCGGCAAGCGTTTCATCGTCAATATGACCTTCATCTACAAGGTGCAACCGCTCCATCAGTCGCTTGTCGTCACTGACGGAGTGAACTTTGCTTTCCAGCTGGGCATCTCCAAGGAAGCCCTCCGCAAGCTCAAAGACCTTATGATTCAACGTGTAAACAATAATACTAACCAATAATATGGAAATCATAATAGGACGTGAAGAAGGCGCACGACGTCTTCACTGTATAGCCGACGGACGTGAGTTCAACGTCGGTCAGGCTGGTTGTGTGCCGGCATCTGTCAGTCGCAAACACTGCAAGATAGTCATCAACGGAAGCAGCATGAGCATTGAGAACCTCAAACCTCAGAACATCACCTTCGTTGATGGCAATCAGGTGTTCAGCAAGGGGATTACAGCCTCAAGCCGGGTGCAGCTTGGCAATGAGCGATTCACTGTTCCTTTACAGCAAATCCTGCAACTCGCAACTGGGCAACAGACAGTAGGTAATACAGGAGCACCTCAACAACCATCTGCCCCTTCCTTCTCTTTAAGACCAATGGAGGATGTCTGGAATGCCTACAATCAGCGCAATCTTGACATCGTTGCAGAAGCGGCAAAGTCTGCCAACCGCCAAAAGTTGCAGGGCATACTCTCTATGCTCGGTATGTGCGTGGGATTCATTCCCGGCATCGACCAGACCTTGCGCATTGTCATCATCGTTGGTGCGTTGCTCGTTGCCATATATTTCTTCTTGAAAGGAAGCAATGGCGATACCGTTCAGCAACAGCAGAATGATCTCGATACGGAGTTTGCAAAGAAATACAAGTGCCCGAATCCTTCCTGCGGAAAACCATTCGGCAGACAGCCTTACCACATGATAAAATACAACAAGCAGTGCTTCGCCTGCGGTTGTAAATACACGCACTAAACTCCCTCCCTTTAACGGGAGGGTTGGGGTGGGTCTTCTATTTCGTGTACTAATCCCACCATTTCCTACAGTATGCGACGGAGAACTTTGCTAATATAGATAAAAGAAGTACCTTTGCATCAAGAAAAAATCAATTAATAACCCTTTAACAAACTCTCTCATCATCCCAACGCGGGAACGAGAGGGGCTTATACAACTATGAACAACGAAGATACAATCATCATGCAGCCTAAGAACAATGTTGAGGCTAAGCAGACACAGAGTGCAGAAACCCCTAAGGACGAGATAAAGCCAGCCAATGAGCACAAGGTTGCTGCTACCGTTGCCGCAGCTACTGCTGGTGGCATCCTCGGCGGTGCAGGAACAGCCATGGCGGCTAATATGCAGCAGGATGCTCAGGCAGAAGAAGCAGAGGTCAAGGTGGAGGAAACACCAACTGCTACTGCCAAGCCAGAACCACAGGAAGAACCAAAGGTTGAGCCAGAGACGGAAGAGATTCCTGTTACCGTTGACGAGGATGGCGAGTTGGACTACACCAACAACAACGGTGCAAATCCTGTAACACAGAATCCTCAGGCAGTGCCAGCAAGCAATGACGGCGGTGGTGAATCCAACGAGGTTCAGGTTCTTGGTGTATATCAAAACGAGGACGGACAGGAACTGGCGGTACTTACCGATGGCCATGAGGTAGCAGCAGTGCTTGATGCCAATGGTAATGGTGAAGCCGACGAACTCTGGGTTGATGCAAACGGCAATCAGCAGATTGATGAAGGCGAGGTCTATGACGTATCGGCAGACCATGTCCAGATGTCACAATACGAAAATGCTTACATCGCTCAGCAGCAGGAACAGATGCAGCAAGAGCAGATGCAGCAGGAAATATTCGCCTACAATGCTGATGACCAACAGGACTATAACAATGACGCACCTGACCTCTCTTTTGCATAAGTTCATGAAGTCTTTGCTTTTGCTGACAGCGGTAATACTATTACCCCTCACGGCAGAAGCAAAGATTTTCTTGCTTTCTGTGGGTGTCTCCGATTACCCTGGCACACAGCACGACCTGCGTCTTCCCCACAACGATGCTGCTACGATGCAGTGGCTCTACAAAGAGAACAAACAGGCAAAGACCGTCCTGCTGATGAACGACAAGGCTACTGTCTCCAACATCAAGACCGCACTTAGCAATATGGTAGCCAAGGCAACAGCCAATGACATCTGCGTGTTCTTCTTCAGCGGTCATGGAGTGAAGGGCGGCTTCGTCTGCTATGACGGATTCCTTACCTATAGTGATGTGGCAGCAGCCATGTCTGCATGCAAGAGCAACAACAAGATGGTGTTTGCAGATGCCTGTTTCTCTGGAGCAATACGCGACAACGGCAAGGTTTCAACGAAATACGACGGTTGGAACCACAACATCATGCTCTTCCTCTCCTGCAGAAGCAATGAGGTGAGCATCGAGACACCTTCCATGACAAACGGATTCTTCACCTATGCCCTGCAGCATGGACTTCGTGGTGGAGCCGACAAGAACAAGGATCGCATCATCACCGCCAAGGAACTCTTCAACTATGTCAGTGCCAAGGTGCGCAAGTCGTCCAACGACCGTCAGCATCCTGTCATGTGGGGTAAGTTCCCAGACACAATGCCTGTGATGAAGTGGTAACCTCCCCGACAACTAAACCACTAAACAACAAAACCACCAAACAAATAAATGGAAATAAAGATAAAATGTCCTACATGCGGCAAGATCCTCCGCTTGATGGACAGTCCAACGATAAATACTTCGACTTTCAAATGTCCTGTATGTGGCGAGAAACATACAGTCGGCAACTGCCAGCGTGTTGTCGTGAAGCCAAAGCCACCAGTGAATGAAGAAACACAATATGAAGGTAATGGTGCTTCTGTAAGTAATCCGGAAGAAACAAGAATCTATTCCGCACCAACACCATTAAAAGTAGGAACACTCGTTGACAACACAGGCAGGACCTATAAACTGCAGGTCGGCATCAATACCATCGGGCGTCAGGCTTCTACCTCGTCTGCATCAGTGCAGATAGCTACAAGCGACCGCACCATGTCCCGCAGTCATGCCATAGTGGAAGTGCGCAATGCAGGAGGACAGATAGTCCATATCCTGAAGAACGGAGCCAACAAGAACCCCTCACACTACAATGGTACTCTCATAGAACCCACAGATCAGTTCATCCTCAACAATGGTGACAGGGTGAAGTTCGGCAGCACCGAACTGACCTTCAAACTATCATAACCAGTTATCCCACAACCCCTCGGTGGTATTAAAGTTCTCCCCTACTGGGGGAGTTAGAGGGGGCTACATTATGAACTATAAAATTTCCCCATACAACCTTCAGGAGTTAGGTCAGCGCCAGAACCAGGAAGACTCTCTCTTCCCTGGCCTCGACCAACAGACAAAGGACGACCGCCTCTTCATCCTCTGCGATGGTATGGGCGGTCATGAGAAAGGCGAGGTAGCCTCAGCCACCGTCTGCGAGACGATGAGCAAGACGATTCTCTCCCGTTGGACACCCAACGAGCCGCTAAGTGATGAACTCTTGCAGCAGGCAATCGCAGAAGCCTACGATGCACTTGATGCTAAGGATAATGGCGAGGAGAGGAAAATGGGAACCACCATGACCTTCGTCTGCTTCCATGCCGAAGGAGTCACCGTAGCCCATATCGGCGACAGCCGTGTCTATCAGCTTCGTCCTGCAACGAAGAAGGAACCTGCCAGCATTGTCTTCAAGACGCGCGACCACTCCCTCGTCAACGACCTTATTGACATAGGCGAGATAACAGAGGAAGAAGCAAAGAACCATCCGCAGAAGAACGTCATCACCCGTGCCATGCAACCATGTCAGGAGCGTAGGGCGAAGGCAACCATAGCGCACCTCACAGACATTCGCGAGGGTGATTATTTCTATATGTGCTCCGATGGTATGTTGGAACAGACAACCGACGACAACCTTCTCTTCATCGTCACCAACAAGAAGAAGTCCGACAAGGAAAAAGTCGAGATGCTCCGTGAGGTTACAAAGGACAACAAGGACAACCACACGGCACACCTTATATATATAGATAAGGTAAAGGGCAATGTGCCTGTTGCTGCTTCTGCATCTTCTGACTCACAGGGCGTATGGATTACTCCGCAGTCGGAGAAGCCAAAGAAGAACATACTGTTCATCGCTGCTGCTATTATCATTGCCGTCATCGCTATTGCCGCCTCGTTCTTCCTCTTCCACGGACAGACAGAAGGAGATGCGGAAGGTGTGGATACAGTAGTTGTTGACAGCATAAAGAAAGATACAACCATAAACAATTTAGCAGGAGTTATAAAGCGAGATACGGCAAGAACTGTTGTCAAAGATAGTCTTAAAAAAGACTCGGTAAAAAATGATACTGCAAAATCTCGCAAAACAGAAAATAAGTCAAAGTTTACTAATCTTAAGAAAAATAATGCAGCTAACTAATGGGACCCTCCTTCACGGAGGAACATACAAGATAGAAAAGGTGCTCGGACAGGGTAGCTTCGGTATAACCTACCTTGCAGAACACGTACACCTCGGACGCAAGGTTGCCATAAAAGAGTTCTTCATGAAGGAACTCAACTCACGCAGTGAGGACGGCAGCATCACAGGAATGTCTGATGGCAGTCTCTCGTATAACTATGCGCAGAAATTCAAGAAGGAGGCATTCAACCTCTCGCGCCTTGATCATCCTAACATCGTGCGTGTTACAGACTCCTTTGAGGACAATGGCACGTTCTATTACGTGATGGATTTCATAGATGGTATGAATCTCAATGATTATATCAAGAGCAGCTCTCCATCAGAACAAACCGCAGTCGGAATTATCAAAGAGGTTGCCAATGCTCTGGAGTATATGCACGAAGAGAAACAGATGCTTCACCTTGACCTGAAGCCCGGCAACGTCATGCGTCGCAAGAGTGATGGTCATGTCTTCCTCATTGACTTTGGTCTCAGCAAGCACTACGATGCTAACGGAGCTCCAGAGACCTCTACAACAATAGGTCTCGGAACTGCAGGATATGCTCCTGTCGAACAAGCCAACCAAGCAAAGAACGGAGATTTCCGTCCTACCATTGATGTATATTCCCTCGGTGCAACGCTCTACAAGCTGCTTACGCATGACACACCACCAGCTGCCTCCGAACTTGTCAGTGATGACGAACTGCTACCTGAGAAGATGAAGGAGAAAGGTATCTCCCAACCTCTCATCGACTTAGTCGTTAAGGCTATGCTTCCTAACGTCAGAAAGCGCATCCAGACAATCCGTGAGTTCAAGGAATTGTTGCAAGATGCCAGTACTAAATCTGCATCTTCGATAGGAACTGCTATTGCCAATGGTGCAGAGACCATAACTGCTGATGACGAAGAGGCTAACGAAGTCGGTAAATCAGAAGAAACCGTGGTCGTTGGAAATTCCGAGGAGACCGAACTGATGACAAACAAAGCCATACAAGGCAACGAGGCTGACTACGAGAAGTTTGAGGAAAAGCAATACGGCATCCCTTCGTCATACATCACGAACATTGACGAAACATTACAGAATGCAAGTTCCGGCAATGTCGGTGCTATGCTCGCCCTCGGTTTTATGTATCTCCGTGGTCAGGGCGTAACTCAAAACTCCGACACCGCATACTCATGGTTCACTCGCGCCAACTACTACGGTGACTACCGTGCCAGAAAGATGGTTGCAGAGTGGATGCAGATAAAGGATAGGTATGCCCCTAAGTCTGGAAAGGTTGCATCAACAACGACTTCTTCTTCCTCCTCCTCTTCCTCTTCAAGCAATACTAATACTTCTGAAGAAAATTCTAGTGGAGGAATGACTATAGGTTGCCTTGCTTTTGCAGTTTTTGTTGTAATCATAATATTGTCTTTGAAAGGATGCGGCAATTCTTCATCACCAGACTATGGTGTTGCTATTGATTCTGTTGACACAGTTTTGGCTGATGATTCGGTAGCTGTTGATGATTATTCATATACAGCAAGCGCAAAGAATGGCTACGATACGGAAGTCTTTGATGGTGGAAAGTATGAAGGAAACTTCAAGGATGGACAGTATCATGGACATGGAGTAATGACATGGTCAAATGCTAAGCAAGGTGAAGGATATAAATATGATGGTGAATTCGAGGACGGATACCGTAATGGTCAAGGAACTATGTGGTATAAAGGTGGTAGCAAATATACTGGAACATGGAAGAATAATGAACGTGATGGCAATGGTACGTTTACTTGGACTAACGGATGGTGGACAAAGTTCAAAGGAACCTTCAGTAATAACCGTATGATAAATGGTACCCTATATTTTTCAGATGGAACGAAATATATCGGGCGTTTTGATAGCAACGAAGATCCATGTAACGGCTATTTGTATGACGTTAATGGAGAAGTCTTTGCTCAAATAGGAGGCAACGGTATTTCTTGGAAGGAATATGAAAATAGTGTATTCAATTAAAGATAATGCAATAGCACAGTAAGTTTTATCAACAATTTATTAACGCTTAAAATTTTAAGTTTATGAAAAAAATCTTTTTATCTCTCATTGCTGCCGTATTTACAGTAGCAGCGATGGCACAGCAAACACCCTCAAAGCCAAAGGCAGAAGGAGAGGCAAGTAAGGAAGTAACAGCTTTGCGTCTAGCAAACAGTCTCATCAAGTATGGTTACGCTCAGCAGAAGGCTCTTCCTCTGATTGATGCTCTGCAAATCATGGCATCTACACAGACTCAGGAGTTCAAGGGCGAGAAGGCAGAAGGTGAGTCAGCATCAAAGGAAGCAGAACTTTCATTTGATGTGAAGAAAATCATTGAAGATGCAAAAGACTATGCTGACGGAGACGCTAATCTTATTGCAATGATCACAAAGATTGAAAACGAGAGTAATGCTCCACATCGTGGTGCTGTTGGTGGACCATGCCGTCAGGTTGAGACGCTTTATGCCAACCGCTACATCACCTACAACTGTAGCTTTGTGGCAAACCGTACTGCAGAGGTTGCCGTTTCTGGTGATGGCGACACAGACCTTGACCTCTATATCTATGATTCTAATGGTAACCTCATTGCAAGTGATGCAGATTATTCTGATGACTGCTATGTACGCTGGACTCCACGTTGGACAGGACGCTATATCATTAAAGTCGTAAACAACGGTGGCGTTGCTAACAGATTCGTATTGCTGACAAACTAATCTTTTTAACTTTCATCCCTTGTGAGCATGAAATCGTGCTCACAAGGGGAATTATAAAAACGTACAAAACAAGTTGGATTCTATGAACAACTCTGATTCAAAAGAAAATGAGATTATAACGCTGAAAGAGGAACTGAAAGCATTATATAAGAGGCTACTAGAAGAACAGAAAGGACCATATGGAACAAACTTTATGCCCAGAGATCCCTCACCTGATACTTACGTGTTATTAGCGAAGAATCTTATAAATAAGGCTTCTGCTATTTGTAAACATGATCAAAATTTCTGTAATCTTCAAGAATTAGGAAGTATTAAAATGAAGAGATAGAATTAGTCAAATGTCACGAACCGAAGTATGATAAAAATGAAAGACTGACTCCTAGTAATAGAAGAAAATTGGAATCGCTCATGCAAGATGCAACAAAGCATCTACAAAATGCATTATTGCCATTGTTAAAGGATATAGAGTGAACATAATCACGATAGGTTTCCAAATTCTTTAGCCGTAAAAAAATAAGAAGCATATAGTAATTACCACATGAGGTACAATATATTATTGTTTTGGAAAGCATGATAAAAGTTAATGTTTTAATCGTCTCAATCGTTTTTAGTTTTAGTAGTCTGAGCTTTGCGAGTGATAACCAATTAAATATAAATGGTAATAGTGATAATATAGTATCATTAAATCAACAATCTTTGGATCTTTC
>CAMADY010000041.1 GCA_945831805.1 uncultured Prevotellaceae bacterium
GCTTGTCTACAATGTGTAAGGTGGCAAGCTCTTATAATGTTTCTTCTGACGAAACATGGGAGTTTGATTACAAAGGAATACATCAAAGAAGTAAAAAACCTAATGGACATTCTTTTGCTGTATGGCGTGATCCAATCAAACGCTTTAAATCATATTACCAAAATAAAGTCATAAATGGTGCTACTGGTTCTGTGCTAATTGATGCATTTAATCTTCATTCTGTTTCTGTAGATTACATACTTTGTTTAATCGAAACAATTATCAATTATGAAGAGCACGAATATATAGATTCGCATATTCGCCCAATATCTTGGTATGTGAAAAGATTTAACCCTGATGATATTGTCTTGCTTAAAGATGCTGACGATTATTTAAAAGAACATAATATAGTTGTTCCATCTCATCAGAACTCAAGCGGTGACTATCATATAGAACTCACTCCTCAGCAAGAACAGCGTATTCGTACACTCTATGCTGCTGACTACGAAATATTAAAATCACCTAAACTTTGGAAACCATGTACCACATCTGTGCAATAATCAAAGACGAGCATCTATTTCTCAGGGAATGGATAGAGTATCATCTCAGTATAGGGTTTGATAGTATCACACTCTATGAAGACTTTACAAGTAAGAGCCATAGACAGATAACAGATGCATACCCACAGGTGATACTGAAGAGTATGCGTGATGTTCCGGAGTGTAAGGAAGGTAGGACAGGCAGACAGATAGCATGCTATCATGACTTTCTGAGGACACACAGCGAAGGTTGGTGTGCTTTCATTGACATCGACGAGTTCTTCCGTATAGAAGAGGGATGGACTCTCGATAGGCTGACCAAGGAGTACGCTGATACTGCTGGTCTATGTCTCTGGTGGAAATGCTATGGGGCAAACGGACATATCACTCGACCTGTAAAAAGTTCCAGCGCCAAGGGCTTGGAGCCTCAGTCGCCTGTGCAAGAATCTTATAGTGCCAACACTATACCCTATCATGGTTACTGGCAGTTCAAATCATTTGTCAATATTACCAAGGCAAAGGAGTTCCTATCCTATGAGGAAGGTGGGACTTTCATCAACTGTCACTACCATAGGTTCATCTGTCATTTTGACCACACTCGTGCAGACTTCCGCCAGAACAGGAACAAGAAACATATCTGCTACTCTCCTGCCTGGATAGACCACTACATCACCAAGTCATGGGAAGACTGGCAGGCAAGACTCAAGCGCGGCAATATAACCAAGGGCATACGTGACGAAGAGTTCTTCTTCAAGCTCAATCCTGATCTGGTTGCAAAGATTGACAGGTAAGCATATAAAGCATACATGCACAAAGAATCATGGGGCACCACTCCATGATTCTTTGTGTTTCTCTTACTATCGCACGCGCGTATGCGATATATAAACAAGGTATACGATATAATAACAAGATATATTGTTTGTGTTTGAAATTTCATGATGATGTTTGAGATAATCTCAGATTAAATTTGTACCTTTGCTATCATAGTAAAACCTAAAACACTTAAAGCGTATGAGAAAGTTTTTGTTTATGGCCATCTGTATGATGGTATTGTGTGTGGGAGTGACCTCCTGCGGAAGTGATGATGAAGCGATTGAGCGAAAGCATGAGATTTCCGAGTGGAATAATTATGTCAAGACCCTCAACTTTATCGGTGTAACTAGAGTGAAAGATCTGTATATGTTCTATACAAATAAGGATGCACTCGAAAAAGACAGAACTGCTATTTATGTAGAGAAGACAAACACGTCTGCAGGAGCAAATACTTATCTCATCAAAACAGTGTCAGCAGAGACTTTCATCAACCGCGCTCAGTGGATAGAGTTCAAGACCCAGCAATGTGAAGGTACAATAAAGATTGTTGATACTAACACAAAAGATATAAGCAATAATGAAATATATGATATAACTCTTCAGATAAAGGAAATGAAGGATACTAAAGGCAAATGGGCTGAGAATATCAATATTCATTGCAAGTCTCCTATAGGCAAAATGCTTACTTACTGATACTTGACTTTATAAATAATTACAGGAGTGCTTACCTCATACAGAGGTAGGCACTCTTTTTGTTCTTGAGGAAGGGGCCTAATCATAAGTCACGCCCTCAAGTTTTTTGTCTTAGCATGCCTATTATATAATAGGTACATTTGCAGTATGTTAAGACTTGAAATAAATACTGCAACAAAGAGTCAGCCTATATGGGAAGCTATGTTTCTGACTGACGACACAACCTTAGACATGGAGGCAAACTCCATGATTTGGAACAAGGCTGATACTTATTCGTACCCATTCAAGGTTCCACTGAAACCAAACATTCACCTGCTCGGTAATGTGACACAGATGCACGGAAGAAGTGTGTATGACGCACTGTACGGACGTGAGTTTCGACTGTGGGTCATGGGCGTACTGTTTCTCCGTGGTGTGATTCGAATGGACAAGGAGGTAGACATTGAGGATGACATGGTAGAGATTGAGCTTACCAGCGGACGAAAGACTCTCGATGATATGCTTGAGGGAGTGAACTGCCGCGACATTGACCTAAAGAAAGAAAAAATATGCGTAGGCTATGTCAATGCTGTAAAGAATGCGGCAATCAATGATCCTGACAGCCCAGTGAAAGACCAGTTTCTGGAGGTGCAGATGCGCAGGAGGTATCGTTTTGGTGGATTTAATGGCTGGAATTCAAAGGATGAAGTTATTCCTATGAGAACAGGAATACTTAACGTCATGCAGCAATTGCAATTATCACTGCCCATTGAGCTATACAGAATTTCTCATGGGGACGAGTATGCAGATGCTATGCTGAAGGATCCTAATATTAAGGACTTCCATAACAACACCTATGGATACTATGACGAGGAAAGCCATCCTTTCTGCCATATACCCATTTGTTACCAGTTATATGAAAAGAGTACTGACAACTCCTGGATAGCAAAGCGTGGTTATCAGAATACGGAGCAGTATGGAGACCCAGGACGTTCAAGCAGACCAGGAAGTGCTCCATGCTTTTATGTGATGTACATCATAGACCTGCTCTTCAAGCAGCTTGGCGTTCCCATTATCAATAACGCTCTTAAAAAGGAAAAGGATATTGGCAAGCTTGCCTTTATACATACGGACTGGCATGTTGCATATGGAGAGCAGGTTCAGGTAGAAGGATACAGGAATCCCCAACCTATCTTTGAGCGCAGCGATGGATTGTTCAAGGGTAATATACTTGGATTCATGCCTACTCTCTCTGAGAGTGAGGTTTCTGAAGGTACTAATATTGGCGTGTTACGTCTGATTAGGCGTGAGACGAATGTGGTGACATGGGGAAAGTGGACTCCAGATTCCGTGGAAACAGTATTATATAACACATACATGCCTTATTACCGTAATGCTTTCATATACGAGGCACATCTTAATGACGAGAATCTGTACTATGCCATTGCCACCTCGGAGAATCTTCCTGATACGGATGTAAGCGAGGTTGTGACAGGCATAGAAAATATGTTCGGATGCCGATTCATGTATGATGACTCGACAGGTACCATGCAGATAGTCATGATCCGCGATGTCCTTAGACAGAACGAGAGCGAAACACTGCAGGTAGTGGACTACAATGTACACAAGAAGGAGAATTATGTACGCGGTTTCCGACTGAAGTACAAGGAGAGCTCCGGAAGCGGTGATACCAACGAACTCAAGAAAGCCAACGGACAGGGCGACGCCATAGTTACAGGCAGTGATGATACTACATTCAACTACAACGATTGGGATAAAGTCTCTACTATCAGTAAGAATGGGCAAAGTGAATACGGATGGCTCATCAACAGTATCGGTTGCTTTGATGAAACGTGTTATGTTGACGAGTTGACAGGCAATGCGTACCGTGTCAAGGTTGATAAGGATGCAGAAACAGAGATTGGTGACAATGAAGCCAAAGGATTACAGCCAAGCCTGTTCCAGGTAGCAACCTTTGCCGATGTCACCATAGGCGACTGTTCGGATGAAGAGTTTGTAGAGACCGTTGAGATTGGACTGAGTCCCGTCATCGTAAATGATATGAACGTGGGGGCAGAAAAGAAATATTACTCTGGCACTGCATCAACTGACAATATAGATGCGTCCGGGGAAGAAAAGAAAATTGAAGTACCTCTGCCTCGTTACGCAGTATTTGCAGATGCCGAGCTGCACCCCAACGAGAATGGTTGTTGCAAATATGACCTGAGCGTAGGAACAGTAAAAAACATTGATGGCATCAATGTACCCATCATGATTACCGTAGAGGAATACTACCCCATGATGCCTGCCGGTTGGGATATTGCCGAAGGTTTTGACTCGCCATTGCAGCAGTGCAGTTACGGATTGACAGTCGGAGTGCTGCGCAGTGGCACATCCATGAACGGAGTGGTGGAGTCAAACTTCAACTACGACGGCAAGAACAACTCCCAGTGGGTGATGATGGCTTCGTCAGGTTCGCAGATTACCTCGGACTGTGTGGACGAGTACGGTAACCTTCTTTCTTATCAGCGCACGTATGAGAGTATACGTGTAACAAAGACTACCGCTGCATCGTACATAGAGAAATACTTCCCTGACAGCAACGCCAATCTGACAATAGCCACCAGAAAGGTCAATGTCCAGGATTTGATAGCCAAGGGATATACCAGTGCTACAGGTACTATCGCTGCTTATTTTACGGACAGTGTTCGTGTCATCGACAGCGATGGCAAAAGCAAGGCGTTTCTTTTCACTCCCGTAAAGGATAATGGCGACATCATTCCTGTGACTGCCATGCGCAACTACATGGGAGATATGCAACTCAAGGTTAGAGAGACAGGAAAGTCAGTATCTGCCATCGATGCCGAGATGAACAATCTGCTCGTTGGTATATATGAGGATGAAAGCGAGGCTGAGACCTATGCCAAGTTCCTTCAGAAATTGGGTGAAGTTCATTATGACAGTGACATCAATGCTGCAACACTTGACACCCCCATAGTCAAGTCCTTTGAGACGGGACTCAGTCTGAAGCTCAAGGCAGAGAAGTACAATCCCTACCATACAGCCACGCCGGAGCATCCTGTCTACGGATATACGTTTGACCCATACAAAGACCAGACTGACGAGGACGGCTACTGGCCGATACGGATGGAGACTAACGCCAAGCGCGGACTCTATGACAAATACTATACTGAGTACGCCTATTGGTTGCTGCACCGCAAGATAGCCGTGATAGACATACCGCGAGGGGCTATCAGCATATCTACTCTGGCAAACATCAGCATGACAAAAAAATACAAGATTGGTCCATATGTAGGATTCATCAATAAGATATCATACAGTATTGACAAGAATGGACTGGGTGATGTTACCATTGAACTTTACTACATCTAAAGAATAGACAAAAACAAAAGGATATGGCAATTAACTTTAAAGACATACCATTGGGATTACATCTGTGCGACAGCATGGTGCCAGTAGGCGTGGTGGTTGGCAAGAACTCTTTTCCCGCAAAGTCTACAATGAGAAAGGTGGAGCTGCGAGTGTACGAGGGTGACAGCAGGGAACCGACCGACCGCTATGAGTCCATCAGCTGGGAGCCAGATGACGACAGCAGAGCCAACAGTGAATATTGTATAGATATACAGCATGCACTGCGTGCAATTATGGGCGAAGACACTATTGACCCAAATTCCCTCAAGGACAAGATGAGTCTTCCAATGAAGTCGTACTTCATGTGTCTTGGCAGCAGTTATCTGCTCGATGGCAAGTGGTGGGATGCTTTTGACAACAACCAGTTCGTGAGTACAGGAGAAGCTCTCGGCTTAGAGGGTGGTCTCTTCTGCATGCGTGGCAGACTGTCGGACTATGAGCGTAATGCGATAGTGGACAGCTGGATAACGGAAGACCGCGACGTGACCCTTTCGCGTAAGCCAGAGGGTGAGGTGTCTGTCAGCGGAGCTCTGCATATGGTGTCAACGGTAAGTCAGTCTATGTTATATGCAGAGGGCATAGGACAGTCTGCCCCAACCCTTTCCATAAAGAACGCAGATGACGTGAAAGGACTGTATCTGGACACCGTGCAGACACAGCAGTATGTGCAGTTCCTTTTCATTAACTCACTTGGTGTTCCAGAGACAGTGTGCGCACGCATGCTACGACGACGCGCCATGCCTCTGGAGTATGATTCGTTCGTGCGAGAACAGAGGGTAAACCGAGTGCCGGACTCCTATGGTGCCTTCTATGGTGCTCTCAAGGCTCAGCAGCACGCCACGCTTGATATGTCAAGCGGAGCGGTGACAGCCGAGTGGGCTGAGTGGTGGGCTACCGAATTTCTGACAGCAAAGCGATGGTGGGTTCGCATGGGTGACCGTGGTCTCTTCCTTGATGATACCAACATGTGCTGGAGACCATGTGTCGTTACATCAAAGAACGAGGCTGTCATCTATGACCAGTCAAAGGCCGAGGCTTCACACGTGGACTTCTCGGTTAAGATGGGATGGCAGGGAAGTGAGAAACTTTCGTTCCTCAGATAAAAAAATATCAAGGAAATAAAAACAAGTATTAAAAGGTAATATGAAGACCCAGAACAACAACCACTACTATATCGTATATGATGCGCTGACGCTGACACCGAATATGATGTCATCGCCTGACTATGTGATGGTACAGCTGCATAACGGTACTGCAATCAGTGTACACTGGCCGGAGGCTGCCAATGCCATACGCAATGACTACGCTGAAGAACTGAGCGAGAGCATGATTGCTGATGCTGAGAGAAAGGTGCGCACCATGCTCGGCTATGCAGCCGATGGAGTTAGCGACCGTCGCTGGATACTGGAGGCTCATAACACCAAACTATATTACAGCACCTCTCCCTATGCTATTTATGCACGCTTATCCACTGACGGCACGGCAATGATTGTATTCTCTCCAATGAAGGATGATGACGGCAATGACCTGACAGAAAAAGTGGTAGAGTTGAACATCTACGATTATGAGGATAGTGAAGATAACGTTCACACCCAGGCTGACGTGCAGTACGTCTGGGTGAAGATAGGTGAACTCACTGCTCCTACCATAACGGATGGAGTGCTGAATGCTGACCGTGAACTTCACTTGGACACAGGAAACCGTGGAACTACCAAGGGAACATACGAATCCAGCGGTGGTCTTGAGTGGTGTGAGGCAAGTGCCATAGACCAGAGGGTTGACTTCAAGGATGGATGGCAGTGGGGAAGCTTCTTTGCAGACTCCATAAAGGTTGTGCGCTACTGGATAGCAGGCCGTCATAAGGTTACTGAAGAGATAAAGTGGTATGACGAGACCGGTGTTTTGGTCAGCACCGATGTGCATGTAGAAGATGACAAGGCAGACCGTAACACAAACAACGACTCCACTCTTGTGACAAGCGGATGGATATTTGGTCCGCTGATCAAATGGTTGCGCAGCTTCCTTGTACAGAAGGATGTGAAGACCGTAGAGGAGATGCAGGGCGGACTGAAGATGGCATCTACACTGGAGGTTGGTGACAATGCCGTCATGCATGGTGACCTCGGAGTGGACTATGACGTGACGGCAGGACAGAACGCAAGAGTCGGCGGCAGACTGGACGTGGATCCAGGAAGCAGCCTCTCGGAAAATGCAGAGACAGATGCTGGCATGGCCGCCACCTTCGGAGAGACGAAGGATAGCTTGTTGGACGGATATGGAACTCTTATTACCAAGGACGGACGCGTGCAGACCACCAGCATGCAGGTGCGCGGAACACTCACCGTGCTCGACTTGGTGGCATCGCAGATACACTCCTTCGATGGCTACTACTATTTCTCTGACACCATGCGCATAGACTCGGTGACTGAGATGGACTATGAGGGCAGACCCGCCTACAAGCTCGGCATCAAGAGCGAGTACGAGGGAGAGTTCCTTAAGTTCTACAAGGGCGACCTGCTGCTGAGTATCAAGGCAGACCTCAGTGCAGCGCACAAGCCAGGCACTCCCAATCCTCTTGAGGAAAACCTCAACGAGGCAGGAAACCGCATACCACATGATGTAGTGTCACACTCATGGATGCGTGTGGAGACTACAAGCGAAGAGGTAGATGGAAGCGACGAGGGTATGTGGATTGTCGTTACACTCTGCGCCGAGGTGCAGAGCAATGCTGCCCCCAAGGCAGGAGCCTACATGGCACGCCGTGGCAACGATATCCTGACTGACAACCCTGATGAGAAAGCGTTCTATGACAAGCGTCGCTCGTCATGGTGCATCAGCGTTGAAGAAGGTCGCCTTACCTACTACACCAACCAGAACTCTGCCAATGTAAGTGATAACAACTATGCCCTCACAGTAGGAAAACTTCCAGATATCGGTCCTGTGCGCCAGCTCGGTCTTGTTGGCGAGATAGGCATCTACACACGCTATATGCTTGCCGAGCATTTCTATGAGGTGAAGTGGCAGGGCGATACGGCATTCATCGTCAAGGATATGGGCGACTGGGATGCTGACGCAGCAGCACGCGGAGAGTACTATTATGAGCGTCGTTATGATGCAGGATGGGAACGCTGGGTCATCGAGGTCTGCCAGGTCAGTCACTCGGGAGCCACCTGGCAGGTGGCAAGCCGCACTGCATCATCGGAGTCATATAAGGATATTGCCTCAGGAGCACCGTCGATGTCAAACACACACTGGAAACTCGTCAGTGGAGGTGACCAGGTAACAACAACACTATATGAGTATGCCATCACCAAGACCGATGAACTTGACGAGGAGAACCCACCCAAGTGGACCATGAACCAGAAGGAACTGCTTACTGGCGTGGATGGTGACAGTTCGGTGAGGTACAGCACCGAATACCCATATATGTGGAGCCGCACACGCTCCATCACCATGACAGTACCAGAGGGTTACATATCAGAAGCAGCGCACGTCATAGGCGTGTGGGGTGAGAAGGGAGAGCGTGGTGAGGATGGTCTTACCCCTCAGGAGAATCTTCTTAATGGTACTGCCTTCAGCGAGGATGACAAGAGCAAGTGGATTGAGGCACTCGGATCCATGCCAGGCTCTGAGATGCTTGACAGCAGACACACCTTTGAGATTGCTTCGAGGACTGCATCCGGTTCTGAGAATGTGCTGGAGCAGGAGGTTGTATTCTCTCCTTCCACATGGTACACCCTCTCCTTCTATGCCAAGGCTAAGAGCTCTGCTTGTTCACTGTATATACGCTGCCTCAAAAATAACAGCAACGTAGCATCCAACGGTTTCGTCAGCAAGGTTCTTGTTGGTGGCAATGAGCAGACAGCAACAAACACAGCTGAGATTGCACGTATTGATAACCTCAACAATACCGAATGGAAGTTCTACTCCTTTACCTTCCTTACCGCGGAACCTATCTCAGAGAGTTACTTTATGAGAATGTACCGTGGTGGTAATACAGGTGGCGCTCTCTTTGGTAAGATGAAACTGGAGGTCGGACAGGATGCCACAACATGGTGTCTCTCGGAGGATGATAAGCGTGGCAAGGACGGCTACGGCGCTGTGGTAATGGATATTGACAATGAGATGGATTCCGTGCCATGTACCTATGAGGGAAAGGTGTATGCCGAAACCTCGGTGCAGACCTCGGTGCGTCTCTTCGAGGGTGATAAACTCATACCTCTCACTGAGGGAGTGAACGCTGGCAGCATTGCAGGAGTGTCTCCTGTCATCACATATAAGGATGGAATATCCACCTTAAAGTGGATATTTACCAAGGACCTTGATATGAGTGAGAGCCTTTCATCTTCAGCAAATATCTCTGTTGATTATGCTGGCTCTACTCGCAGTGCTTTCTTTACCGTCAACGCAGTCAAGGCTGGAAGCCCGGGTGCATCGCCTGTGGTCTACAAGCTGAGTTTCGACTCCAACGAGATAAAAGTTGATAAGAACGGTAACTACACTCCATCATTCATAAGACCTAGTGTTACGAAGGTTGAGGGAGAAAACTCATCGGTGCAGCCTGTAGTTGATTCTACTCCTGGTCTCTACCTCTTCTATAATAAGGATAATGCTGCCGTGTGGACACGCTGCTACACCTCATCCATAAACATCAACACGGATGATATAAAGTCAAACATTCGTTTCCGCCTGATAGCAAACAACAGCACCAGCGACTCATACTCTGGTGTCACGTATGACACCGAGACTGTGCCTGTCGTTGTTGACGGAACGGACGGCGAAGACGGCGAGGATGGAAAGGATGGAAAGGATGGTCTGACAGTGCAGGAGAATATTCTCAACGGCACTGCCTTCGGAGAGGGCGACAAGGAGAAGTGGTCAACAGCCATAGGCAGCATGCCTGGTACTGAAAAGTATGAGGGCAAGGACTCGTATGAACTGGATGCCAACACTGGAACCGCAGGCAGGGTTGCGCTTGCCCAGTCTTCTATTGTTTTCGCTCCTTTGACATGGTATACCCTCTCTTTCTATGCCAAGGCAGCAGGATCGCCATGTTCATTCTACATCCGCTGTCATAACAGTGTAGCAAATACAGCTAATAACGGATTTATCAGCAAGGTGCTGAATGCAAGCGGAGCGGAACAGACTCCACAGTATACCTCGGAGATTGCACGTGTCAGCTCGCTGTCAGATACAGGGTGGACACTCTGCAAGTTTATCTTCCAGACATCAGAGAGTATTGAAAGCAGTTACCTTATGCGATTGTATCAGGATAAGGGTACTGCAGGTCTTTTCATCAGCAAGATGAAACTGGAACTCGGTCAGAAAGCAACACCATGGTGTCTTTCTGAAAATGACAAGAAGGGTGCTGCAGGCAGCAATGGTGACTCGTTCCTTAGAATAGACTCCTACTACTATGCCAATAACAGCGGAACTACAGCACCGAGCGTGACCGTGAGTGCCGAGATGAAGAACATACCTGCAGACTACGGCAAGGACAAACCCTACCTCTGGCGCAGGGATGACACCGTGATGAAAGATGGAGTGACAGGTGCAGAGAAGACTACAGCAGGCACATGGAAGGTATTCTCGCACTTCGGCTCTGACGGAGTGTCACAGCCCGGAACGCCTGGCTTCCCAGGATGTATCACACGTGTCTTCCAGAATGAGTTGAAATCAGGACAGACATACTGCTATGATGCCAACACTCCCGATGATGAACTTCCAGCAGGCAATGGTGGCGTGCGCTATCAGGACTTCGTGGCTGTACAGGCAGATACCGAGAGTGGATATATGGTGTTCCGATGCAAGAAGACATTCATCTTTACTGGCGAAGACAAAGACCTTACAAGGTTCAGTACGGCAACACAGCTTCGCGGATATATGCTTGGCACTGACTCTGGCGGACTGACATCGGGAGGCGCACCTGTCTTTGACGAGGTGAGCACAGGACTTGCAGCTTTCTTCACTCACCTTGTTGCCAAGGATGCAAACATCCATATGCTTACCGGCGGATGCTTTGTCATCACTGATGATGACGGCGATGTGATGGCTGGTATGGGTAACCGTACGGAGAACTTTTACGAGGTTACCGGCTCGAGCCAGGAGGCCTACGATACCGACGGCGACGGATATATCAGTGATCATGACGAGCATTTCAAGGATGCCGTTGACAATGGCGATGTAGATTTGAATGCAGGCCCCGGATATACCTACCCATACTATCTCTGGGCAGGCGGCAAGGGCAGACACGATGCTACATTCTATGTGGATAAGGATGGCTTAATGCACGCCACGAGAGGTGAGTTCCTCGGTCTTGTGCGTCATGGCAAGTGTGTTATCGACAACCAGAACTATCTTGAGTATGGCTATGTAGAAACACCTGGCAATGGCATTGCATATTATCACATCGACCCTACCAAGACTGGTCAGTTCATAGATTTCCAAATGGATATGGCGACTGAAGAACATCCTCTTGGTTTTAACGGTATACTGATTGATTTGCCATTCTATTTTGATACAGAAAATGAGACCTTTACCAGTTGGTGCTCTAATCACGGATATAATGCCGAAGGTGAGATTGAAATCGCCCGCACATATATAGGGTGCGAGTTTATAATACGCAACCGATCGTGGAGACATAACATTGTGGCTTACGGATTCTACGACGAGAGCGAGTTCGGAACACACTACATTCAACCAGGCGAATGTGCCTCGGCAAGGTGTGAGTTTGGTAAAGACCTAAATGGAGTGGAGAGTGTATACTGGTTACTCTACAGCATCAGTGCCAGAAGCGGTGCGTAATACTGTCATTGCACACCTTAGATACAATGCTTACATTTGCTGAAAATAAATAAATCATATGCCCAAACAATCTTTAAACTTCAGAAACGATGACTCATGAACTTTCACAACTTTAACTTCGGTCACTTCCTCTGTGTTATAGGAGGTGCGTTGTGGGGATGGATAGAACCCACGCTTCCCTTTGCCCTGCTGTGTATCTTTGCCGTGCTTCTTGACTGCCTGTCGGCATGGCGGCTTAACAGACGCGTACGCCAGACGTATGGAAAGGAGGCGTGTGACGGAAAGCTAAAGTCCGTTCACATGAAGAAGATGATAGGTGACCTGTTCATGGTCTTCGGCTGCATCCTCATAGCACAGGGAGTGGACCAGATATGCCTGCCGGGCATCCAGCTCTATCTGGGCAACATGGTGGCTGCCATATTCCTTCTCACCGAACTCGTGAGCATCCTTGAGAACGAGTCATCATGCTCGGATGCCAAATGGGCATATGTGGTGCAGAAGGTTGTGGCTGACAAGACAAAGAGACATCTGAATATTGACATAATCAAGGAGGATAAGAAATGAAATACTTTACTATCAGCGAGCTCTGTGCGAGCAGCAGTGCTGCCAAGTACGGCATCGACAACATGCCCACATCGCAGATAACACGTAACCTTACAGAGATGGTTGAAAAACTTCTTGACCCGCTGCGCGAGGCATGGGGCAGTGGCATCAAGGTGACGAGCGGATACCGCTGCACAAAGCTCAACACCAAGGTAGGAGGTTCTGCCACCTCGGCACACTGCTACGGTCTTGCCGTGGACACCAAGCCCAGCAACGGCAGGATGGCAGAGTACCAGCAGTTCGTGGAGAAGTTCCTCCGTGAGCACAAGGAGCTTGGCTTCGACCAGCTCATCCATGAGTACCCTGACAAGAACGGAGTGGACTCATGGGTACACATTGGCTACAAGACCTCCAGCGGCAAGCAGCGCCGCCATATATTGACTATAAACTGAATGAGGCGATGATAAACTGGAATATCAACAACATCATCAACAGGGTTCTTGTCCTGATGGCACTCCTGCTGTATGCAATAGTGATGCTCACAGGATGCCGCACGCACTCCAGCGTTCAGGAGCACAGACGTGAGCAGTATGCTGACACGGCATACAAGAGCCACCATGTAGCAGATTCTCTGTCGCGTTACCACGCCATGGTGGATTCAATGGAGCACGTGATAAGACAGAAGGACAGCCTTGTGGAAAAGACCAGAGAGAGTATGCTCCTGCATACCGGCAGCAGCGCAGAGAACTGGACTCTTGTCAAGGACAGCATGTCCTTCGAGGTTGACAGCATGGGAGTGATGCACTACCACTACTGGCACAACAGCTCGGATCGCAGCGTGACACATGACACAGTGTACAGCGAAAGAATCGTGGAGAAGGAAAGCTGCCGTGTCACTGAGCTTGAGGATAGTGTCTCGCAGTACCGCCACACTCTGGACTCAGTCCTTATGTCCTACGTAACGCTTGACAGTATGTACCGCTCCATGATCGCTGACAGGGAGTCGGAGTACACCGAAATCAAAGAGAAGGGAAAGACATGGATAGAGAAGCTCAAGGGAGATATCTCATCTCTCATCCTGTCGGTGCTCCTTATCTCCATCATCACATATTTCATCGTTTCAAAATTCAAAAAGGAGTAAGGGTATGAAGAAGTGCGGAGATTCATGGCGTGACATAGATAAGCTGATACACTGCGGAGTGTGCCTTGCCATCTCCGTCATCAGTCCCGAGGCTGCCGTGGGTGCGGCTCTTGCCAAGGAGTATGGTGATATGAGGGCACATGGCAACCACTGGTGCTGGAAGGATATCGCGGCAGATGCCTTAGGCATCCTGCTGGGTGCGGCATTGCACTTCGCCGTCATATGTATAATAATATAATATGAAGACATACATGGAAGAGAAACTGAGACGTGACGATGTTCTGGAGTTTATCTACAAGGAAGAGAATATTCTTACATGCACTCCCCTCTGGGACAAGACGTGCAACGACTATATAATACGTCTCCTTGGCGAGATAGCCAAGAGAGTGGCTAAAATAGAAGAATAGTTATGAATGGCAGGGAACATCTGGCACACAGTGCTGGCAAGCTGGGTCTCATCGCAAGGGAGAATCCATGCGGATGGGGTGACAAGGCACTTGACGTGCTTGCGTCTGGCATTGACATGATGGTAAGTGAGAGGACGAAGAGCGGAGTGACGCTCATTGAACTCGCGGAGTACTACCATGTCAGCATACGTACCATACAGAGGTGGAGGAATGACTTCAGTGATTTCCCTCAGCCCATTGACCCTTATGCCAAGACACTTGCATTCCCCACAGATATGGTGGTGGAGTGGAAGATGTTACATAAAGAATTGTTTTAGAGCTAATGTTTTTCATTTTTGTAATTAGTTGTTAGGTTTTATTTGGTTAATTAGTTTGGAGGGAAGGCCCGCTGTGAAGCGCGCCTTCCTTTTTTTTGTCGCCTTAGAGTGACACCTCTCCTTTCTGCCGAACTTTGCGGTGTCAAATAAGTTCCGGACATGACACCCAATTTTTATTTTTCTAATTTTTAATTCCATACAATTATGGCAGACGAAATGATTAAGGAGAAGGTTTATTGCTACAACCATCCATGCGGCAATGACCAGTCAGGCAGTTTCGGCATGGCTATGCTTGCCAATCAGAACAACCAGTGGCAGAACAATCCGTTCGCATATATGATGATAATGGGAATGATGAGATGGATGTACGGCAATGACTGGCAGAACCAGTATGCAGGCAACGCAGAGATGCAGGCCCGCTTCAACCAGCTCTCTAACCAGATGTCAGACAACCACAACACTGACATCATCAACGAGGCAGTAAAGGGCAACACAAGCCGAATAGGCGAGCTTGCTGCAAACATGAACGTAGACCTGCGTGCTATCCAGACAGGTATCTGTGACCTGCGTGCTGCACTGCAGAATGTAGGCGGTGATATCAAGGCTGGCTTCATGGGTCTTCAGGGCGATGTGCGCTCGGGAGTGCAGGGCATACAGGGTGATGTGCGTTTCACCGGCGAGCGTGTCATCAACTCAAACCTCATGGGCGTGAAGGACTTGCAGGCAACCTTCAAGGATTGCTGCTGCCAGTCCAAGGAACTCATCCAGCGTATGGGCTACGAGACCCAGCTCGGCATTAAGGACCAGACCTACACCATCAACGAGCGCCTTACAGGCATCGCCAACGGCTTGCAGAAGGGCTTCAGTGACCTGGGCTACATCCTTACACAGAACAAGGGCGAGATCATCAACAACCAGGACCGCAATACACAGCGTGTTCTTGACAAGATGTGTGATACCAACACACAGATACTGCGCGACGCACTCGCAGCCAAGGACCGTGAACTCCTTGCTGCAAACATCATCGCAGGTGTGAAGAGCACAGGCTGTGGATGTAGTGTCTGAGCTAAAGGTCGGGCATCGGTCTCCGTATATGGAGACCGTTGCTCCGGCAATTCTTCAACCTATTAAACTATGAGCAACCATGATTCATACAATAATAGTACATCCGGTAACGGCTCCAGATACCCAGGTGGTAGCGGACATCACGGAGAAACTCTGCAAGAGCTACTGCGTGATGGGGCAGTCGCAGCCCACTGCGACTGTCACGTTCAAGGCGGAGGATGCCGTTATTGCCGACGGTGTAGCCGTATTCCCCATAACGGCCATGGTGACTGTAGTATCTCCTGTAGAAGAGCCGTGCGGCTGCGCACACTCGCAGGTCTTCAGAGAAACCTTCAAGCTGGCTATGCCAGCCACAGGTACCAATACGCTGACTATCGTGGAGGGTGACACCACAGTGGTGACACCGGCATACACCAAGTGCTGCAAGGCACATGGCGTAAACATTATGAAGACATTCATAGCTACCATTGCGTAGCCGTCCCTATCCAAGTGAACCGTGGAGCAGTCCATGGTTCACTTCTCAGTTATTTCCATTAACTCACTAAAGACAGACAACAATGAACTTCAAAGATATAAAGCAGGGCTACCCTCTGTATGTCCTGGACCGCAAGGCGCTGTGCGCCAAGACACTCAACGTAAGAGAGGTATCACTGCCGCATGTGGATGCCAAGATTGGCGGAGCCACCAACCTGGTAGTGGACATCCTTACTGATGACGGACAGCCCTATGTCATGATGGCTGATGCAGACGTGGCATACCCCGACGGCATGGTAATATCAACAAGCGTTGATAATATACTGCGCGAGCTTACCTCAATGCGCAACACCGCACAGCAGGCTCTGGACAGAGTGGACAAGGAGAGGCAGACGGTGGAGCGCTGCAACTCCCTGCTTGCTGACCTTGACCCGGCACAGCGTGAAAAACAACAGACGGAGAAGCGCTTCGAGAAGATAGAGAACATGCAGCAGCAGATGTTCGAGATGCTGAAGAAACTCACTGAGTAACATATGACAAAAGGCCACCGTCGCCGCCGTCTGAGGAATGATGAAAGGACGGACAGGGACAGGGCTTTTTAAGTGAAAGTAAAAAGTTGGGGAGGTGGAAAAGAAATGAGAATCATGCTGTGTCTTGTTCTTTCATTGCTGGCATTCGCCATCGGCAAGTTCCTTGGAGAAGAGTAGTTCCTCTACCATGACAAGTTCGTCGGGATCATCCGTGTTTCCGCATGAGACACTCTCGATGGCAGCATCGCTGTAGGTGCGCTCCACGCTGAGCTGGAGCAGCGAGGGTATGTTCTCATTGAGCCATGAGCGTACACGTTTCAGCGTGTGGAAGTCCTCGTATGTTATGTCAAGCATAACCATATTCCCCAGGGTGTCAGCTTCGAGCCGTCTCAGGCTGCTGCCGAAGTACAGCCGCACGCGCTCCGTTGCGGCCTTCAGTGTTTCTGTATCGTTCATTGCTTGAGGTATGCTTTGAGGTTTGCCATTATTATGAATACACCCAGCACTAACATGGTGACGCACATCGGGATCAACCAGGATCCGAATCCGAACTCTCGCTCCCAGGTGATGCAGAAGTTCACTGCAAAGGTGTGAAGTACGGCAAGGCGGTAGCGCCAGCAGAAGTGTAAAAGATAACTTGCAAGGAAGAGTATCACAGTACCAAAAAGACAGTAACCGCATAGAATCTCACCTACCCAGGGGTCATATCCCATAAGAAGAAAGAGGCAGTGCTGCGTCATGATGAAGTCGCTTGTGATGACTGCCACTTTGAGCGTGCGCTCTATGAGACGGAAGAGGCGCGTGTTGAAGCCACAGCCGTGCATGGCGGCGTGCATGCTCCTGAGCCGTTGCATCAGTTTCATATGTGATAGTTGGGGATTATGTCGTTATGTATTATGCTGAGGAACTCGCGTGACGAAGCCTTCAAAGGAACGTCCTTCATCCTGTGTGCGTTGCTTACAAGGTCACGCTCGAGACCTATGATGGGACGTGAGACAAGGTCTTTCCTTCCACTGACGTATATGGACGGCATGAATGACACCGCGCCCATCACGTTCAGTACTCCGAGGATTCCTTCAGGAGAGTTGACGGCGGCACGTACGTCAAACCTTGAGATGTCACCATCGAAGTATCTTCCTATGGTGGCGAAGACACGGTCACCAGCGTCAGGCATGATGACAGGATGGCGGAGAATATCCTCGTAGGACACCTTCTCCTGTGAGGCAAGCGGATGGGTGCTGCCCATTATCGCCTCGATGCGGAAGGGGATGCATGGAAGGGTTTCTATTCCCTCCTCGCTGTATGACTCATTCATGGTGAAGGCGAGGTCAATATTATGGGAGCGAAGCATCCTGTTGAGCTGACAGCTCTTGCCGAAGTCCACGTTGAGCTTGATACCCGGATGACGGTTCATCATTACCACGGCAGCCTGCCTGATGTAAGGCTCTATGAAGGAGCCAACACCTATGTGAAGCTCTCCTCTGAGACAGCCGTTAATGTTGCTGATGTGCTCCTTGCACTCCTCTACCTGACGGAGCATGCGCCTTGAATAGTCGTAGAGTGCCTTGCCGCTTTCAGTAAGGCATATGCTCCTTGCCGAGCGTATCATCAGAGTAGTGTCGAGCTGCTCTTCCAGGGTCTTGACGTGAAGCGAGACGGCAGACTGTGTAAGGTTGAGAATCTTGGCGGCAGACGAGAAACTGCCAGAGTCAACTACCGCCACGAAAGAGTTTATTAGTTTCAGTTCCATTGTGATGTTGGTTTTGGTTTCCTTTTCTCTGATGCAAAGTTAAGTAAATTTGATTCTTGATGTATTATTTTTCATTGATATTTAATAATGGATGTATAAGGAAATTTAATACATTGTGATTCTCAACGTGTTAAGCAACAAAAAAATGCTGCCGCGTCTCACGACGAAGCAGCAAAAAAATCTAATACCATGAAAAACTTATGCGTAAAACTATGATTTGAAAATGAGTTCGTATTCAAGTTCAGTGCAGCAGATGCCAAGTGCCTCCTTCAACTCGGTGATGTCAATATCCCTGCCGTAGCACTCAACACGTATGCACCCTTCATGCTCGTCATACTCTGCGTCATCGACGGCAAAAGTATCCATGAGGGCGTCTGCTATCCACCTCCTGTCGCTCTTCGTTATGCCGCTGAACAGCACCTCTCCCCTACAGTCTTTAATTTGTAATGTGGCTTTTGCAGTTGTTGACATCTCAGTTAATTTTTTATTAATCTGCGTAAATAGTACTATTAATATTTCTATATTTGCGTAATATTATTTAAATTTATAGCACAAAATTACAAACTATAACGCACTCTACAAAACAATTTTAAATATATTTGATATTTTAATATAGTTTTTATCATCATATTTAATTCCTACCATGAAAAGCTATAAAATCAAAACACTTCAATTCCAGATTCTGCCAGTTCTGCTTGAGACTACTCAGGCAGAGATGAGTGCGCGACTTGGCAAGAATCCTAATTACGTCTGCAGACATCTGCAGGACTGTGAGTTCAAGCTTTATGATGTCATTGCCCTGTGCAATTCGTATCATCTGCCCTTCTCTCTCTTTGTTACTACAGGAACTGACGACGTATATGCAGGAAAGGAGGTGCGTCACTTTACCGAGTGGAAGGACATAGCCTTCAGTCCTGACAGTGTAAGAAAGATAATGAAGCGTGAGGGTGTTTCAATGAACATGGTCAACAGGACGATGGGCATATCGCGCAATACAGCCAACTCAATACTTACCGACGAATGCCCGCTGTCCCGCTTCCTTGCTTTCTGCAATGCTTTTGGCTTTAACATGGGCGATTTTATCTCAGACCCTACCCTACCCCGCATATCAGATGCAAGCAGGGACATGAAGAAGGAGGCTGAACGGCTGCGCAAGGAACTCCTGGAACTGCGTGCCTCTGCCTTCGCCCTTCAGGAGGAGAACACTAAGCTTCGTGCAGAGAACGCAAATCTCAGGCTAAGGCTGAAAGACAACGAATATGAAGAAGAAATAACAAATCCACATCAAGTAGCGGAGGAATAACAATGACATACACATTCAACAAGACACTAGCAAACAATCTTTTCGGTATACTAAACACTAATGCCTACGCAATGAGCAAGCGAATGGGGATGAGCGTGGACACGCTGCGCCGCCACCTCTCAGGCAAACAGGACTGCAGGGCTGACATTCTCATTGCAGTATGCAACGAGTACCACCTTGACATAAGTACCTTCTTCCTGAGTGATGGTGAGGAGGAGTGCTCGAGACCCGTACTTGTGGAGCAGGCTCGCTGGAGTCCGGTGGTGTTCCATCATGAGATTCTGGGACAGGGAGGAGAAAGGACATATACGTGTGCTAAACTTGCCAGCCTGTGCTCCGAGCTGGACCTTGACATCATGGATGTACTTAGGCAGAACCTCCTGCCGCAGAGCCAGGAAGACAGCCATAGACACTACTACTTCAAGGAACTCTTTCAACTGCTCCCTACCCTGCTCAAGGTCTCTCACCGGCAGATAGGCATAGACACCGGACATACAATTCATACGTATGGTGCGGCAGTCAAGTCTGGTGATATACTCATGCGCACGCTCGTAGACGTGTGCAACGCATACAGAATACCAATCAATCTCTTCTTTCCTCGTGAGGGATGTATGACAATACCTGACGAGATAAGAGTGCCGGGTCTTGACGAACAGGAGTTCCATCCATACCGCATCATGGAGTTCTACGGCAACGAGGATATATTCATGTATGAGCTTCGTGAGAAGATAAACCTATCCGCGCAGCGCATGATACGCTATATGTCCAAGACATCACCCATGAAGGCAACGGAACTCGTAGACATAAGCAACAGGCTTGGAGTCTCTCCTATGTACTTCCTTGAGAACCCCGCCGTTCATGTGGCATCCATAGATCAGGAGAAAATAAACATGAGGATAAGGGGTCTAAAGAATGAGGCAGACATGGCAAGGAAGGAGAGCATGCTTCTCAAATCAAGGCTGCGACATATGGAGAGCATGGAGAATATGAGAGACTACACAAAGAAAGTCTTGGAAAAGTAAATGAAAAAGGAAAAGGTTCATCGATGAAGATGAACCTTTTCCTTTATATGCTTGAAACAATCTTTCGTTCACCCTTTATGTTGCCATAAACCTGTATCCAATACTTGGCTGTTTCCGGTGAGCGATAGAAGTTTTCCCACGCTTCTTCACTTTCTGCCTCGAACAGCGGTGCATCCGCCCAGTCGTATCCTATAGGCTGGACTCCTTCTATATTCTTAACGCCTAGGCAGGATAACAGTTCATTCCATTTTTCTATAGCCTTTTGTTCCTGTGGTGTTAGTGCCTTTTTCATATCTGCCATTATCTTGTTGTCCCAGTTCTTGATAATGGTGAAATGTATCTTGTGTGGGTTTCCTCTTCCTGTCGTTGCTCCATCGGCGTATAGGGTTTGGTAAACAAAGGATATGTCTACCATCTGCTGTTCGAATAGTCTGTCAAGTTCTGCCTTGGCTGGTTCGAGCACACGCTTCTTGAAATCCTTGAAGCGAGGGTACATGCCTTCCGGATTCATTTCCTCTGCACCAGTTTTCTTGTTAATCTTTATACTCTCGCCTTTTGTATTAAGTTTGTACATACCCATCATCTTTCTCAATTCTTCATACGAGAGAGTGGCTTCACCCTTGTAATCGCGAAATTTACTAAGATACATATACAGGTGTGGGGTGTATGAGCAACGACAGTTATTGGCAATACTGCGGAGATGCAGGGCAAAACTACCTCCTCTGAAATATGTATCTGCAACAGACTTATGAATCTTTATTGTTATATCTCCCCTACCCTCGTTGTTGTAGCCTGCCACAAACAACTGACGGTACTCTGTTATCCTCAGCTTGTTCTTGTCCATAGAAATAACAGGAACGATCATCGAAGATATTCTCTTGCATGCATCCCCAACCTGATCATAGTGATTTGGGGTTATATTTATTTCCTTGATTGGAATGCGTAGTTCCACTTCTGGTGAATCTGAAAATTCACTTTCACTGAAGAGACTGAGTTGCCCGCTTATTTCACTGTCATGAAATCTTTGAAATCTTTCCTGTAGTTGAATACTTACTGCAATGAGAATCTTGCTTTCAAGAATGTTCCAGTCTGCAGGTGCCTTGATAAGGTCGAACGGACTCTTAACGTAGGAAATAGGTAATTCCTTTACTGATTTGTTTGCCATAGTAGAAAATGTAAATTAAGTAAAGCGGTGCAAATTTATACTTTAAAAATTAAACATCCAAATAAAATGGGACATTTTTTTTATAACGTCCCACTTTAGTATTTCCCATTTTGTCCCACTTTTGAATACAAAATTATATTACTTCCC
>CAMADY010000042.1 GCA_945831805.1 uncultured Prevotellaceae bacterium
AGAGCGAAAGCTCTACGTTATATTATGTAAATCGAACGGTTGCTGCTCACCTTCGTAGTTAATAATGATATTTTTAAATACGCTGGCGAAGTGGCTACACGTATGGTGTACCGTTCTTCTCTGAAATCATCTTTGTATGTCTGGTTCGTAGCGTCAATGCCGTAGCAACGACTTAATTCCTTTTTGGGTTAAACTTTATGCTCAATTAAATTATGCCTATTGCATCCCCATTCTCACCCATACGGATGGGCAAACTGGTTTTGCGCTACAAAATTACGCAATTATTCTGAAACCACCAAATTTTTCAATAACATTTTTGCCCACACGCAGTTTGTGTGCGCACACAATAGGAAATGCAGCAAGATTGCTTCGATATTTAGTGGAAAGAAAAATAATATAGTGGAGAAAGAAAATCCTCACCTCTCGCATCGAATGGATGAGGGAGGTGAGGATAGGTGGTGATTATCGATTTTATGCCTGACGAACTTCATCTTCGGTCAAGCCTAAGGCTTTTGCTATCTGTTCGTTGGTCAGTGCTCCAAGAATTTTAAGATTGCGGGCACTGGAGAGTTTTTCTTCGTATGCCTTTTGTCTTTCCTCCGCACGGCCTTCCGCACGGCCTTCCGCACGGCCTTCTGCACGACCTTCTTCGAGTCCCTGTTCACGACCTTCTTCGAGTCCTTGCTCACGACCTTCTGCACGACCAGTCTCTATGACACTGCGCTGGTAGCGTAGGTTCTCCATCATGCGATAGTAGTCCTTACGCTCCTCATCATTGAGCTTGGAGAGGTTAAGTATCTCGCGGGCTTCTGCTAGACCTGGGGCGGTAACCTCCTTGGAAATCTCTCCAGTCTTAAGGAAGGAGATCCATTCGTCCAATGGTGTCTTTGCGACGGTGTCAAACTTATCTACGCGAAGAAGATAGTACTCCGGGAATATGTCAGAGGGACTCTGACAGCCGAAGGCTTTGCGCTGCGCCTCTGAGAGGTGGAGTATGTCGTTGTCGTTGTGGAGTCCCACAAACTGTGTCGTTCCTTTATAGACATAGTCGTCTCCCTGTCCGAGAGAGAAATAGACAATGTTGATGGAATACACCTTCTTTATCTTCTCGTATGGGTCACCTGACTTCAGGTATTCTGAAATCACCTTTGACGTGCCGTAAGCCATGCGATGGAAATAGTCGAGCTCACGGTTGTTCTGAATCTCAAAGATCAGGAGTTCGCCGTCTTCATCTTCTGCGAGGAGGTCAACCCTGTTGAACTTGTCGTCAGCGGTCTCCTTGTTGGATTCGCTTTCAAGGATGCTCTTTATCTTTATGGGACGCTCCATGAGTGATGTAAGGAGTCCTTCCACCACTACGTAGTCCGCCTTATTGCGCAGCAGACGCTTTATTGCCCAGTCAAAACGAACGAGTTCTGTCATCATAAGTTGCTGTTTTTGTTTCTTGTTTGCAAAAGTACAAAGAAAAAACGAATCTGCCAAACAATTCCGAAGAAAAGTTTGGCAGATTCGCATTTGTTATGGTAACCACTATCGTTATGATAACGATTAACGTTATAGTAACAACTAACGAGTTACATGAGTATTACTCTATGCCGAGGATAGCCTTTGCGTTGGCATTCTCTGGATCGAGCTCTATGAGCTTCTGTGCTACCTCCTTAGCCTTATCCATATCGTTCATGCTGTGTACGTAGTATGCCACGATGGTGTTGTAGGCGTTGATGAGCATCTTTGTCTGACCGGCAGAGCGGTTAGTGTCAGCAGCGAGGAGGTCAGCGAATGTTACGTAGTGAGGACCTGCCATCTTGAGGGCTGCCATCTGGTCGCTGGTGAGAGAGAATGGCATTGTGGCACGCTTGTTAGCGATGTATGCAGCATTATCCGGATACTTCTCAGCGAGCTGTGCATAGAGAGCGTCAGCCTTCTCGTAAGCAGTCTTCTTTACTTCTGCTGTTAACTTCTCGTCAGCGAGCTGGTCAGCATAGAGGAGTGCAGCAGCCTCTTCTGCAGTAAACGACTGCTGTGGGAGCGACTGTGCCCATTTCTGGAGGTACTCGGCAGCCTTGTCGTAGTCAGAGAGCTTCTTGTAGCAGTCGGAGATGTCCTTGTTTGCCTGATTCTTGGTGTCGTTGTCGATACCCTCGAGCTGCTGGAGCTTCTGGTAAGCGGTAACAGCCTCTGCGTACTTGTTGGCACCCTTCAGGGCACGTGCATAGTAACCGTAGTCGAAGGCAGAAGCCTTGAGGGAGTCAGAGTTGTTGAAGAGGTCGTTAGCACCAACGAGAGCTGCCTCGTAGTCCTTCTTCTCTGTGTTGTTGAACATGATAAGACGGTTGAAGGAAGCGTTGCGAGCGAACTTGGCGTGACCCTGCTTTGCTATGTCGAGAGACTTGTCATACTGCTGTGAGAGGAAGAGGTTTGTAGCGTAGTCAGAGATCTGGTAGTCCTTCATCTTGTCGAGGCTTACCTTTGCGTAGTACTCGTTAGCCTTTGCCATCTTGCCTGCCTCAGAGTAGATCTCAGCAGCGATGAGGTCAACAGGGTAGTCAGGAAGCTGTGCACGGAGGTCCTCAAGAGTCTGAACAGCACCAGCAGGGTCTGTCTTACTCATGATCTGTGCATAGCGACGATAGCCATCCGGGCTCTTTGGTGCGAAGTAGATAGCCTGCTGGAACCACTGTGCAGCAGTGCCGCCATCGTCCTCACCAACAGCGATGTTACCCATCAGCACGTATGGATCAGCAATCTTCTCCTTTTCCTTGCCTGCCATGTCAACAGCCTGCTGGGCATAGACCTTGGCATTGGCATAGTCCTTAGCAGCGAGGTATGCCTTACCGATGCCTACAATGGCGTTGATGTCCTTCTTGTTAGCCTTGGCAATAGCCTGCACCTGCTTGTTGGCATCAGGAGCACCGCTCTTGATGATTGCCGAAACCTGGTTCATGATCTCATTTGTCTGAGCCTGAGCCATAACTGGAGCAGCGATGACTGTCATCAGAGCTCCGATAATCATGTGTCTTACTTTCATATTATTATACTTTTTTTTTTATTGATTCGACTTATACTGTCTAAGATTGCAGGCAACAATCTCATGCGCCTTTCTATACCTACGACGAAGAATCCAACGCAGTTGTTACAAATGTTTTCCCTACCGTTGTCAGGGATTTCCCCATATTCTCTCCCTCCCCATCACGGGGGAGGGTTAGGGGTAGGGGTCTCTGGTCTAATCCGTTATCTGCACATCGCGAATGCTGATGTTGCCGTAAGCTGGAAGGAGTCCTGCCTTGAAGATTATCATCTGACCCTTCGGTGATGCCACGAACTGTGCGAAGCCCCAAGGCAGTCCGTACTTGCCTCGCTCATCGTTGATGAGGGCGTAGATCTTACGGATGAATGGATAGAAGTCATTGTATATGTAGCCTTGGTATGGCTTGTAGGAGTTGTCCGGTGTAGCATTGTCAGAGCGCGAGATGGCGAGCACGCGGATGTTCTTCTTCCATGTGAGGTTCGTGGAGTCGCGCTTGTCGTTGAGCCAGTTGCTTCCGATGATGCCGATGGCTCCCGGCGTCTTCTCCACATAGTCTATTACCTCGGCGGTCCTCTTTGTTGCGAAGACGCTCTTCGCCGTGATTGGCTTGCCACCGAGGATGGAGTCCTCAACGTAGTGTACGGCGCTTGACGTTGTGTTATCGAAGCATACTATGATCTCACCGCGCTTGTTGGAAGGCGTCACCTCTTTCCAATCGGCTATCTCTCCTGTGAGGATGCGCTTGACGTTCTTCACGGACATGCAGGAGTCGGTGTTGCTGCGGTTTGCTATGAGTGCGAGTCCGTCGTAGCCTACGTGTACGGTGTAAGGCTTGCGCTGGCGTGCGACGAGGTTGTCGTATTCTGACTTCTTGAAGTCGCGCGTGGTGAACATCATGTAGAGCTTGTTGGCAAGGAGGAGGTTCATGCCCTCTGACTCCGTCATGTACTTCGGTGTACATTTTGCCTGCACGTAGATGGAATGAAACACGTCCAGCTCTTCGGAAATGATAGGTTGGAAACTCTCGTCAGCACCAAACGAGATGGTGCCGCTGGAGTATGTATCATTGCGCTCATTGCCATTCTTCTTTTTCTGACTGCAACCGACAGCCATTGACAATGTGAGCAATAATGCTATGAAAGATATAAAATGCTTCATTGAATCTGGGGGGGATAATGTTCCTTGACTACGAAATATCTACTTTTGAGGTCTGAAGACTTCTACTTTTCCTTTTTGAAAAAAGAGGCCAAAAGGAATGCCCTTCTGGCCTCTAATTATATAAATATGTGTAAGTACTTTTATTACTGGAGACGGAATGTTACAGGGAGTGTATATTTTACACGCACTGCAGAACCATTCTGCTTACCAGGAATCCAGTGTGGCATTGACTTAACAACGCGCTGTGCCTCCTTATCGAGTGATGGGTCAACAGACTTCGCGATGCGAACGTCGGTGATAGAACCATCTCTCTCAACAACGAATGTGCAGATTACACGACCCTGGATACCATTCTCCTCTGCAATAACAGGATACTTGATACTCTTTGAGAGGTACTGCATGAGTGCACCCATACCACCTGGGAATGAAGGCATCTGCTCAACAACGTCGAACACCTTGTTCTCTTCTTCCTTTGGCTTTACAGGCTCAGTAGCGATAACCTCCTTAGCCTTGAGCACCTCACCGTTCTCGTCGTTACCAACAACGTTGAGAGCACCGATAGCTACCTTAGAGTTCATGATTTCGTCCTGTGACTTCAGCTCGTCCTCAGGCTTTACCTCGTCATCATTCTTGATGACAGGAGCGGTGAACTTCACAGAGCTCTTTACCTTCTCTACGACTTTCTGCTCCTCCTGGCGTACTGGAATCTCCTTACGCTCTACCTTAGCTTCCTTCTTCTGCTGGGTGAGAGCTGAGAGTTCAGTAACCTGGTCCATTACCTGATGCTTTGCCTGATACTCATCGTATGCGCTCTTTGCTACCATGAAGACCACAACAGCAAGGAATGTGAGCACAACGAGAAGCATAGAGAGGACGTTACGACGACCAGTCTGGCGACGGAGGACGTATGCACCGTATTCCTTGTTACGGTGTTCAAACATCATGTCCGACCAACTGTTTTCAATAAGATCTATTTTTGCCATTTTTCTTTTCCTTTCTTTTAGTTAAAGATAATACTTAAATAGACTTACTCCTTCACGCCAGCTTCCTTGAGGAGCTTGACGTCGTCGTCGTTAATCTTATCTATGACATACTTACCAACAGAACAAATCTGCATCTCGTCGAGAGCGTCAACAACGTTCAGGTAAGAAGCGTTGTCGGTAGCCTTGATGATGATGGTCATTGTCTGTATCTTATTGCCGTCGATGTTACCAGCCTTGATCTGCTTCAGCTGCTCGTCATACATCTGCTGAGTGAACTTGATATCCTCGTGCTTGCGCTGATCGAGCTTTGCCTTAGCAAGCATAACCTGCTGGATAGGCTGTGTATTATCTTCGGTAACGTGAGTGATGAGCACCTTACGGATACCGTCCTTACCCCATGTAGTCTTCTTCAGACATGTTGGGTCGTCATACTTTGGCAGACCTTCTACGTAGTGTATCTGGTTGTCAGCAGTCACATAGATAGTGATTGTGTATGAAGCCTTTGTAACGGACTTGTCATTATCCTCGAGGTTCTTATCGTTCGTCGGCATACTCAACTCCATTGTCTGTGGCTTAGCCAGAGTGGTACAGAGCATGAAGAACGTGATAAGAAGCATCATCATATCAACCATAGGCGTGAAGTCCACACGCGTCTGGGATTTTTTCTGTCTGCTTTTCTTCTGTTTTGCCATGCCTTATTCCTCCGTGGTTTTGAGTGATGTAATCAGGTAGTAACGGTTCTCGTTAATATCCTGCAGTTCCGACATAATCTTCTTAATAACCTTATAAGGAGTCTCTGAGTCTGCCTTGAGGGCAAGCTTGAGGTCAGGGTTTACACCGCGAGCGGCCTTTACCCATACCTGGAACTCACTTATATCGTTATTCACACTGTCAGTAGGGACACCATACTTCTTAAGTTCCTTAGAACGCTCAGTATCCTCAGGAATGCTCAGGTACTTGCTGAGCTCCTGCATAGGAACACCGAACATAGGGTCAGACTTGAATGCGCCTACCTGCTGACCTGTGAGTGCAAGATTGTACTGTCCTGCAACGTCAGCGATAAGGCTCTCAAGCTGAATCTGGTTGTCCATACTCATAAATACTTTGCCTTCCTTGTCGACAAGTACTGTGAGTACATCCTTCTCAGGCACCTTAATCTCAGACACTGACTGTGGTGTTACCACCTTCACTGGCTCCGGCTTCGTAAATGTTGATGTCAACATGAAGAAACAGAGCAACAGCACCATCACGTCTGACATTGGCGTCATATCGATCCAGATGTCTTGTTTCTTAAGTTTTACTTTACCCATAGCGATAAAAGTTTTAAAGGGTTACAAGTAAAAATTAAGCCTCGTCGTGGTTTGCCTCGTATGTCTGAGCGATAGTGTAACCAATCTCGTCAAGAGCGTATGTGAGCTTGTCAATACGGTTTGAGAAGAAGTTGTAAGATACTACAGCGAGCCAAGAGGTCAAGATACCGAGGGCGGTATTGATGAGGGCCTCAGAGATACCGGTAGAAAGAGCAACAGAGTCACCACCACCACCAGAAGCAAGAGCAGCGAATGACTTGATCATACCTGTTACAGTACCGAACAGAGCGGTAAGAGTACCGAGTGTTACGAGAGTAGCAAGCATAGGCATGTTCATCTGGAGAGTAGGCATCTCGAGCTGCACAGCCTCCTCGTGAGCCTGCTGGATCTTAGCAATCTTCTGAGCCTTCTTGATACCGTCAGCCTTCTCCATCTCCTCGTAAGCTGCGAGAGAAGCACCAACTACGTTAGCGATAGTACCACGCTGCTTAGCGCAGAGAGACTTAGCCTCAGCGAAGTCGTTCTTAGCGAGAGCCGCCTTGATAGCAACAACGAACTTAGTAGTAGCCATCTTACCGAAAGCTGTACGCTGAGCGAGGTAACGCTCGATAGAGAGACAGAATACAGTGAGCATCAATGTGATAAGGACAGGAACGACGATACCACCCTTATAGATAGTACCAAGCATGTTACCGTTGAGGACCTCACCCTCTGGATCACCACCTACGAAGTTGTCTGGGTTACCGAGAACGAACTTAAAGATACAAACTGCGAGTACGAACATTGCTGCAACAATGAATACTGCGTTACGAACACCCTGGAAACCTGCTGATGGCTTCTTTGGGCTGGCTGGTTTTTGTGTAGCTGCCATAATTGTTTTTAGTTAGAATTGTTTAAATTATTAAATGAATTAAGTTGATAAATTTTGTTTTTGTTAGTGTTTCTTTTTGCCGGTAAGTAGGTTTAATGGTTAAACATTATTGTTTGTTGTTTGTTTTCGAAGGACAAAGTTAACAAAATAAGTGGAACTATCATAGCGTTTTAAGATTTTTAACAAAAAAAAACGCTAAAAAAAGGCTTTTTAGGGGTAAAAAGGGGACTTTTGGAGTCCCCTTTTACTATTTTTTCCACTTTAAGCACCTATTCGACAACTCGAAAAAGTGTTTTGCCTACTTCAACTTTGCGAGACACTCCTTGATGCGGCGCATTGCCTCACGGATATTGTCGTCGCTGGTAGCATAGCTCATGCGGAAACACTCCGGATCGCCGAAAGCATCACCGCCTACAGTAGCTACGTGACCGACCTCAAGGAGGTACATTGCGAGGTCGTTGGTATCCTTGATTACGCGCTCGCCATCGGTCTTGCCGAGATAGCTTACGCACTTAGGGAATACGTAGAACGCTCCGTCTGGTACGTTAACCTCAAGACCTGGAATCTCCTTAACGAGCGAAACGATGAGGTCGCGACGACGCTCGAATGCCTTGCGCATATCCTCAACGCACTCCTGGCTTGCCGTGTATGCCACGGTAGCAGCCTTCTGGCTTACCGAGCAAGGACCGGAGGTATATTGTCCCTGGAGCTTGTTGCAGCCCTTCACAATCCACTCTGGTGCAGCCATGTAGCCGATACGCCATCCTGTCATAGCGTAAGCCTTTGATACGCCGTTGATGATGATGGCGCGCTCCTTCATGCCAGGGAACTGCGCGATGGACTCGTGCTTGCCTACGTAGTTGATGTGTTCGTAGATCTCGTCAGCGAGGACATAGAGATCCTCGTGCTTCAGTATAACCTCTGCGAGGCCCTTGAGTTCCGCCTTATTATATACGGAACCTGTCGGGTTGCTTGGAGAGCAGAGGATGAGCATACGTGTCTTTGGAGTGATGGCTGCCTCGAGCTGCTCCGGTGTTATCTTGAAGTTCTGGTCGTAGCGGGCAGGGATGTGCACCGGTGTACCACCAGCGAGGAGTACCATCTGTGGGTAGCTTACCCAATAAGGTGTTGGCACGATAACCTCATCGCCATCGTCAACGAGTGCCATGACAGCATTGCAGACAGCCTGCTTGGCACCATTGCCAACAAGAATCTCGCTTGCCTTGTAGTCGAGGCCGTTCTCGTTCTTCAGCTTTGCTACTACCGCATCGCGAAGATCTGCATAGCCTGGTACAGGAGAGTAGCGAGACCAGTTGTCGTCGATAGCCTGCTTGGCAGACTCCTTGATGTGATCAGGAGTGTTGAAGTCCGGCTCACCGACACTGAGGTTAATAACGTCAATACCCTGCGCCTTCATCTCACTACTCTTCTGTGACATAGCGAGTGTTGCAGAAGGTGCCAATCTGTTCAATCTGTTGGATAACTTTCCCATTATATCTTTGTTTTGTTTGCGTTTGCTATACTGTAACAGTATTTCTATTCCTTTTATCTAATTCTGTGCAAAGTTACTACTTTTCTTTGAATTAGGAAAACTTTTGACACTATTTTTGTTCTTTTACTAACAAATTGTTAGAAATTCTGTCATTTATCAAGTCATTGAGGTGGCAAATCTGCTTCATATCCCTATAGAGCCTCAGTCTGAACCTGCACATCCTTATATATAATATCGCGCCCGCAGGTACGAGAACGGCTGCCACGATATTCATCCATCGGCGGTCGAAAGGTCTGGTGTGCGCCTTCTCCGACACGACAGGATATTTGTTCAGATACGACATGATGAAGCGGTCCCTCGTGTTTCCGAGGTCCTCGATGATCTCCTCCAGCTCCTCCGCAATCCTTTCCACGTCGTGGTCCGGCTGATAAACGAAGAACACCTTATACGGGTTAGGCAGGCTCTTGAGGTCATGCTCTTCAGAGTAGTTCCTGATGTTCTCCGTGAGCATATGGAGTCGCTCTATGTCACGAGCGTAGTCAGGGTCATTGATGATGACCTCCTTAGAGTTGACGACACGCTTCAGGCGCAGTCCGAGGAGCCTGATGAAGAACATGCGATAGGTGTCAATGTTGAATACCACGGAATCCTTGTTTGCCTTGTATGTCACGAAGACGGCAAGCGGTATGAGCACTCCCGGCGCCAGTCCCTTACCAAAGGCTACGGACCATGATCCCTGTGTTGCCATGCGGTATCCGGTGTTGTCAAGGATATAGAATATGATGAAGACAAGGACGGAGATTATCACCGGTACGCCGAGACCGCCCTTCCTTATGATTGCGCCCAATGATGCGCCTATAAAGAAGAAGATGATACATGTCAGCGACAGCGTGAACTTGTTTACCATCTCAACCCAATATTCACGCTCTCTCTGTAGGCATTCGTCGGTTGCCAGACGCCTGAACTCCAGCTCCTGACTCAGCTGCTGCACCCTACCCGATGCAGACTGCAGCACGCGCTTCTGGTCCTCCGGCGTCAGCTTGCTGTAGATGGAGTCGGCGTTGATCTTGCCCTTGAAGGCTGATGCCACCGCAGCGACGGAGTCCTTCTTCTCCACCTGCGGGGTGTAGAACGTTGACACGTTGATATCCCTTCGCAACTGCCGACCGATACTGTCGCCGGTATTTCTGACAGAGTCTATCCTCACCACCAGTTGCGAAATGCTCTGCGCCTGTGCCATCTGCGCAATGCCTGAGGCATCGGCGAGGTTGAAGCCGTTGTCAAAGTCGAGGAGTATCACCTTCGTCATGAACGACTCACGGCGGTACGGCACGTTGGCATTCTCCGAGAACTCCTGCGAGCGCATGTTCTCGAACCACTCGCCGCTGTACAGCGTCAGCAGCAGGTGCTGCTTGTCCGCCGTTGACTGCAGCCTGCCAGAGTCCGCAAGTATTATAGCGGCATCCTCGAAACTCTGCGTCATGCGGTATATCATGACACCATAGAGCACGCCCTTGTCGAGGTCTTTCTTCTTTACGTAGAGGTTACAGTTTGGTATGCCGTTGTAGAACACCTCCTCCGGTATCTCCAGCTCCGGACTCTTCTGCTTCATCGACAGCAACAGCTGCCTCAGCTGCAGGTTAGCGTCCGGACCGATGTTGTTCTGGAAGTAGAAGGAACAGCAGGCAATGACCACCGAAAGGGCTATCAGCGAGCGTAGGCTCTTCACGAGCGAGATGCCCGCAGCCTTGATGGCCGTCAGCTCACTGCTCTCGCCGAGGTTACCCATGGTGATGAGCGAGGAGAGCAGCACCGCCAGCGGCAATGCCTGCGGCACGAGCATCAAGCCCATATACCAGAAGAACTGTCCCAGTACTTCCAGAGACAGTCCCTTGCCTATCAGCTCATCGACGTAACGCCACAGAAACTGCATCATCAGCACAAAAAGGCTGATGAAGAACGTTCCGGCGAACAGCATCGAGAACTGCCGCACCATGAATATGTCAAGACGCTTTATTAGTTTCACCGTGATATTACCAAGCAACCAAACCACTAAATCACCAAACCACTACTTGTGTCTGTTGGTTCTCTGCTCGCGGTATTTTGCCTTCTGCATGGCAGAGCCGGAACCGTGGGCACCAGTGATGTATTTCTTTTTCTTTGCCTTGGTCTTTACTTTGTCATCCAGCTTCGGACGGGAGCCTCCCCGTCCGAAGCTGATGCCGTTCATGAGGATTGAGTCGAAATCAGAATCCCCGATATTATTTATTGCCATATTTCTCTGTTAATGATAAGAGGTTTCCTAGGTATTCCCCTATGTATTCCCAGGTATATTCCCAGGTATTCCCAGGTCTCCTTAGGAGTTTCTAGGATTTCCTGGATTTCCTAGGATCCCTGGATCTTCCTATCCATTTTTTAGTGATGGAAGAGACGGACGCCGGTGAACGACATTGTGATGCCGTACTTGTCGCAGGTCTCGATGACATTATCGTCACGGACAGAGCCGCCAGCCTGTGCTATGTACTCTACGCCAGACTTGTGTGCACGCTCGATGTTGTCGCCGAATGGGAAGAACGCGTCAGAGCCGAGAGCCACCTTGGTGTTCTGTGCAATCCATGCCTTCTTCTCCTCCCGTGTCAGAGGCTCTGGCTTCTCAGTGAAGAACATCTGCCATGTGCCCTCAGCAAGTACGTCCTCGTAGTCGTCAGAGATATACACATCGATGGTGTTGTCGCGGTCAGCACGGCGGATGCCCTCCTTGAATGGGAGGTTCATAACCTTAGGACACTGACGGAGCCACCAGATGTCTGCCTTGTTTCCAGCGAGGCGTGTGCAGTGGATACGGCTCTGCTGACCGGCACCGATGCCGATAGCCTGACCGTCCTTCACGTAGCAAACGGAGTTAGACTGGGTATATTTCAGTGTGATGAGCGCAATCATAAGGTCGCGCTTTGCCTCTGGAGTGAAGTTCTTAGCCTGTGTAGGGATGTTCTGGAAGAGAGCGTCGTCAGCGAGGTTTATCTCGTTGCGTCCCTGCTCGAAGGTAATGCCGAAGCACTGCTTTGTCTCAACAGGAGCAGGAACATAGTCAGGGTCAATCTTGATGACGTTGTATGTACCCTTGCGCTTCTCCTTCAGTATCTCCATAGCCTCAGCAGAGAAGCCTGGAGCAATAACGCCGTCACTTACCTCACGCTTGATGAGCAGAGCTGTCGTAGCGTCGCACTCGTCAGAGAGGGCAATGAAGTCACCGTAGCTTGACATGCGGTCAGCACCACGTGCACGAGCGTAAGCACAAGCGATAGGGCTCTCGTCGATACCCTTGACGTCGTCAACGAAGTATATCTTCTTCAGTGTGTCAGAGAGAGGCTGACCTACAGCAGCACCAGCAGGGCTGACGTGCTTGAAGCTTGCAGCGGCAGGCATGCCGGTAGCAGCCTTCAGCTCCTTCACCAACTGCCATGAGTTCAGGGCATCGAGGAAGTTGATGTAGCCAGGACGGCCGTTAAGTACTTCGATAGGCAGTTCGCCTTCGTTCATAAAGATGCGTGATGGCTTCTGGTTTGGGTTGCAGCCATACTTCAGTGCGAGTTCTTTCATTATTATATCGTTGTTTCTTATTTGTTATACTGCAAAGCTGCGTAGCAGGGCTCGCGCCATGGAAATAGCCTACGTCGGCGTTAGCCGGTGGGCGTTTCACATTTTCATGGTGCAAAGGTAATACTTTTTCTTCAAATATCCAAAAAAAGTAGTGTTAAAGTGTTGCTCCAGCGTACTTTCCTACCTCAGTAGGCACAGACTTCGCACTCACCACCTTGTAATCATACGGTATGCTGACCTTTCCATTGCTATCCGGCTTATCGCCGCCCTCGGCAATGTTGCTGTCCTTCCACTCCCATGCCAGTGCCTTCGACTGGCTGAAGACCTTCACGCCCTTAAGGAAGTAGTTGCCCTCGATCATCACCTCTGAGCTGATGCGCGGATTAACCGAGGCACCATTGCCCACGCAGGAGTAGTAGTTGTTCATCAAGTGTATCTTACCCACACGAGCCATAGGCATACGCTGCTTGCAGCCGTCGCCCCAGTTGTTGAAGGCGAAGGTGGTGTTGAGGTAGCCCTGAGGCTCCTTGTCGTTGCTGCCCACGAGGTTCGTGTTCTGGTGCATATAGGCATTCTCCGAATAGTGGAACCTGCACCAGCTGACGGTAATGAAGTCTGAACTCTGGTCTATGTCGAAGTTACCGTCGGAACCATCGCAGAAGTCGCAGTGATCTACCCACACATGCTTCGTAGCACCGCTGATTGCCAGCAGGTCCGCACCGCTGACGTCAATGGAGCCTGGTCCTTGGAAGCTCAGGTTACGGATGATGATATTCTCGCAGTGCGCCATCTTCAGCACGCCGGCATCCTTGAACTTCTCGTCAGGATCCTTGAAGTAGTCTATGAGCAGCTGTCTTACACACATCTCCGCCTCCTCGCTGACGAAGCGGCCGTTGGAGAGCTTGCCGCCGGTACCGCCCGACGTACTCTTCTGCAGCACGCCGGCATCGTCAAGCAGCTTCCTCACATCGGCTGTCAGCACCCACTGCGTACGTAGCTTCGCACCGTTGATGCCCAGCAGCGTCTTGTTCTTCACGCCGTCAACCTGCATCGTACGGCCTAAGATGAAGTCGCCCTTAGCACCGTCGAACACCACCACGTCATAATTCTCTATCGCCGCCATTATCTCCTCGCGCTGATCCTTGCCCGTTGACACGAGCGTTGTCACCTTTGCCGCATCAACACCCTTTATAGGGTAGGTGTAGCATCCGCCACCAGTAATACTGTAGGCACTGGCTGCCGAGGCATCCGTCCTTGACGAGCGTGTGCAGAATCCGAAAGGCTTCTGCTGATCATACTTTGACTGAGCCGTCATCAGCGATGGCATCACTAGCATCGCTGCGCAGCAAAAGAGTTGTAGTTTTCTGAGAAACATATTGTTAAAAGTTAGTTAGGGGGCAATTTGTCTGTTACCCCGTTTAATTTTACATTGACGAATACTTCGCGGTGGCAAAATTACTAATTATTCTCCTAACAAGCAAATACTTTACCATTTTTCTTTGCCTTATAACATTTTTTTTGTAATTTTGCCGACAAATTCATACCGAACAATTACACCGTCAAGATATGATAGATTGGAAAGAAGAAACGGAACGCAGGGTTGCCAAGGGCATCGCGTTCTTCATGCAGGGCTACAACTGCTCTCAGAGTGTCACTCTCGCCTTTGCCGACTGGTACGACGTGCCGGAAGGTCTCATGGCACGCATGTCGGCATCCTTCGGTGGCGGCATGGGCAGGATGCGCGAGACGTGCGGCACTGCCTCCGGCATGTTCATGCTCGCCGGACTCGATGTAGCCACGCCTTACGCCGACAAGGAGGTGAAGGCCCAGAACTACAAGGTGGTGCAGGGCCTCGCCGCCGACTTCAAGGCAGAAGTGGGCACGCTCATCTGTCGCGAGATCCTAGCCTCGCGTCTGGAGCATGTCGATACGAACCCCATCCCCGACGAGCGCACCGCCGAGTACTACCGCAAGCGTCCTTGCGCAAAGATGGTGGAACTCGCCATCCGCATCTACATGCGCTATCTGGAGAAGAAAGAGGGTTGAAACTATTTCCGTGGATATTGAACACATACCGGTCATTACCTACATAATCCGCAGAAGGATAATCCTTTTTTATATCAGCTAAATTCCTCCATTCTGCCTTTTCCCTTCGTAGCAGAAGAGACTAAGATATTGTTTGGTTAGATTATGATGATGCAATAGAACTGACAGGTCCGCTTATCAGGTCATGCCCGATTGCTTTGGCTCTTTGTACATGGGAATATGGAACTTCCCCATTCTCCTATTTCCTATGAATACAATTACATCAAAGAATCTATTTCCCTACAAACATTCCTTACATGATCAAGACCATACAACATCGAATCGCTGTCAACATCCATCCATGCAAACAGGCGATGCACACGCTCATATTGGTTGATTATGTATGATGTATCTATCTGCGAAGCTCCGAGAGCAAAGCAAATAGGCTCATGATGCGCTATTCTATTTCGGAGCGTGTTCACCTTGTCCAATTCATTGAACATATAGGTATGGTTATACTGCATGTGCTGTGACGAAGTTGGCTTGGAAGGGAATATAGCCAACAGACAACGTCCTGTAGCAGCAAACTGCTCACGTGAGAACATGTGCTTCCAAACACCAAACTCCATCTCCGAGAGCAAGCCGACATGAGAGTAAGGTTTGCCCATCTCTTGTAGTCTCCTATATCCTCCACGCACAATATTCGCCGTACGTGCCAGACGTGGAGTATCAAAGATTCCCCCCATCTGGAACGAGTCCATCAGCCAGTTGCCGCCGAGTGTAAGACGCAGGCGCTGGTCGATAGCATTACGCAATGTCACCTCGAAACAACTCAATATGGTAAACATCTCTTGCGACAAACGAAGATTATACCTGTAAAGCGTCATAGCCTTTCGGGTGTCATTATTGCATGCCTCAAGGTATCTTTTCAGCCTTTCAGGTGACAAAGCCTGCTCAAATTCGTTAAAAATCATATAATTCTATAATTTTTCAATCAAAATATTTGCATATCAAGTATAAAATGCTTACCTTTGCAACGTTGATTCCCCGTAACCTCTGACCTCGGTCAAGTTACGGGGTCTAGTTTTTTTGTACGGAAAGCAATCCCAGTTTATAAGATAAACAGACAACTCTTTGCCAAACTTTGGCTCGCACGATAGGAAAAGTGCGTGTCAGCACAGCTGGCGCACGGTGCGAAGCATTTGCTGAGTGCAAAGTTACAATAACTTTTTCGTTTCACCAAATATTTTATTCAAAATCACGTCAATTCTGCTAAAAACATGCAAAAAGGCAGCACTGTATCACACGATGCAATGCTGCCTTTTCCCATGTTTTATACGCCCAGGACATCCGCAGGTGCAAGATGCAACTCATTACACAACCCACGCGCAACGGACAATGTCGGCTCAGAACGATTGTTTATGAAGTCGTTCATCTTGCGAGTACTGATACCCAACTTCTGGGCAAGCTGCTTTACGGTATAACCATACTCGAAAAGAGCCTCTTGTATTATCTCTCCCAACGAAGGTTGGTATGCAGGAAAGGCATCATTCTCGTATCTCTCGATGACATCAGAGACGGCTTCAAACTCTATCATATTCTCGTCGTCAGCAGGGCAGTCATTTCCCACAAGCGGCAGCAGTTCCTCCAACCTCACCAGAGCCTTCTCATATTCTTCCTTTGTAATATTCTCCATAACCTTCAATTCTTAAATTGTTGTACAATCTATTTTATCATAATCCTTATGTCGTCCAACCCACCTTATCAGCACCTTGTGTGAAACAAATATCACAACAACCACAAGTCTGAAACTATTTCCGTGGATATTGAACACATACCAGTCATTACCTACATAATCCGCAGAAGGATAATCCTTTTTTATATCAGCTAAATTCCTCCATTCTGCCTTTTCCACATGTTTTCTCCACATCTCCAAAGCCACCTTGCTACTTTCATTGCCAGGTGCATTATAGAAGTCTTGGAGAGCCTTTCTCGAAATGATGTGCATATAAAATTACAAAACTTTATGTCTGAGGAAAAGTGCGTGTCAGCACAGCTGGCGCACGGTGCGAAGCATTTCGCTGAGTGCAAACTTTGGCTCGCACGATAGGAAAAGTGCGTGTCAGCATTGCTGGCGCACGGTGCGAAGCATTTCGCTGAGTGCAAAGTTACAATAACTTTTTCGTTTCACCAAATATTTTATTCAAAATCACGTCAATTCCGCTAAAAACATGCAAAAAGGCAGCACTGTATCTCACGATGCAATGCTGCCTTTTCCCTTCCTCTTTGTCTTCGAAGGGACATTATTGTTTGGTTAGATTATGATGATGCAATAGAACTGAGAAGTCTGCTTATCAGGCTATCCCGATTGCCTTGGCTCTTTTCAACATTAACTCCCATTATCGGACATTAACAGGACATTAATAATTTTTGTTGCTTATAAACTTGTTGACACCCCACTGACCTTGGATTTTTATCTTAACGTGAATTACCGTGAATAAACCGCGAATTACCGTGAATACTTTTTTATTATTTTCGAAAATTCACGTTGAACTTACGGGCATCTACGTTTCAGCGAAGCGTCTCTTTTTGGGGAAAGGAGTCAGTCCCCTTTCCCATGTGTCTGTGCGTTGTTGTTTGTATCGCTCTATGCGTAACGTGCCGAATTAAAGAGCCCAGTCGCCCTCATCCTCCCAACAAGTGAAGATGCCGCCCTTTGAAAGAGACTCACCGCCATCCCATTCGTCAATTCCTTCATCATCACGATTGTCTGCACCGTTACCGTTACCAAGATCATAGGAAGCGTTGCCAGAAGCAGTCATCAAATTGTCTGCCTCTGTGAGCTCTACCTCGATTGTAGGTTTTACATAAATCTTTTTCATCTTCGCGTCTTCTTTTTGAGTCCTCTACAGGGGTGTTATTTTCTTTTTGATTTTATTGGGCAGACGATGTTTATCTGATGATAAACTTCTTACCCTGCTGAATGTAAATACCCTTCTTGAGTCCTACTGTTGTGTTACCAAGAAGCTGACCATTGAGGTTATAGATGCCACCAGGATTGTTCTCTGCACCGAGAACCATTTCGTACTTCACAGACTCAACCTCTGTTGGCTTATCCTCTTCTGCAAATCCGAAGAAGGTTGAAGTCTTTGCAAGGTTCTGGCTGCTTGTTCCTGTGAAGAACACATCCTTGTCTTCCTGACCGTTTGCAGGTATTACGATAGAAGTATAAACATTCCACTTACCTGTTGTTCCAACCTGGAAAGAAAGCTTATGCTTCTGATCCTTTACCTTTGTTCCTGGTTCTGAAGTATTGCGGAGGAAGTAAGAATACTTAGGCATTGTGATTGCTGTACCATCTGCCTGAGTCATATACTGACCAATGAACGTGTAGTCGTCTCCAGCAACCTTTCCCTCTGATGAGATGTCCACAGCCTTTACATTTGTCTCCTGTGGAACCTGTTTGCCGTCAAGCTGATAATCAGAGAACTTGAAGTACATGTTTGCATAATTCTCATCGTCCTCATCAAAGTATGTTGAAGGGCGAATCATGTATGACACATTTGCACTGATTGCTATTTTGTTAATATCATTCTCTCCAAGGCACTGCTCATGGGTGAAGTAAAGTCTGATCATCTTATCATCACCTTCAACAACACGGTCAACCTGATTGAACTTACATACCTGTGTGTCTTCACCGAAGACCTCGCGAACCTGCTTGACGGTCATGTTTACAGGATAGCAGAAAGAGTACCAGTTGCCGCCCTTGATGGTCTTGAACGGAATCTCCTCCGGTGTCTGTTCAGGCTCAATGTCACTTGTTACGAGAACAAACTGATGAAGTCCGATGTATTCTGAGCCATCTCTCCATTTTGCTTCTCCATCATCTGTCATATCACCATCGCAGTTGATGTCGTATGTGCGGGCTATGTAAGAACCTTCCTTATTCACAATACCCTGAGCAATTGTTGTTTTGCCATCCCAAAGAATATTGTTTGTTGCAACAGCGTATGAGCGACAGTATGCTGACTGACCTGGCCAATGATATTTAGAACCAACATAGTAGTCATAGAAACTTGTCTGACCACCTGTGATGCCAGCACCAGGAATACCTGAATTGAAACTGTTATATGTAGAGACTTTAAAACCACCAAGGGAAGAAATAGAAGTCTTATTATCTCCAACTGTTCCATTCCAGAACGTACGCATTACAAAGTCTTGTGTAGGTGTCTTTTCATCCCATTTACCTTGGTTCGTTTCATTTCCGTTTATATATTTGTATTCTATATCATGACCATCCCCCTTTATAATCTGTATGTAATAATGTTCACCTGTAGTTGATTTTATTACATTTGAACCTTCCTGACCGTATGTTACTTTCTCTTCATCTGTAGCATCGCGATATGTATCAAACACATGATAATCACGTGTTACGTCCGTATATGCAGCACGCTGAGCTGGTGTAAGATTCTTTGGAAGGTGAAGCACTGCTGCTGCATAATCACCATTATAATAGAACTCACGAGTGGCAGCATAATTTGGGTTCTTTGCAACAACACCGTGTGAAATAGGATCGCTGGAAGTATTTGGAATGTAATTTGCATTGTTATTAACATATGCCTTAGAACCGAAAGCGTCCATCTCTACGATTGGAGCAGTGGTGCCAAGGAAGTAAACATCGTGAACATATCCCTGTCCGAAAGCGCCCTTACCGATATACTCCATTGTAGAAGGAATAACGAGCACATCCTCATGCATGCCGTCAAATGCATTATCACCTACCATGCGGAGACCTTCATTAAGTGTGATGTCAGTAATCCACATATTTGTAAATGCATTCTTTTCAATACATGTAGCGTTGTCTGGCATTATCACAGCAGACTCATGTTTTTTAGCTTCAGCATTCATGATTCCATTAAAAGCTGCTGCAACCTGATTAGGCACATGAAGATGCTCTCTTCCGTCTGCTGAGATTGTAGAATTCTGAATATGTGGGAGATACAGCTTTGTTACAGAGTTGTTTGCTGTATAATCTGTAGTGCTGTTAGGATCCCACTTGAATGTTGTACCATCAGCAGTAGGACCGCCACCAACGAGTGTAGGAACCTGAACCTTGCTCATGTTGAGAGTCTCAGCTGCTGTAAGGTGAACAAGCTGACAGGTGAATGGCTGATCCATTGTAGCCCAACCACACTCACAGCTCTTGAGAACTACCTCCTTGTAACCACCTGCGTTTGCATGCTCAACAAGGTACTCTGCTACTGGCACCTGCTTTGCCTCAATGTAATTTGTATGGTCTGTGCCAAAGAACAGAGTATTGTCTGCAATCTCTGTATATGTAGCACCTGTCACTTTCCAGAATGTATCACCATCGTTGTATGTATATTCCTGACCACTTGTAAGAAGCTGCTTTGTAACACCACCATCTGTAGAACGATAAAGACCTGCTGTGCCAGCATAATAAGTACAGTTTACAGATATGTACTCATTGAACTCTGATGGTGTCAATACGTTTATGCCTGCGTCACCCAAATACACCTTCTCACCATGGCTTAATTCATTATCTGATGTCAAACGGTAAGAGTATGTGTTTGCATTGAAATCAAAAGAACCAGGGTTCTCATATTCTGTTGATGAAGTAATTTTGCCACCATCAACAGTCAAAACAAGCATCTGCTTCTTCAACGCATCCATAGAAGCATCATCCATAAGAGTGATACGACTGTCAGGAAGTGCAATAACGACATCCTTCGACAATTCTTCTGTTGACTTAACATAATTTACATATTGTGTGCCGTCAACAGTAATTGTACCATATGCGCCATAGGTAATGTAACCTACACCATACTTTTCTCCTGTAATTTTAATATTAGTTGTTGATGAGCAATAAGTAGGGAACTCTGCCTTTGTCATAAAACGTGCACCAGAAGGGAGAGATGAAAATGGGTTGTTTTCGCCCATGCCTGTAATTTCTATATCAGAAATAATCAGTTGCACACAGGTCTCATTATTATAAACGAATTCACCAATTCCACTAGCTTTACTTGACTTTGTAATACGAGCAATCTGTCCAAACCATTGAGAATCTGGATTTAAGTAAGCTACTGTATATACGTATTTACCATCTACTGCATCAGTCCAGGAGTTTGTTACAGAAGCAACTTCTACTGGATACAAGTTTATCGCACGTGCATCCCAAAGGTTCTCTTCACTTTTTGAGAACTTATACATGTTTACGGCATTGATCTTAGACTCAACCCAGTTTGTGGTAGTTGATACCGCACCTGTATAATTACCAGAAGCATCATTATAATACTGTGTTGGAACATTTCCATTGCTTGTAAAAAGCTGCTCCCAACTATTTTCTGCTGTATAATATTTCGTTGCAGGGTTATAAGCACCTCCCACAACAACAGAAGTACCAGTAGCACCATCATCTGTTGAAGTATAAACATTACCAGCTGCTGCAGCTGTAAAAACAGGTCTGTTATTGTCTGGAGTCGTTACACCTGTCATGTCACCATGAAGGGTATAAACGACTCTTGGTGCGTCAGCCTCGATGCCAACGATGCCGTTTGTCTTAGGGCATGTCTGCGCCTTAGCAGTAAAAACTGTTAACGCACACAGGATTGTAGTTAGAATGAGATGCTTGATGTTTGAGAGCTTCATTTCTTTGTACTTTTTGTTAGTTGTTGGGGGTGGATGGTTTCCTTTATGGACTTATCCAGAGAAGATGTAAGTTAAACGTTAGTCAGTGGTAGGTTAAGAGGTGCCTTGA
>CAMADY010000043.1 GCA_945831805.1 uncultured Prevotellaceae bacterium
ACACTCTATGCTTTGTGCATATGCTTCTTTCATCATATCCTCCTCTTTGTTTAAGGTAGGTTCTATTAATTACAATTCTCTGAGGAATTACTGCATTTTGCCCAAAAGCAAAAGCTGTGGACTTTTCTTCTGTCATAGTACTTGCCTTCTTCTTTTATGTTCATCTTGTCCAAAATTTAAAATTCGGGACAAACATAATCGCAAATACAACCGAAATTCCCCTTTTGAGAACGCAGAGGAGCAAAAAACACACATTTCATTCGAAATCCGATGCTTTGTTCTGCTCAGATTCTCTTTTTCATGGCTCAGGGAAGTGAAAAAATCACATCCAGGAGCCTAACATGTCTTTCACGACAGCCTGCATATGGCTGCACGCGCATAATATCCTGCAATTTCTGTATCTATTTTGTGACTTCGTTACTCGAAATGTTTCCCAAGAATCAAGCATAAGGTGTTTGGAATCAGACTACTAAGCAGCGTAAAGCTGCCCGTAAAAGTAACATTTCATTAGGGGTGCTGAGTAGATACTTGAACGAAAATGACCGTAAATGAACCGTAAATTTCCGGAAATATAATCTTACGTTTTATGTCGCGTCGATTGTTGATGATGAGTTTTAATTGTTTACAGCGGTATTGCAAGGGCGGTGAGGTGACGGAGGTAGATGATGAGACGCTGTTGGGTGGTGCGCTTGATCCTGCTGGTGCCGATGATGCCGTGGACTTCGCGACCGTGGAAGGAGACGGTGGCAGGCTTGGACTTCGAGAAGAGGGCATCGCATTCCGGGGTGAGGTCGAGATGCTGGAGGTCTTCTGAGGCGGTGTCCATAACGTGACGGTAGTCGGTGACTTCCGTGTCAGTGAGGTATAGGGGCACATCCTGGTTGTCTCGGGTGTCTCGCATGAAGGCGAAGAGGGAGTCGGTTATCAGGATCTTACGGAGTGCCTCGAAGGTGGAGTGCGCAAGGAGGACACTCTTGTTGCTATGGGATTTTACCTCTGGATTGTAGGTCATGATGCCTTTTTCCTTCAAGTGCTCAGCAACTTCGTCCATTGGCGAGAGGAGTTCAAGGGCGAACCATTGTGCATCTGTGGTATCGCACTCCAGGGTGTATCGTGACTGTCGGGGATGAAGGACGATGTTCCATCTGCTGTAGAGGTTCATCACCTCATTGATCTTGGAGATGGCGGATTCCTCCTTCGTGCCCAGTGCCTCCTTTCTCGTAGCGATGTAGAGGCTATAATACTCTCCATTGAAGGTGCAGCCGTAGAGGTTGCAATAGACGTTAGCCTTCAGTGCCAGCGAGCACTTCTCCTGTATGAGGTTGAGGGTATGCTTGATGTAATGCAGCTGTTCCTCATTGTTTTCCAGTATGGTATATGCCATGACGAGAAACAGGGAGATCCTGACACGCTGGAGATGTGTTGCCGGTGTGCCTTTCCTGTAACGCTCAACGAGGTTCTCCGTCTTCGTCCTATCTTGCGAAAGACATGACTCATCGGCAGGCTTGATACGGTAATGTCGTTCGAGGGCATCACGAAGGAACGTAACATCCTCAGTTGTCACCTTGACGGTAGCGGAACCGTTCGTTTCCTTGCTGTATTTCACTATCTCGTACTCCCCTACCCTCAGTTTACACATCGGAATAAGGAATTTTCCCGCAACGTCAAACACAATATCACGATACTTTGAGCCGTTCTTCCTTATTGCCGTTGCCTCATGGTCCTTGAACTGTCCGGTAAGAATCCTGATGGTATCACCAACGATAACGTCTGAGGGATAAGGCAGAAACGGTATCTTACCACCGTTTATCTCCTCAATCCTGCGAAGCTGCTTTATGACATATTCCTCAACGTAAGGGTGAATCCGGTCCTTGCCGTAGTTCTTCGGCATGAAGTTGAAGGTACGCAAGACAGTTAGCTTCTGCTGATAGATCTGGTTCTGCGTTCCGAGCACAAAGGCATAGTTTGAGAAATACTGATAGTCGTGGGCACTCTCTTTTTTCAGGTCCTGAGCGAAAAAGACGGGCACAAAGGAAGGCAAATCAACCTTTGCGAGACGTTTTTCGGCATCACGATGACTACCAATGTATGTCAGTATGTACCAATGTGGTACATTAGCAGTGTCAGAAAGCATTATTTTTTGTGGTGAATGTACTAAAAAGCCTTGCACTTCCGTTTTGTAAACAGCTGTACCTCAGTGATTTATAAAAATATACAATAAAACCTTTTCATTTTTATTCAGTTATTGCATTTTGTCGTTTTCACGAGAAAAACGTGGGCTAAAAGGTGATTATCAATGCTTCGAGGCCGTGAGAAATGCCCTGTAATGTTGAAAAATCAACATGTATAGCCCACGCTATACCAATTTTCCATGTTTTTGGGTGCTGGAATGCTCTGAAAGTTCCAAATTCCTCATTTTTCTCATGAAATTCAGGTGGTGGAGCACTAAATTTCACGAAACCATCAAAGATGGTAGTCAGAAAATGCCCCAAATGGCGGAATATACAGAAAACCCAATAGATTTTATTGCAATTTACGCCATTTTCCCCTAATTCGCCACAAAGTTAAGAAAAAAAAAAAAAAAACAAAAAATGCAAATTTTATTTACCTGAATTTGTATTTATTTAACATTTTATTACATTTTGTTGCGGTTTTGCGGTTTTGCGGTTATGAGGTTTGGCGGTTACGCGGTTGGGCGGTTGGGCGGTTTTGCGGTTGGGTGGTTTGGGCGGTTTTACGGTTGGGCGGTTTGGCGGTTTTATGGTTGGGTGGTTTGGGCGGTTTTACGGTTGGGCGGTTCTTTGTGATTAAACATCCGTGTGGTGGGGTGCGTCTTACAGGAAAACGGTATCTGTAAACTTAGGATTTATGAAGAAAATAATCATTACTATCGTTGCGCTGATAGTCGGCTGCTTAAACATCACTGCACAGAAGAACGGACAGCCATGGCTGGACACTGACGGAAAGGGACTGCCCTCCCCTTTCCCCGAAGATTTAGGGTTTCATGATTTCCGAAATTTAAGGTGTTTGCTTAAAAAAGATTAAAAAAGAAGAGAATATTTGGAGATACCGAATATGTTTTGTAATTTTACGACCGATATGCTGTTGCATCCAACCGATTAGCAGGTTACCAGTGCCTCGACATTATCTAAAACGTCAATCTATACATTATTATATATTAACACCTTAAAAACATTTCTACTAAGCTATGAGAGTGTATAATACTAACGAGATCAAGAACATTGCCCTCCTTGGCAATGATGGTTCTGGTAAGACAACCCTTACCGAGTCTCTGCTGTTTGAAGCAGGCATAATCAACCGCCGTGGACGTATCACTCAGAAGAATACCGTCAGCGACTACTTCCCTGTAGAGCAGGAGTACGGCTATTCTGTATTCTCCACCGTCTATCATACAGAGTGGAACAACAAGAAACTGAACATCATAGACTGCCCTGGTTCCGACGACTTCGTAGGTGCAGCACTGACAGCCCTTGAGGTAACGGACACCTGCGTGCTGCTGCTCAACGGACAGTATGGTCCTGAGGTAGGTACCCAGAACCACTTCCGCTATACCGAAAAGCTCAAGAAACCTGTCATCTTCCTCGTCAACCAGCTCGATGCCGAGAAGTGTGACTATCAGAACACCCTCGACCGCCTGCAGGAAATCTACGGTCAGAAGGTGGTGCCAATACAGTATCCTCTTAACGAAGGTCCTGGCTTCAACGCACTCATCGACGTGCTGCTGATGAAGAAATACTCATGGGGTCCAGACGGCGGTGCACCTACCATCGAGGATATCCCAGCAGAGGAGAAGGACAAGGCACTGGAGCTGCACAAGGCTCTCGTAGAGGCAGCTGCAGAGAACGATGAGGGACTGATGGAGAAGTTCTTCGAGACGGAGTCCCTCACCGAGGACGAGCTCCGCGAAGGTATCCGCAAGGGTCTCGTAACACGCAGCATATTCCCTGTCTTCTGCGTCTGTGCAGGCAAGGACATGGGCGTTCGCAGACTCATGGAGTTCCTCGGAAACGTAGTGCCTCATGTTGACGAGATGCCAAAGGTACACAACACACGCGGTGAGGAGATTCCTGTTTCTGCAGAAGGTCCTACATCACTCTATTTCTTCAAGACCGGCGTGGAGCCACATATCGGTGAGGTTCAGTACTTCAAGGTTATGAGTGGCGTAGTAAAGTCTGGCGATGACCTCACAAACTCCGACCGTGGCTCAAAGGAGCGTATCGGACAGATCTTCGCTGCTGCCGGTGCCAACCGTATTCCTGTTGACCAGATGGTGGCAGGCGACATCGGCTGTACCGTGAAGCTGAAGGACGTGAAGACAGGCAACACACTCAACGGCAAGGACTGCGAGAACCGCTTCGACTTCGTGAAGTATCCTAACCCTAAGTATTCCCGTGCCATCAAGGCAGTGAAGGAGTCTGATACAGAGAAGATGATGACCGCCCTCACACGTATGCGCCAGGAGGATCCTACATGGGTTGTGGAGCAGTCAAAGGAGCTTCGCCAGACCATCGTCCGCGGACAGGGTGAGTTCCATCTGCGTACCCTCAAGTGGCGTCTGGAGAACATCGACAAGATCCAGGTGGAGTTCTCTGAGCCTCGTATTCCATACCGTGAGACAATCACGAAGAGCGCACAGGCAGAGTATCGCCATAAGAAGCAGTCTGGTGGTGCAGGACAGTTCGGTGAGGTACATCTCATCGTGGAGCCATACGCTGACGGCATGCCAGACCCAACGACATACAAGCTGAACGGTCAGGAGGTGAAGTGCAACATCAAGTCTCGTGAAGAGGTGACACTCGAATGGGGCGGCAAGCTCGTATTCATCAACACCGTTGTTGGTGGCGCCATCGACATGCGCTTCATGCCTGCTATTCTGAAGGGCGTGATGGAAAAGATGGAGCGTGGTCCGCTGACAGGTTCCTACGCCCGCGATGTTCGCGTCATCGTGTATGACGGAAAGATGCACCCGGTTGACTCTAACGAGCTCTCATTCATGCTTGCTGCACGCAATGCGTTCTCTGAGGCGTTCCGCAATGCTGCGCCAAAGATTCTGGAGCCTATCTACGATCTTGAGGTCTATGTACCTGCAGAGCTGATGGGTGACGTGATGTCTGACCTCCAGGGACGCCGTGCTCTCATCATGGGTATGGACGCAGAGAACGGATACCAGAAGCTTCAGGCAAAGATTCCTCTGAAGGAGCTGAGCAACTACTCTATCGCCCTCAGCTCTCTGACAGGCGGCCGTGCTTCGTTCACGACGAAGTTCGCTTCCTACGAGCTTATGCCTAATGACCTTCAGAACGCACTTATCGCTGCTCATACTGAAGAGGAGTAATCTTCCTGAAATGTTAAACGGCAATTACCAGGATGCTTTTTACGAACACGAAGATTGCTGCAAGATATGATTTACGGCACCGTCCAACATGGATGGTGCCGTATTCTTTTTATATGCAAATGATGATGTGGAGGTTGATTTGGGGTATTTTTATGTTTTTTGTGCGATTGCGCGAGAAATACACTGTGCGTTTTGTGTGATTGGCATTTTTGTAAAAAATTACTTCATTTAAGTCAAAAAATGTTCGATTTTGTACGAAAACACCGTAAAAATAGCTCTGTTTATGAAAAAAAACATGCAAAATGATTTTTTTTTCATGAAATGTTTGGTGGTTTCAGAAAAATACCTTACCTTTGCAATCGTTATCCTGAATACAATCTTTTTACCTTAAAAGAAAGCTAATACCTATTGAGATTGGAACGCTTACACCGTGAGGTGCGAGCGTTTCGTTTTTTTTATAGAGTTTGCAGTTCCTGGTATATTCGCTGAACTGGGAATCCCATGACGTTGTAATAAGAACCATGGATGCCGGTGATGCCGATATAACCAATCCATTCCTGAATGCCGTAGGCACCAGCCTTGTCCATCGGCTTATACTCCTTTATATAATGCCAGATCTCCTCATCGGTGAGTTCCTTGAAGGTTACATCGGTGCAGACAGAGAAATGCTTCTCGGTAACCATGGAGTCACAATCGGCTTTTGCACTCTTTATGCACACACCGGTATAAACCTGATGCGTCTTGCCACTAAGTTTGCGGAGCATGCGGTAGGCATCATCTTCATCCTTCGGCTTGCCCATGACTTCATTGTCGCATACTACGACGGTGTCGGCGGTGATGACAACAGTTCCCTCCGATATGGTGTATGGCTCAGCCTTCTTTACTGCTATATACTCAGCTATCTCCGATGCCGGAAGGTCTGCGGGATAGCTCTCATCAATACCCGGCATGACGAGTACCTTAAAAGGAACTCCCAGCCCTGTCAGGAGTTCCTTTCTACGTGGTGAATTGCTTGCTAGAATTATCATGGTTGGTGGTTGGTTGGTGGTTTAGTTGGTTAGTGTTTTGGTTGTTTAGTTGCTTGGTTTTGCGGGCAATTTGTTTGACAACAGTATCAACCAAACCACCAAACAACTAAACCACCAAACAAACAACTAAACCACCAAACAACTAAAAAAACTAAACCACTAAATAACTACTTCCTCTTCAGTTTCTCAACATAAGCGTCGATGACGGCAACGGCTGTGATGTTGACGATGTCACGAACGCTGGAGTCGAAGTCGGTGAAGTGGATAGGCTTGTTAAGACCCATCTGGATAGGACCGATGACCTCCGTCTCTGGTGAGAACTGCTGGATGAGCTTGTATGCAGAGTTTGCGGAAGAGAGGTTAGGGAACACGAGTGTGTTTACAACCTCGTTGTGGAGACGGAGGAATGGGTACTTCTCGTCACGACGCTCATGGTCGAGGGCGAGGTCAACAGACATCTCACCGTCAATCTTCAGCATAGGGAACTCCTGCTGCATCTCCTTGACAACATCGGAAACCATCTTAGGAGAACCCTCTTTGTCAACACCGAAGTTTGAGTAAGAGATCATCGCCATCTTTGGATCGTCGTTGAAGAAACGAACGGTGTCAGCGGTGAGCTTTGCGATGTCCTTCAGGGTGTCCTTGTCTGGATGACGGTTCACGAGAGTGTCAGACATGTAGTATGTGCCACGCTTAGAGTTGAGGATGTGCATGGTGCCGAAGTGGTTGTATGGGGCACGGATGCCGATAATCTCCTTAGCAGCCTTCAGGGTGTTGGAGAACTTGGTATATACACCAGTGATGAATGCATCAGCATCGCCCGTCTCTACCATCATCATGCCGAAGTAGTTGCGCTCGAACATCTTGTCGTTAGCCTCCTCTACGGTGTAACCCTCACGACAACGCTTCTGTGCGAGAATCTGTGCGTACTTCTCACGACGCTCGCGCTCATTGTCATGGCGGAGGTTAACAATCTCCACGCCCTCAAGGCTGAGGTCGAGCTCCTGTGCCTTCTTCTGAATCATCTCAGTGTTGCCGAGGAGGATAGGAGTACAGAGGCCCTCGTCCTTTGCCTGTACGGCAGCCTTGATCATTGTAGGGTGAAGTCCCTCAGCAAAGACAACGCGCTGTGGGTGCTTGCGGGCAGTCTCGAAGAGGTTCTGAGTGACGCTTGTCTCCTGTCCCATACGGAGACGGAGCTCACGCTTGTAAGCCTCCCAGTCGGTGATGTTCTTACGTGCAACGCCAGAGTCCATGGCAGCCTTTGCAACAGCGGCAGACACCTCTGTGATAAGACGTGGATCGACAGGCTTCGGAATGAAGTAGTCAGGACCGAAGGTGAGGTTGTTTACGTTATAGACCTGGTTCACGACGTCTGGCACCGGCTGCTTAGCAAGGTCAGCGATAGCGTGAACGGCAGCAATCTTCATCTCTTCGTTGATAGCCTTGGCGTTAACGTCAAGCGCACCACGGAAGATGTAAGGGAAACCTATTACGTTGTTGATCTGGTTAGGATAGTCCGAACGACCCGTTGACATAAGAACGTCAGGACGTGCTGCCATAGCATCCTCGTAAGAGATCTCTGGTACAGGGTTTGCACAAGCGAATACTATTGGGTGATCGTTCATAGAGCGGATCATATCCTGTGAAACGACGTTACCCTTGGAGAGTCCAAGGAATACGTCAGCACCACGCATTGCCTCCTCAAGAGTATGAGCGTCACGACGCTCTGTAGCGAAGAACTTCTTCTGCTCCGAGAGGTTTGGACGGTCAGAGGTGATGACTCCCTTTGAGTCGAGCATGAGGATGTTCTCTACCCTTGCACCAAGAGCCACATAGAGCTTGGTACACATGATAGCTGCAGCACCCGCACCAGAAACGACAATCTTCACCTCGTCGATCTTCTTGCCTGCCACCTCAAGAGCGTTGAGGAGACCAGCAGAAGAGATGATGGCTGTGCCGTGCTGGTCATCGTGCATCACAGGAATGTCGAGGGACTTCTTCAGACGGTCCTCGATGTAGAAACACTCAGGAGCCTTGATGTCCTCAAGGTTGATACCACCGAAGGTAGGAGCAATCTTCTCCACTGCCTCGCAGAACTTCTCCGGATCCTTCTCGTCAATCTCGATGTCGAAGACGTCAACGCCACCGTAAATCTTGAAGAGAAGTCCCTTACCCTCCATTACAGGCTTTCCGGACATAGCGCCGATGTCGCCAAGACCGAGGACTGCCGTACCATTGGATATTACGGCCACAAGGTTACCCTTGTCGGTATATTTGTAAACAGAGTCTGGTGTCTCCTGAATCTCAAGACATGGGAACGCTACACCTGGTGAATAAGCCAGTGAGAGGTCTGTCTGAGTACGGTAAGGCTTTGTAGGCATTACCTCAATCTTTCCTGGGCGGCCATTCTCGTGATATTCGAGTGCTGCCTCTTTTGTAATTTTTGCCATTGTGTATTTATTTTGTTGTTTTGTTATATAGTTGTTTTGTTTTATAGTTGCTTGGTTGTCTGGTTGTACAGTTGTTAGTTTGCTTGTAGTTGTCCGGATTGATTGGATAAAGTAATAACCAAACAACTAAACCACTAAACAACTAAACCACTAACTCTATCCGAACAAGGTCTTCAACGCTTCCTCCACCTTACGTACCGGATGGATGTTGATGGAGAACTTCTTGCCACTGAGAGCTCCCATATTGCGCTTCGGTATTATGATGTCCCTGAATCCGAGTTTCTCAGCTTCCTGAATACGTTGTTCTATACGGCTTACCGGACGCACCTCACCAGAGAGTCCTACCTCTCCGCACATGCACCATCCGTCTTCTATCGGCATGTCGATGTTGCTTGAGAGGACGGAGGCGATGACACTGAGATCCATTGCCATGTCCGTAACCTTCAGTCCTCCGGCGATGTTGAGGAACACATCCTTCTGCACGAGCTTAAAGCCCACACGCTTTTCGAGAACCGCCAGCAGCATGTTCAGTCGGCGTTGGTCGAAACCAGTGGCAGAGCGCTGTGGCGTGCCGTATGCTGCCGTGCTGACGAGTGCCTGCGTCTCAACGAGGAAAGGTCGCATACCCTCTACCGTAGCACTTATTGCGATACCACTCATTCCCTCACGGTCGTCGGAAAGCAACAACTCCGACGGGTTGGTGACAGGGCGCAGTCCGTTCTGCAGCATCTCGTAGATGCCCAGTTCCGATGTAGAGCCAAAGCGGTTCTTGATGCTTCTGAGTATGCGGTAGATGCCCTGGCGATCGCCCTCGAACTGTATCACCGTATCGACGATGTGCTCCAGAATCTTCGGTCCCGCAATGCTGCCCTCCTTCGTAATGTGTCCGATGAGGATTACCGGCACTCCGCTTGACTTTGCGAACCTCAGCAATGCCGAGGCGCACTCACGAATCTGCGTCACGCTGCCCGGCGCACTATCGACCGTCTCTGTCTCCATCGTCTGTATGGAGTCGATGACAACGAGGTCGGGTGCGGTCTCCTTTATCTGCTCGAAGATCTTCTCTATCGATGTCTCGCAGAGGATGAGCACGTTGTCGGGCGAGGATTGAAGGGAATCTGTCGCTCCCTGGTCCGAATCAGCAGCAGACTGAATGGTATCTGTTGCAGCATACGAACCATTTATTCCTTTTTCTTTATTACCTATTACTTGCTTTGCTTGCAAAGCGCCCAAGCGTTCCGCCCTCATCTTCAGCTGGTGGGCACTCTCCTCACCACTGACATACAGCACCTCCTTGTCTTTGAGGTTCATGATGGTCTGAAGCGTCAGAGTACTCTTGCCGATACCCGGGTCACCACCGAGCAGGATGATGCTTCCCGGCACCATGCCACCACCGAGCACACGGTTCAGCTCCGGGTCCTGCATATCCATCCTCGGAACGTCCTGAAGCGGTATGTCACGAAGACGACGGGCAGCAATAGCACCACCTCGTGAGGCATTCACCTTCCGGGCTGCCGCCCGAGCACTCTGCTGCCCCGTATCATTTGAAATCCTGATCTCACGAAACGTGTTCCACTGTCCGCAGGAAGGACATTTGCCTATCCACTTAGCGGACTCCTGACCACAATTATCGCATACGTATGCTACCTTATCTTTTGCCATTGGTTGTAAAATCTACTGCAAAATTACTACTTTTTCTTAAAGTAGAGAAAGAAAATGATAAAAAAATCATATTTTAAGGTTAAAATTAGTTGCAGTGAGCATACTTTTCAGTAATAATTAGTAACTTTGTACCAATTAACATCAAAAACTCAAAATACAAGATATTGATTCCCTGCAAGACATGCACAGAATATTATACATTTTCATAGCGTTCCTCTCACTCATGCTGACATACGGTTGCCAGACGGAGGAGATGAAGATTCGCCTCACCCGTGAACAGAAGGAACGCCTCCGCAAGGAAGACTCCGCAGCATTGAAAATAGGCATCCTGCCTACCGAAGACTGCCTTCCGATACTCGTTGCCAAGGAACTGAGGCTCTTCGATACCCTCGGCGTCTCCGTTCACCTGAGGAAATACCACGCCCTCTCCGAATGCCGCAAGGCACTGAAGGACTCTCTCGTGGAGGGCGCACTACTCGACTCCCTGCTCTTCTCTCAGATGAAGGCTAACGGCACACCACTGACAGGTGGTTTGGAAACAAACCTCTCATGGAAGTTCCTCACGTCAAAGAAAGCGCGCATCAAACGCCTCGAACAGCTTGCGGACAAGATGGTGGCAGCAGACAGCCATGGCATGACGCATCAGCTGGCAGAGAAGGCCATCGACTCACTGCTGAAGAAGAAGCAGATGGTGTTCATCATACAGGTAGAGGACGTCAGGGTTCGCAGCTCCATGCTCGCCTCCGGCAATATCGATGCGGCACTGCTCCCGGAACCTTTCGCCACGAAGCTTCAGAAGCAGGGTGCAAAATGGCTGAAGAGGGTAAAGTCGGAGCCTTGCGGCATCATTGCCATGAGAAAGGAGTCCATGGAGAACAAGGATCGCAGGAAGCAGCTGGAGCTGTTCCGCAAAGCAGTGAAGATTGCCGACGACTCCATCAATACATACGGAAAAGATAACTACACACATTTGCTGGGATGGTAAGACGACTATTGCATAATGGAGACGTGAAGGATGCACTTCGCATTCTCACCGAAATGGCAGAACCCTTTCTGGGTGAAGGCTATAATGAGCGCATAGAGCGTTGTCAGGAGGAATTCCGCTACATGGGCGACTTCATGATGCGAGGATTTCAGGACCCTCAGCGTGAGAAACTCTATGGCGACCTCATACATCGCCTCCTCGACATCTTCTACGACCTTCGAGTCCGTAAGGGAATAATAGAGGCCCCATATATCAAGGGCATACGTAAGATGCTGACATCCAAAGAGTCATCCGTTGAAACACTACAGACGGCACTCCTCACCGCAGAGGGCGACAAGGAACTCCACGAGGTTCTGGTCTTCTGCTTCCTGCACGTCTATATCTCCGGACAATGGACGGAGGAGATTCGTGAGGAATGGGAGATATTCCTTACCTCTCCGAAGGTGTCATCACTCATCAGTGCCACCATCGTAAGCGCCATAAGCCTCTCTCTCTGCAAGGTATATTCGCCAGCAAAGGCGATGGCTCTCGCAAACATCTTCCTCAAGAGCAACGACGAGATGGTACGTCAGCGTGCATTCGCCGGTTGCCTAATAGGTTCTGCCTACGCCCTTGACGACAACGATGCCACGGACAATGAAATTCTTGAAACCCGTAACGTGCTGAAACTATTGCTCGGCAGTGACCCTTCACGCCAGATGCTCATGGAGATGCAGATTCAGATGAACCATTGCCAGAACGTCGATAAGGACTCCTCCGAAATCTCCAAGACTATCATGCCTAACCTCATGAAGAACCAGCCGTTCAAGATTACAAAGGACGGCATCGTGGAGCGCGAGGAGGAGAGCGACATCCTCGACCCTCATGCCTCGGAGCGTAAGGCAGAGGCAATGGAGGCAAGCGTCCGCAAGATGCTCGACATGCAGAAGGCGGGCTCCGACATCTTCTTCCAAGGGTTCTCGCAGATGAAGCGCTATCCTTTCTTCTATAAGCTGCCGAACTGGTTCATGCCGTTCTATATGACACATCCCGATATTCGTCTGGCTGTTGGAGAACTGCCGAACAACGACTTCGTGGAACGTGTCACTAAGCTCGGACCTTTCTGTGACTCTGACAAATACTCCTTCGTCATCGCCATGGCATCCGTCATGAAGCAGATGCCGGAGAACGTACGCAAGATGATGGATAGCGGAGAGGTGGGACCTATCGGTATGCGTGAGGAAGGAACGGTTCCCGATGCTGCCTTCATACGCCTCCGCTATCTTCAGGACCTCTACCGTTTCTATCGCCTCAACCCATTCTCCACCGACTTCGGCAACCCCTTCGCCGGCAATATGCAGTGGCAGCTGTGGGTGAATTGTGCCGAGATGCTTTCCGACAAGGAACGCTACGAGATGTGCATGTATATCCTGAAGCATGCAGAAAAGAACCAGGATTGCTTCGGTGCTATAGAAGGCTTGCTCAAGCATTTCAGCGACAGGGAGTCCTATCAGTATCACTATGTCAATGCAGAGATTGCTTTCCTGGGAAATTCCTACGGCGAAGCACAGGCGCATTACAAGGCATGTCTGGCAATAAACAAGGATAGCCGTATGGCAATGCGTGGCATGGCGAGGGTGAGCTATGCCTTCGGAGAATATGCCATGGCGGCATACTACTACGATGCACTCCATACGCTATACCCCGAGCGTACCTCCTTCCTGCTGAACTACATCATGGCGATGGTGAAGATGGGCGATGCCGACAGCGTGCTCAACGAGATCTACCGCCTTGACTACGAGAATCCGGGCGACACCACAATACAGAACACCCTCGCATGGACACTGCTCTATGCACGCAAGCCGGAGAAGGCTCTCGCTATTTATAATAAGGTGTTAGAGAATCCAGACAACCTCAACAACTTCACTCTACTCATCAATGCCGTCTATGCACACCTCTTCTGCAACAATATGGAGGCAGCAATGTCGTTGCTCAACGATTTCTCAAAACAGCATCCCGACACCAAGGAACTGCTTCACAAGAGTTTCACCGACGATGCTGACCTTTTGCAGATGTACTCCTTTGGACAGGCGGAGAAGGCCGTGATACTCTCAAGAATATAAACAACAAAACAACTAATCCACCAAACAACAAGCTACGCAATGAACATATTCAGACTCGCACTCATAATTCTCGCCCTCGGCATCGTCACCGGTGCTGATGCGCAGAAGCGTAAGACCACGAAGAAGAAGTCAAAGACCACGAAGGTGGTGAAGAAGCAGGAACCCGTCCTTGCCGTACCCCTCGACTCCCTCGTCGGAAAGGCATACGCCGGCAAGGTGGGACGCACCGTCGTTGACTTCTTCGGCAACCGCAACACCTACGGCGACGTGGTGCAGGAGCTGTACCTCTGGCGTGACAGCATCTATGCCCTCCGACAGATCAACGGTTCAGAGGAGAACTACCTCTTCGGAAAGTTCTCGTATGACGGAAAGATGCTCAAGATTGGTGAATATCAGTATGCTCCACAGAAGGACGGCAGCGCACTGAAGCTTCAGAAGATGCAGCAGAACAAGGAAGTCCGCGAGGGTAGCCTGCCTTCTGTCTCTCCAACAAACATCGTCAATACGCTCTTCCTCCGTGGCAAGTACCTCGACCGTCCTACCATTCAGGATGAGGCAGAAAAGCAGAACGCCCTTACCTGTCTGACGATAGCGGCGGAATATGGTTTGCCTGAGGCGAAAGAGTATCTCCTTTCGTACTATCAGAAGAAGGCAGAGACGGGCGACGTGGAGGCTATCAGATACCTCTACAACGACGCTCTCGGCAAGAAGGACTATCCTTCTGCCGTATCACTCCTCGACAAACTCATTGCCATCTCGCCAGACAACCCCGGGATACAGTGCGACAAGGGTTCGCTCCTTCTCGCCCAGGGCAAGAACAGCGATGCCAAGAAGCTGTGGAAGAAGTTCCGCAAGGCGCATGCCTCATACGCCAACACCGCCTCACATCCCTTCTGCGTGAAGATGCGTGGCAAGTAAATATAATACGCAATGCCTGACATTAAGGCAAGAATAATCCCGAAACGCAAATCTTTCGAAATCCCATAATATCTTTTTTAATACCCTACATCTTCGAGGAAGAGTGCGTTGCCAGGCATTGACTCTCCGGCCTTCGTGCGTTTCTTGCCCTCAATGACCTGCCGGAATTCATCGAGGGTCATGCGGTGTCGCCCCACCTCTACGAGTGTTCCTACAACGGCACGCACCATGTTGCGGAGGAAGCGGTTGGCCTTGATACGGAAATACCATTCCGTCGGGGATGTTTGAATCCATTGTGCCTCGGTGACATCGCAGAGTGTCGTCTTCACGTCCGTATGACTCTTACAGAAACACGCAAAGTCCTTGTATTCCATAATAATCTTTGCCGCCTCGTTCATCAACGGAAAGTCGAGGTCAAAGTGCGTCAGCCACGCATACTGACGGTTGAAAGGTGTGCGCTGGGTTACTATATAATAATGGTACGTGCGCGAGGTTGCGGAGAAGCGGGCATGCATATCGTCTGCCACAGGCTCTATCCTGTATATCGCAATGTCTGGCGGCAGCATCCTGTTCAGACGATATGCCAGCTGCTTGCAGTCGATAGTTTCAGCAGCAGTACATTCCCCGGCAGCCGTGCCCTCAGCAATAGCCTCAGCGGTTACGTTCTGAGGAAAGTCAAAGTGCGCTACCATGTGACGTGAATGCACACCGGCATCAGTTCTGCCTGCACCGACGATGTCTATCGGTTCACGCAGAAGGGTTGTGAGGCAACGCTCTATCGTTCCCTCCACGCTCTCGCCGTTTGGCTGTATCTGCCAGCCATGATAGCGAGTGCCGTCGTATGCAAGATGAATGAAATAACGCACTTTTGTAAGTAACAATTAAGAATTTACAAATAATAAGTCTTCGGCAGAAATCAATCCAGCAAATCCGGGCGCAGCCGCTTCGTGCGCTCCATTGCCTGCTCCAGTTCCCATTCCTTTATCTTCGCCTCATGGCCGGAGAGCAGCACAGGCGGAATGCCCCAGGTCTCTTCGGGGTTTGAGACTGGATGATACTCTGCCGGACGCGTATAGCATGGAGGCTCCAGGAGGTTATCCTGAAAAGAGTCGCTGAGGGCAGACTCTACATCACCGATAACGCCCGGAATGATGCGCACCACGCTGTCTGCTATAACGGCAGCAGCCAGTTCGCCGCCCGTCAGCACATAGTCGCCGATGCTAATCTCGCGCGTTATGAGGTGCTCACGGATGCGGTAGTCGATACCCTTATAGTGTCCGCAGATGATGATGATATTCTCTTTCATCGACAGTTCGTTGGCGATGCCCTGGTTGAACGTCTCGCCATCGGGAGCCGTGAAGATAATCTCGTCGTAGTCGCGCTCTGCCTTAAGGGCCGAGATACACGCATCAAGCGGCTGACACTGGATGACCATTCCAGCCTTGCCGCCGTATGGATAATCGTCAACACGCTTCCACTTGTCGGCGGTGTAGTCACGGAGGTTATGCAGATGAATCTCCGCAAGCCCCTTCTTCTGTGCGCGAGCCAGGATGGACTCATTGAAGAACCCCTCCAGCATCTCCGGAATAACAGTAATGATATCTATTCGCATAGGTGCATTTTAGTTCAAAAGTGATAAATTCGGTGCAAAGTTACTCAAAAATAAGGAAATAACAGAATTTATCCCGTATATTTTTCCATATTATAATATATTTTCGTAATTTTGCACTGACTAACGAACAATAAAAACAATACTATCCAACAATTCTAACACTAATGTACAGTTTAAGAAGAAGCATCATATTCATGATTACGGCTCTGCTCACAGTCCTTCCGTTTCACGTCAATGCGCAGCGTAAGACGATGGCTCTCGGCAGAGGTGTCGTTGCCGTTGCAAGGGATTCCAAGGTCAACATCACATGGCGCCGCCTTGCGCAGGAGCCGGAGGATGCCCGATACAATATCTATGTCAACAACACGAAGGTCAATGCCTCCCCTACCCCACTGACGAACTATCAGACGACGACAACCGCTATTGCCTCCGGTTCATTGATTGAGGTTGCAATGGTTGATGCCAACGGCGTTGAGGGAAAGCGCTCCGTGCCATTCCGTTATGTCAAGGACGCATGGCCTAATGTTGCCTTCAAGGTAAATTTTGAAGAGGCAGGCTCGCCATTAAAGTCGTCAGCTGACTTCGGACCCAAATTCATCTGGCCTGTTGATCTCGACGGCGATGGCGAGATGGAGTATGTTGTGAACCGACTCTACGGTGGCAGGAACTTCAACGGCTATGACGGTTGGGGTGACGACAAGCTCGGAGGCGACTGTCTGGAGGCCTACACACGTGAGGGAAAGCATCTGTGGACGGTGAACCTCGGCGTCAACTTCTTCTCTTTCAGCGGACAGAACGACGGTGTTACGGTCGGCGACTTCGACGGTGACGGCAAGGGTGAGGTGATGGTGCAGACGTGCGAGGGTGCGCGCTTCTGGGATGCCGCCAACAATACTTTCGGTAAATACCTTTATTATAATGGACAGCAGGCGCACTATAATGGTACGGCTACTATGCAGACGGTAAGCAGCGACGGCACTGATCCGGATATCGATGGTGACGGAATAGTCAACTATTCTTGGCAGAACAAGGGCAAGAACCCGCAGCACTACATGGTCGTAATCGACGGAATGACGGGTGCGCAGAAGGATGTGTGCCCCATGACGATGCCGAAGGACAACGACATGAGCTACACGCGAACGAACAAGTCAGCGTTCATGGGTGACGAATACCCATACCTCTCACCTGCAATGGGTTCCGCATTCCTCGACGGAAAGCATCAGAGCGCCGTAGCACAGTTCCAGGTACGCACCACAAACGGCACGCACCATTACTTCACTTACGCCTACGGCTACGAGGGGGGAGCATTCCATGAGCTCTTCACCTTTGCCTTCCGCGACAACGGAAATCCCACGGAGTTCCACCACATACGCATCGGTGACGTCGATGGCGACGGCAAGGACGAGGTAATGAACGGTGCCTTTGCACTCGACCACGACGGCAAGGTGCTGTGGAACGCCAACATAAGCCATGGCGACCGCTTCCGCATGTCAGACATAGACCCAGACCTTCCCGGTCAGGAGATCTTCGCAATACAGCAGAATGCGCCCGACATGCTCGGGCAGGTTCTCTACAGTGCCACTACCGGCGAGAGCATAAAGCGCTGGTATATGAGCAGCGTCGGCGACGTTGGACGTGGCGAATGCATGGATGTTGACCCTGCGCACAAGGGCTACGAGATGTGGTCCACGATGCCGAACATGTATGACGCCAAGGGCAACGTCATCGCTTCCAACAAGCCTTATCCTGCAGAAGGAATGTGGTGGGACGACAACCTCGGACGTGAGTGCTGCTGGGAGAATGGCAGCAACGACCATAACCTCGTCATTGGTGCCGGAGGTCCAGGCTCAACGGGCTGGAGCCGTATGCTGGAACTGTCGAAGGCAAGCAACTGGCAGGCGCATGGTGAGTCAGGTGGTCGTCCGCTCTTCTGGGGTGACTGCCTCGGCGACTGGCGCGAGGAGATAATCCTCAAGACGAACACCGGCAACGTATGGGATGGCTTCGCATGCTATTCCACAGACTATTCCACACAGGAGAAGCGCATATACTGCCTACTCGAAGACCCTAACTACTTCGGACAGATAACCAACCGTGGCTACTACCAGACGCCGAACACCAGTTTCTATCTCGGCTACGACATGCCTCGTCCGCCATTGCCACCGGTAATGAAGGAGACAACGGACACAAAGGTATTCGACCTTACCATGGGCAATGCCACAATTCCTTCGCTTTCCTCTAATGTGAAGCATGCTTACTTCATGCCTGTCAAGGGACAGGCGCAGACCGTAACAGCCGATGCTATAGGCACTTCCGCTGACCTTACGCTATGGAAGGGCATGCAGGGCAGGCTCTTGATAAACGGAGACATGAAGACAGCCGCACGACTTGTCATATCAGAAGGTACAGTGGAGGTCAACGGTTCGCTGAAGGGTATCACGGAACTGCGTGCAAGAGGCGTGCTGACAGGCAACGGAACGGTTGACACTCTAACACTGGAGGGTTCGCAGAACTATGCCGAGGGCGTCATAAGACCTGTCGGGACACTCGCAATAAGCAAGTCATTGAACATCAACGTGCCTACATTCATAGACATTGACACTGACAATAACTCTATGCTGAAGGTCAACGGCGACCTTACAATCTCAAAGACGCTCACGTTCAATATGACCTCCGCAGCAATCGGTGAAGGCTCATACAAGCTCATGGAATACACCGGACAGTTCATCGGCGACGTAAAGAAAGTGGCAGTGCGTGGCGTTACGGGACTTGCATATTCCGTTGATGCTCACGATAATGCGCTATATCTCACCATTGCCGGAACAAGAGAGCCGACAACAGACGTTGTGTGGACGGGTGAGGAGTCTGCTACCTGGAACTACAAGGACAAGAACTTCTCCGTTGAGGGACTTCCCGCAACGTTCGTTGCTGACGATGCCGTAATATTCAACGACGATGCAAAGAAGAAGACCATCACCATTCCGGAGCTGCTGCCTATTAAGGATGTCCTCGTTACCAGTTCTACGACATACACCTTCCAGGGCAATGGCGGACTGACAGGCAATGGCACTCTGCGAAAGGAGGGCGAGGGAAAGCTGTACCTTAACAATAAACAGTCAGACTATAAGGGTGCTACGATACTCAATGGCGGCACCACATACCTCACGGAGCTCTCCATGCAGGGCTCTCCGTCGAGCATCGGTGTGGGTACTACGTCACCTGACTCATGGCAGTGCGGCAAGGCTACGATGGTGTTCAACGGCAGCAGCCTCGCTACTGACCGTGGCATACAGCTCAACGATACCACAACATTCGAGATTCCGGCAGGCAACTCAACAACGCTGAAGGGGCTTGTCAAGGGCAATGGCGTACTTAAGAAGACCGGCACGGGACAGCTCAGCATTTCATATTCTGCTGCAAACCAATGGAAGTCAACGATTCTCAATAGCGGCATATTGGCACAGGGTACGTACAACACGACCTTCGGTACTGCCTCAAGCCTCATACACGTAACGGGCAACTCGCAGATAACGCAGTTCTACACTACGAATTCCGGCAACGCTCCGAACTTCTCTAACCCTATAGAGATTGACACCCTACGCACACTTACCTTCACAGGTACCGGTCGAGGTACATTCCGCAGCAACCTCAGAGGCAAGGGAACGATAGTCCTGTCTTCCGGCTATGTGCGTTTCGACAACTACATGACAGGCGAAGATTTCAAAGGAACAATAACGCTGAACGGAGGTGCCGGCAGACTCGTTCAGGCTATGACGATGCCAAAGGCAACGCTTAACATCGCTTCGGGCGTTACGGCAGAGAGCACGAAGGCTGGCGGTAGTGATTTGCAATCCTTCGCTCTTCAGTTCGGAAACGTAACAGGTGCTGGCGTGATGGGTGCCGGCACATGGACCATCGGCTCCGCAAACAGGAATGCAACCTTCACGGGCAGGTTCACATCTACGGTAAACAAGGTAGGCAGCAGCATCTGGTACCTCAACCCAACAGCATCGTCAACAGGCGTGCTGAACATCAACGACGGCGTGGTGCTAACAAATGGCACGGTACCTGTAACGACTGCAACAATCAACGTCAACAGCGGGGCATGGCTGCGGGGCAAGGGACAGACTACCAACGTGATAGTGAAGAACGGCGGAACGATAGGAGCATGTTCCTTCTCTACCTCGACGCTGAAAGAGAACACCGTTTCCGGCACGATGACAATAACAGGCAGCCTCACTGTAAATGCTGGCGGTATCATCGACGTATTATGCAACAGCCTCACCACATCCATAAGCTGCGGCAAGCTGAAAGTCAACGGCAACGCAACACTCAACTCGCCTGTCATCAACCTCCGTCAATATACCGAGGACAAGAAGTATCTTGCAGACAAGGATATGCAGATAATAAATTGTGCAGGAACACTTACCATCAACGGTGACGTGACGATCTATCCGAAACAGCCTCAGAAGGGTTACGCATGGGACATGTCGCAGTTTACCGAAAAGGGAATCATCACCGTCCGCATGCTTGGCGACATCAACAGCGACGGCAAGGTGACACTCGCCGATGCCAACCTCCTCGTAAACTATCTCCTTGGCACGGCTTCAGACGTAAATCTTACATGGGCTGATGTGAACCTCGACGGCAAGATAGACATGCAAGACGCAAAGGCTATAGCCGACTTAACAATCCAGAAATAAAACACGAAGAAAATAACATCTAATTGTATTGCCTTGTTAATAGGTACTACAAAGAACGGCTCCGTAGATCAGTTCTACGAAGCCGTTGCTTTTTGTCAGTGAAGAGGAGGAGACTCGAACTCCCACGTCACAATTGACACTACCCCCTCAAA
>CAMADY010000044.1 GCA_945831805.1 uncultured Prevotellaceae bacterium
ACACACTGAATACCATTATGTTACAAGGGTATATTTCCATAACCAACAAAACTACAACCGCATCACAAACAACAACCACAAAACACATGCACATCACACTATCGTTAACACTTTTAACAATCATTTACATTAAAGATAGGAAAACTTTTGCGTATATCAGAAATTTTTAGTAACTTTGCAACGATTTTGTAATAAAAAATAACATGTATATGGACAACAGATATATGATGCGCGGTGTTAGCGCCGCAAAAGAGGACGTTCACAACGCCATAAAGAACATTGACAAAGGCATCTTCCCACAAGCCTTTTGTAAGATAATCCCTGACATTCTCGGCAACGATCCGGAGTACTGCAACATCATGCACGCCGACGGTGCCGGAACGAAGTCAAGCCTCGCCTACATGTACTGGAAGGAGACGGGCGACCTCGGAGTATGGAAGGGCATCGCTCAGGATGCGCTCATCATGAACACCGACGACCTGCTCTGTGTCGGTGCGGTGGATAACATCCTCGTTTCATCGACCATCGGCAGAAACAAGATGCTCGTACCGGGAGATGTCATCTCGGCTATCATCAACGGCACAGACGAGTTGCTCTCTGAGATGCAGAAGATGGGTGTGGGAATCTATGCTACAGGTGGCGAGACAGCTGACGTGGGCGACCTCACACGCACCATCATCGTTGACTCTACCGTGACATGCCGCATGAAGCGCAGCGACGTTATCGACAATGCGAACATACGTCCGGGAGACGTAATCGTAGGCCTTGCATCCTTCGGTCAGGCAACATACGAGAAGGAGTACAATGGCGGAATGGGCAGCAACGGACTTACATCGGCACGCCATGACGTGTTCTCGAAATACTACGCAGAGAAGTACCCGGAATCCTACGACCATGCAGTACCAGAGGAACTCGTCTATTCCGGCAACCTCAAGTTCGAGGACAAGGTGGAGGGTTCTCCTGTCAATGCGGGCAAGCTGGTACTCTCTCCAACACGTACCTATGCTCCTGTCATCAAGAAGATTCTCGACGAGATGCGTCCGGAGATTCATGGCATGGTACACTGTACCGGCGGTGCTCAGACAAAGGTACTGCACTTCGTCAGCGACAACTGCCGCGTCATCAAGGACAACATGTTCCCTGTGCCACCACTCTTCCGCACCATCCACGAGCAGTCGGGAACCGATTGGAAGGAGATGTACAAGGTCTTCAACATGGGTCACCGCATGGAGATCTACGTCGCTCCGGAGCAGGCAGAGAAGATAATCGAGATAAGCAAGTCGTTCAACATCGACGCACAGGTTATCGGACATATCGAGGAGGGCAAGAAGTCACTCACTATCAAATCTGAATACGGCGAATTCAATTACTAAAATTCTGTTACGACAATTCGGCAACTCAAAAAAAACAACAATCGTAACAAAGACATAACTGAATGGATAATAACAACATACTACAGAAACTCGACGGCCTTGAGTCGCGCTACGAGGAGGTGACGACACTCATCACCGACCCATCGGTAATTGCCGACCAGCAGCGCTTCATCAAGCTGACAAGAGAATATAAGGATCTGGGCGACATCATGAGCGTCCGCAAAAGATACATCGACTGCCTGGAATCCATAAAGGAGGCAAAGGACATCATCATGAATGAGGACGATGCCGAGATGAAGGAGATGGCACGCGAGCAGCTCGCTGAGAGCGAGGCTGCACTGCCAGGCCTTGAGGAGGAGATAAAGATAGCCCTCGTGCCAAAGGATCCTGAGGACGCTAAGAACGTGCAGATGGAGATACGTGCCGGAACAGGTGGCGATGAGGCATGCCTCTTCGCCGGAGACCTCTTCAACATGTACAAGCGCTACTGCGAGTCGAAGGGCTGGAACCTCAGCGTGACAGACGCCAACGAGGGTGCTGTGGGAGGCTTCAAGGAGATAGACTTCGCCGTCAGTGGCGATGGTGTCTATGGCATCCTGAAGTACGAGTCGGGCGTACATCGTGTACAGCGTGTGCCGGTTACGGAAAGTAACGGCAGAATGCAAACGTCGGCTGCTACCGTGGCAGTACTTCCAGAGGCTGACCCGTTCGAGGTTACCATCAACGAAGGCGAGATAAAATGGGATACCTTCCGCTCATCTGGTGCCGGTGGTCAGAACGTCAACAAGGTGGAATCAGGTGTGCGTGCACGCTATATGTGGAAGAATCCAAACACCGGAGAGGTGGAGGAGATTCTTATCGAGTGTACCGAGACACGTGACCAACCAAAGAACAAGGAGCGTGCGCTGGCACGTCTCCGCACATACATCTATGATAGAGAGCACCAGAAGTACATGGACGACATCGCGAGCCGTCGTAAGTCGCTCGTCTCTACCGGTGACCGCTCTGCAAAGATCCGTACCTATAACTTCCCTCAGGGACGCGTTACCGACCATCGCATCGGATTCACCACGCACGACTTGCAGGGTTTCCTCGGTGGCAACATACAGCAGATGATCGACGCACTGACCGTGGCAGAGAATGCTGAGCGCATGAAGGAGGCGGAGTTGTAGTAGTTCATCGTGCATAGTTATTCGCATAGCTCATCACGCTTCGCAAGTCATAATTCATAGTTAGCAACTTATAATTTCAAATAAAAATGACAAGACAAGAACTTGTAAACCAGATATTTTCAAAGAAGAGCTTCCTCTGCGTAGGACTCGACGTTGACCTCAACAAAGTACCTAAGCACCTGCTGACCGAGGAGGATCCTATCTTCGCATTCAACAAGCAGATTATCGACGCCACTGCACCTTACTGCGTGGCTTACAAGCCAAACCTCGCGTTCTATGAGGCTTACGGCGTGAAGGGACTTATATCGTTCGAGAAGACCGTGAAGTACATCCAGGAGAACTACCCAGAGCAGTTCATCATCGCCGACGCTAAGCGCGGCGACATCGGCAACACGTCAAAGATGTACGCACAGACATTCTTCGGAGAATACAAGGTTGACGCACTGACCGTAGCACCTTACATGGGTGAGGACAGCGTAGTGCCATTCCTCTCATACGAGGCAGAGAAGAAGCCATGGGTGATTCTCCTCGCCCTCACATCAAACAAGGGTTCTTTCGACTTCCAACAGACAACGGACACCGAGGGACAGAAGCTCTTCGAGAAGGTTATCAAGAAGTCTCAGGAATGGGGCACGCCAGAGAACCTCATGTACGTCGTTGGTGCTACCCGCGGAGAGATGTTCACCGACATCCGTAAGGTTGCACCAGAGCACTTCCTCCTCGTACCGGGCGTAGGAGCTCAGGGCGGCTCACTCCAGGACGTATGCAAGTACGGCATCATCAAGGATTGCGGTCTTCTTGTGAACTCAAGCCGTGGCATCATCTTCGCAGACAACACTGAGAAGTTTGCCGAGGTGGCAGCACAGAAGGCTATGGAACTTCAAAAAGAAATGGAGGAAGAGCTCGCAAAACTATAAACCGCAAAAGTCTTGGGAAAAGGGGGCTGACCCCTATTCCCAAACCGCAAAACCAATAAACCGTCAAAACCGCAACACCTTATTTATATATAATGGAATTTACAGCGCAACAGATAGCAGGACTTATCAACGGACGTGTTGAGGGCAACCCCGACGCCAAGATAAGCACCTTCGCAAAGATCGAAGAAGGAAAGGCTGGCGCCATCTCGTTCCTCGCCAATGCGAAGTACGTCAACTATATCTACGAGACAGAATCATCCGTGGTGCTCATCGACGAGGCTATGGAGCTCGACAAACCCGTCAACGCTACCCTCATCCGCGTTAAGAGCGCCTACGAGGCAGTGGCAAAGCTTATGCAGATGTATGAGTCGATGAAGCCGAAGATGAAGGGCATCAGCGACCTCGCTTTCATCGATCCTACGGCGAAGATTGGCGAAGACTGCTACATCGGTCCTTTCGTTGCTATTGGTCCTAATGTTACTGTTGGCAACGGCTGTGTGCTACATCCGCACGTCACGATAGGCAAGAACGCCTCTGTCGGCAACAATACGGAGATTTACAGCAATGCCGTAATCTACCATGACTGCAAGGTAGGCAGCAACTGCATACTCCATGCCGGTTGCGTTGTGGGTGCTGATGGCTTCGGCTTTGCACCTTCCGAGGGTGGCTATGACAAGATTCCGCAGATTGGTATTGTGACAATCGAGGACAACGTGGAGATCGGTGCCAACACCTGCATCGACCGCTCTACAATGGGCAGCACATACGTTCGCAAGGGCGTGAAACTCGACAACCTCGTGCAAATAGCCCACAACACTGACATCGGTGCCAACACCGTGATGTCATCGCAGGTAGGCGTGGCAGGAAGCACGAAGGTAGGCGAATGGTGTATGTTCGGTGGTCAGGTAGGCATCGCTGGACACATAACAATCGGCGACCGCGTACAGCTCGGTGCGCAGTCGGGAGTGCCTGGAAGTCTCAAGAGCGACCAGTCGCTCATCGGTACGCCTCCTACAACACTAACGAACTATTTCCGCTCACAAGCTGTTGTTAAACGTCTGCCGGACATGTATCGTCAGATGAACGAGATGCAAAAGACAATCTGTGAGCTGCAGAAACAAATCGAAGAACTGAAGAAGTAACGGATTATCGTATCTATCGAAAGAAAACAAAACATAAATCCCAAGAATATGACTAAACAGAACACCATAAAGGGTAGCTTCTCGCTATGTGGCAAGGGTCTTCATACAGGCCTAAGCCTTACCGTGACCTTCAACCCTGCACCAGAGAATCATGGTTACAAGATTCAGCGTATAGACCTTGAAGGCATGCCTATCATAGATGCTGTTGCAGAGCACGTCGTGGACACACAGCGCGGCACCGTTCTCGGCAAGGGTGACATACGCGTAAGTACCGTGGAGCACGCCCTCTCAGCTCTCTACGCCCTCGGCATCGACAACTGCCTCATTCAGGTCAACGGTCCTGAGTTCCCTATCCTCGATGGCAGTGCCATCATGTATGTTGACAAAATCAACGAGGTGGGCATACAGGAGCAGAACGCACCAAAGGACTTCTACATCATCCGCAAGAAGATAGAGATAAAGGATGAGAACACCGGCTCATGCATCACAATATTGCCTGACGACGAGTTCTCCATCACGGCAATGTGTTCTTTCGAGTCAAAGTTCATCAACTCGCAGTTTGCAACCATCGACAACATGGACAAATATACTGCTGAGATAGCATCTGCACGTACTTTTGTCTTCGTACGCGACATACTACCGCTCCTGCAGGCCGGACTCATCAAGGGTGGCGACCTCGACAATGCCATCGTCATCTACGAGAACGAGCAGTCGCAGGAGAATATTGACAAGATCTGCGACACCCTCGGATATGCGCACCTTGACGCAACGAAGCTCGGATATCTGCAGCACAAGCCGCTGACATGGGAGAACGAGTGCACACGCCATAAGCTCCTTGACATCATCGGAGACATGGCACTCATCGGCAAGCCACTGAAGGGACGCATCATAGCTACACGCCCTGGCCATACCATCAACAACAAGTTCGCACGTCAGATGCGTACTGAAATTCGCAAGCACGAGATTCAGGCACCTATCTACGATCCGAACATGCAGCCGGTACTCGACGTGAACCGCATTCGTCAGGTACTGCCACACCGTTACCCTATGCAGCTCGTCGATAAGGTGATAAGCATCAGCGGAACAACCATCGTCGGTGTAAAGAACGTTACGAGCAACGAACCTTTCTTCAACGGACACTTCCCTCAGGAACCTGTTATGCCTGGTGTTCTCATGGTAGAGGCAATGTCACAATGCGGTGCACTTCTCGTGCTCAATACGCTGGAGGATCCAGAGCGTTGGACAAGCTACTTCCTGAAGATCGATGACGTGAAGTACCGCAAGAAGGTAGTACCGGGCGACACGCTCATCTTCAAGGTGGAGCTCATATCTCCAGTACGACACGGCATCTCAACGATGCAGGGATACATCTTCGTCGGCGATCAGCTCGTAGCAGAGGCGAAGTTCACAGGTCAAATGGTAAAGAACAAGTAAAACCACCAAACAACTAAGCAATGGCAAATCAGATAAGTCCAATGGCATACGTTCACCCTGACGCTAAGTTGGGTGACGGCAACATCATAGGTCCCTTCTGCTACATCGACGCAGACGTAGTGATAGGCGACAACAACGTGATGCAGAACAGCGTTTCCCTCAACCAAGGTACGCGTATGGGTTCAAACAACGAGATTTTACCAGGCGCAAGCATCAGCACGAAACCTCAGGATCTGAAGTTCAAGGGTGAGATTACGACTTGCGAAATCGGTGACAACAACTCTATCCGCGAGAACGTGACCATAAGCCGTGGTACCTTCTCAAAGGGCAAGACCATCGTGGGCAGCAACAACCTCCTCATGGAGAACATGCACATTGCACACGACTGCGTGATAGGCAACAACTGCATCATCGGTAACTCCACAAAGTTCGCCGGTGAGGTGATTGTTGACGACTGCGCCATCATCTCTGCCGGGGTGCTCGTACACCAGTTCGTACACATCGGAGGATACGTCATGGTTCAGGGTGGCAGCCGTACGTCGCAGGACATACCGCCATACGTCATCGCCGGCAAGGAACCAATACGCTTCGCTGGCCTTAACCTCATAGGTCTTCGTCGCCGTGGATTCTCCAACGAGACGATTGTAGCAATTCGTGAGGCATACAACACCATCTACTCTAAGGGCATCATCAAGGAAGGCATCGAGGTGGTGAAGCTGACGATGGAAATAACACCGGAAATTCAGTACGTTCTGGACTTCATAGAGAAGGCAGAGCGCGGAGTGATTAGGTAAGTTCATTGTGCATAGTTCATAGTGCGTAGTTCATAAAGACTTGAGACTGATAGTGATAACAGGTCCGACGGGTGTCGGCAAAACAGAGCTTTGCCTACAGCTTGCAGAGCATTACGGCACTGAAATAATCAATGCTGATTCCCGTCAGATATACAAAGAAATTCCTATCGGAACGGCAGCGCCAACGGCAGAACAACAGCAGCGCGTAAGGCATCACTTCGTCGGCAACCACCACATTGGTGACTATTACTCTGCATCGCTTTATGAACAGGACGTGCTGGCACTGCTGGAAAGCTACGGCAAGGACAATAGCGACAATGCAGAGGGCGACAAATGCAACAGCAAGGACGTGATGATCCTCACCGGCGGCTCGATGATGTATATTGATGCGGTATGCAACGGCATTGATGACATTCCAACCGTTGACGATGAGACACGACAGACGATGAAGCGTAGGCTTGAAGAAGAGGGGCTCCCTACCCTACTCGAAGAACTGCGCCAACTCGACCCGAAGCATTACGAGGAGGTAGATAGGAACAACCCCCGACGCGTTATCCACGCATTGGAGATCTGCCACATAACCGGCAAACCCTACTCGTTGCTTAGAACAGGCAGGAAGAAGGAGCGGCCGTTCGATATTATAAAGATAGGTCTCACGCGCGATACTATATTAAAAGTAAAGCGCGGACAGGTTATAATGGATCATAGCGCACTCTACGAACGCATCAATGCGAGGGTGCTGCAGATGATTGACGAAGGGTTGGAGGAAGAGGCAAGGCGCATGTTGCCATACCGTGGAGAGGTGGCGCTGAACACCATCGGCTACAAGGAACTCTTCAAATATTTCGACGGAGAGATAGATAGGGAGGAAGCAATAAGACAGATACAGAGCGACTCGCGTGAGTATGCACGAAAGCAGCTGACGTGGTTCAAGAGAGACAAGGGGATGACATGGTTCCATCCGGACAACATAACGGAGATCATGGCATTCATAGACGAATCATTAAATCGAAGAATATGAAAAAACTTATGACAATATTTGCTTCGCTGTGGGAAAACAGCAAGGCATTCTGCAAATGGTATAAGGGATGTTACATTGGACGCCCCTGGTACATCAAGACCGTTACTTCATTTGTAACACTCATCGTGCTCTTCATTCTATATCTCGGTGCGGTAGATATAAACCTCTTCTGGCTTTTCGGTAAATCACCAGGCTGGAGCGAGATCAGCGAGCATAAGACGTCGCAGGCATCGGAGCTGTGGTCGGCAGATAGCGTGAGAATAGGAAAATACTTCAACGAGAACCGCACGCCGGTAGAATATGCGGACGTCAACCCTATGTTCTGGAAAGCACTCATCGACACTGAGGACGAGCGTTTCTACGACCATTGGGGCATTGACCCACTAGGTATTCTCGGTGCGGCAAAGGATGCTGCAACAGGACGTGGCGGACGTGGTGCGTCAACCATCACGCAGCAGCTGGCAAAGAACATGTTCCGTGTACGTACGCAGTACAGCACAGGTATTGTAGGTAAGATTCCGGGCCTTAAGATTCTCGTCATGAAGACGAAGGAATGGATTACGGCAACGAAGCTAGAACTCTATTTCGCTGTTACGAAGGGACGCCTTGAGGGTAAGAACGAGATACTTGCACAGTACGCCAACACCGTTGACTTCGGACACAACTCCTTCGGCATCAAGACAGCAGCAAAGACGTACTTCAACACTACTCCTAAGGAACTGACCGTGGAACAGGCGGCTGTGCTTGTGGGTATGCTGAAGGCGACGACTTTCTATAACCCTATCTCTCATCCGGAGAACGCACTCGGACGCCGCAACACCGTGCTTGACAACATGCTCACACACGGTGACCTCACGGCACAGCAGTGCGACTCGCTGAAAGCTATCAGCATCGACTGCTCGGAGTTCAACGTAGAGGACAACTACGACGGTCAGGCAAAGTATTTCCGTGAAGCGATAGCGAAATACATCAAGCAGCTCTCTGAGGAGAACGAAGACCTCAAGGACATCGACCTCTATAACGATGGACTTAAGATCTACACCACCATCGATACACGTTTGCAGAAGTATGCCGAGGAGGCTGCCAACAAGCAGATGCGACAGATTCAGCGTAACTTCGACTCACATTGGAGAGGTCAGCAGCCATGGCAGGACGAGAAGCATCAGGTGATTCCGGGATTCATCGAGGACAAGGCGAAACGCGAGCCGGTTTACAAGTACCTCTCCGCAAAGTTCCCTAACGATCCAGACTCTATAAACTACTATCTCAACAAGCCGCACATGGTGAAGCTCTTCGACTACGAGAAGGGCGAGATAGAGAAGGAAATGTCGGTACTCGACTCTATACGATATATGGTAAGCTTCATGCACTGCGCATTCGTGGCTATGGAGCCGGAGACCGGTCATGTGAAGGCATGGGTAGGCGATATTGACTTCGACCATTGGAAGTACGACAAGGTGACAGCACAACGTCAGCCGGGTTCTACCTTCAAGCTCTTCGTCTATACGGAGGCAATGGAACAGGGCCTTACACCATGCGACAAGCGTCGCGATGAATATTTCTCAATGAAGGTATGGGATCCGGCAAAGAAGGAAGAGACAACATGGGCTCCTACCAATGCCAACGGATACTTCACCGGTGACTCCATGCCGCTGAAGGCTGCCTTTGCACAGAGTATCAACTCCGTAGCAGTGCGCCTCGGTCAGGAGATGGGCATCAAGAACATCATCGAGACGGCTCAGGCAATGGGCATAAAGAGCAAGCTCGATGATGCACCATCGCTTGCGCTCGGTTCTAGTGACGTAAACCTTCTTGAGCTCGCCAACGCATACTGCACGATAGCAAACTACGGCAAGGCACATGACGAGGCAATCCTCGTAACACGCATCCTCGACCGCAACGGCAAGGAGATCTATGTTGCTCCGACAGAACAGAAACAGGCGGTTTCCGTAAGGTCAGCATACCTAATGCAACAGATGCTACAAGGCGGTATGCGTGAACGAGGCGGCACATCACAGAGTCTTTGGGGATACGTCGGTCAGTGGGCAGGTTCTACTGACTTCGGTGGCAAGACAGGTACGTCAAACAACCACTCCGACGCATGGTTCATGGGTGTTTCGCCTAAACTCGTGGTCGGTGCATGGGTTGGTGGTGAATACCGTTGCATACACTTCCGTACAGGTGCATTGGGACAGGGTTCACGCACAGCACTTCCTATCTGCGGATACTTCTGGCAGTCGGTATTCTCCGATCCGCAATTCCGCGACAGATACACTGCAAAGTTTGTTATGCCGGAGGATGCTGACATTGACCGCACAATGTACGAATGTACGTACAGCGGAGGCGGACGTCGTGACACGCTCGACGTTGACTCACTTGCAACACATAATGTAATGCTGGACGAAGAGGGCAACCCTATTGAGGGTGGTGCTCCTGACGCTATGCCAGCAGAACCAAAGAAGCAGAAAATTGTTGAAGAGGAAGTGAACTTCGATGACATTTAAGGTTTTGCGGTTAAGCGTTTGTACGTTTTTGCGTTTTTGCGATATAACTATAAAACCGTTTAACCATACAACCAAAGAACCGTAAACCAACCAAGTCATAAAGTCAACAACTCATTAGTCATTAAGAAAACTACATGCAGAAAAGGATTTCATTCATAATAGCAACTCTCCTGTTGGCACTCTGCTGTAACGCACAGCAGAAGCGCGAGTTCCGCGGGGCGTGGATTCAGTGCGTCAACGGACAGTTTCAAGGACTTGGAACGGAGAAGATGCAGCAGACACTCTCCTATCAGCTTGATGAGCTGCAGAAGGATGGTTGCAATGCCATCATCTTTCAGGTGCGACCAGAGTGCGACGCGCTCTACGAGAGTAAGCTGGAGCCGTGGAGCAGATTCCTCACGGGAAAGCAGGGACAAGCACCGGTGCCTTATTGGGATCCGTTGCAATGGATGATTGATGAATGCCATAGGCGTGGCATGGAACTACATGCGTGGATTAACCCTTACCGTGCGAAGACGAAGGTGACGCATGAGCTGGCAGCATCGCATATTGCGGCAAGACGCAAGGACTTATTCTTTGAGTACGATGGACTTTATATCCTCAATCCTGCATACGCTGCAAACCGTGAGTGGTCATGCCGCGTGGCTGGTGATATCGTAAGGCGCTATGACATCGACGGTCTTCACATTGACGACTATTTTTATCCCTACCCTGCCGCAGGGCATAACATCCCGGATGCAGAGAACTTCAGGAACGACAGCCGTGGCTTCAGCAACATAAAGGATTGGCGACGTGACAACGTGTCGCTCTTCATAAAGCAGCTACATGACACCATACAAGCAAACAAACCGTGGGTGAAGTTCGGTGTATCGCCATTCGGAATCTACCGCAATAAGTGCGTTGACCCGAACGGTTCTGAGACAAACGGATTGTCTAACTATGACGATTTGTATGCTGACATTCTGGAGTGGGTTGAGAAGGGATGGATTGACTACTGTGTACCACAAATCTATTGGCAAATAGGTCATAACACAGCTGACTACGAGACACTCATAAAGTGGTGGAACGACAAAGCTGGAGGCAGACCTCTCTTCATCGGTGAGGATGTGGAGCGTACGGTGAAATATCCCGACCTGAAGAATCCGCAACAGCATCAGATGGAAGCAAAGTATCGTCTGCACTCTGAAATGCCTAACGTCAATGGTACGGTATTGTGGTATGCCAAGGCGGCTGTTGATAACATAGGAAGCTACGGCACTATGCTACGCTCTAAATATTGGCGTACGCCTGCCCTGCAACCCTTGATGCCTTTCATCGACGACAAAGCTCCGGCAAAGCCCCAGAAGGTAAAGACACAATGGACGGAAAAGGGCTTCTTCTTAACATGGAAGGCTCCGAAGGCATCGTCATGGAAGGATGAAGCAGCGAAATACGTTGTATATAAATTCAACGACAAAGAGAAGATAGACATCGAGAATCCGGAAAAAATAGCAGCTATAACATACGACACTTCTTTATTCCTTCCATACGAGAACGGCAAGACGAAGTTTGTCTATGTTGTTACGGCTCTTGACAGAATGGCTAACGAAAGCAAGGCTGTTAAGAAGAAGGTCAAGCTCTGACGTTATCACAAATTGTGAGTAATGGGACTGATCCTATTTCCAAAACCTCATAAAAACGTGAATAATGGTAAAAATTATTGCGTATCTCGGATTTTTTGTGTACCTTTGCATATATGAAAAAGGAAAGAAATATGAAATACGTCACTATCACACTGATAGTCATATTATTAAACATAATTTTACCATCAAAGGGCTTCGCACAATACTATGAATGCGAGGACACCTGCGAGCATATTCATGGTATAGATATTTCACACTATCAGGGCGACATCTTCTGGGAGACGATTAGCGAGAATACCAAAATGGCGTACGTCTATATAAAGTGTACGGAGGGTGGTGACAGGATTGACTCAAGATACGAAGAGAACCTGCTGACGGCACACAGGTACGGATTGAAGGTCGGCTCATACCACTTCTATCGTCCGAAGACGAACCAAGAGACGCAGATGGAAAATATGCTGGTGCAGTGTAAGCCAAGCGAGCAGGACCTTATACCGATGATCGACATAGAAACAACGGGAGGACTTGGCACGGAGGAGTTCTGCGACTCGCTGTTCAAGTTCCTTGAGATGGTGGAGCACGAATATCGTCAGAGACCTCTCATCTACACCGGAACGAACTTCTACAACAAGCACCTCGCAGGAAAGCTCGACAGATACCTGCTGATGATTGCTCAATACACGGAGCGTCTGCCGGTACTCATCGACGATAGGGACATCACCCTTTGGCAATACACCGGAAAGGGACACCTCAACGGCATCAAGGGATACGTTGACAAGAGCCGTTTCATGGGCGACCATAAGCTCCGCGAGTTGAAGTTCAGACACCGCAGGGGGGAAAGGTAGTGCATAGTTCATAATTGATAATTGTAAATTTTTAAATCATAATAAAAGGATGGCATTGATTATTTGTCCAGAATGCGGACATCAGGTTAGCGATAAGGCAGAAACATGTCCAAGCTGCGGAATCAAGATAGCAGGAAACGTTGTTCCACTTCAGCCACAGCAACCACAATACGTGCAGCAAGCACAGCAAGCGGTTCAGCCACAACAGCATGCAGTTCAGCCACTGCAAGAGGCAGCACAGCAAATGGGAGGTTCGACACCTACCCCACAGCCAAAGAAAAAGTCATACGGCACACTGATCGTATCATTCCTCATAGCACTTTGTATTGTCGGTGTGGGTTTCTATTTCTACTCCGACAAACAGCAGGAGCGTGAGATGGAAGACTATGAGGCAGCAATGCTCAGCAACGACCCTATGGTGATGCAGAACTACCTGCTCCGATATGGTGACGCACCACAGGAGCATAAAGACTCCATCAATGCCCGCATGATGCTTCTAACACAGCAGGATAACGATTGGACGAATGCTGTAGTAACAGGCACGAAGACTGCCCTGCTGGATTACATAAAGAGTCATCCGGATTCTCCACATAGTGGTGAGGCAATGAACAAGATTGACTCTATCGACTACGCTATAGCAAGTCGTGCGAATACTACAGAGGCATACAAGAAGTATCTCGAAGAACACCCTGACGGAAAGTATGCAACAAATGCCCAGGGATTCCTCGACGAGAAAAAGAGCACAGAGGTGCAGCCAGAAGAACTCGACATAGCAAAAACGGCATGCAAGCACTTCCTGCAAGCTATCAACGCACACTCAGAGTCAAAGCTCCTCGCTACCGTTACTGACTATCTCGGTTCGTTCCTCAACAGAACAAACGCTTCAAGTTCTGACGTGGTGAATTTCATGAACCGCCTTTACAAGGAAGACGTGACGAACCTCAACTTCCACATGCTCGATGATTTCAAGGCAGAGAAGGTGAAGAACAACGACGGCGAGTTCAATATCAAGGTTCAGTTCGGTACAGAACTCACTATTGATCGTACGGATGACTCCAAGGAGAAATTCGCTAAATACATAATCTCGGCAGAGGTAACTCCTGACGGTCGCATAACAAACCTCAACATGAAGAAGCAAAGCCTTCAGTAAGGTAAAAAGTTTATTGATTAAAGCATGGGATAGAAAAAGGCATTGCCTCCATTCCCCAAACAACCAATAACCCAACAACAAAACAACAACCAAGGTGCATTTCAAGTGGAACATAGAGCAGGCGTCAGAGATAGAGAAGAAGCAGGCGCAGGAACTGAGCGAAAAGCTCAGCATGTCGCCAATTCTCACTCTCCAGCTTATCAGACGTGGCATTACGACGGAATCGGCTGCAAAGCGTTTTTTCCGTCCGCAGCTCAATGACCTTATAAATCCATTCCTTATGAAGGACATGGACCTTGCAGTGGATCGTCTCAACGATGCCATAGGAAGGAAGGAGCGCATCATGGTTTATGGTGACTACGACGTTGACGGCTGCACTGCCGTGGCTCTTGTTTTCCGTTTCCTCCAGCAATTCTACAGCAACATCGACTACTACATCCCCGACCGTTACGATGAGGGCTACGGAGTAAGCCGTAAGGGCGTGGAGTTCGCAAAGGCACAGGGCGTTTCGCTAATCATAATCCTCGATTGCGGCATCAAGGCATACGACGAGATAGCATACGCAAAGGAGCTGGGCATCGACTTCATCATCTGCGATCACCACATGCCTGACGAGAAGATGCCACCGGCAGTGGCTATTCTTAATCCAAAGCGCCCGGATGACTCCTACCCTTTCAAGCACCTCTGCGGTTGTGGCGTAGGCTTTAAGTTCATGCAGGCTTTTGCAAAGAACAATGGCATACCGTTCTCACGCCTTATTCCACTTCTTGACCTCTGCGCCATAAGCATAGCAGCAGATCTCGTACAGGTGACGGATGAGAACCGCATACTTGCATATCATGGTCTTAAGCAGATAAACCAAGCTCCATCTGTTGGCGTGCAAGCAATAATGGAAGCATGTAACCTTGCTGACCGCGAAATCACTATGAGCGATATAATATTCAAGATAGGACCTCGCATCAATGCTTCCGGTCGTATTGAGAACGGCAAGGTATCGGTTGACCTGCTCGTAGAGAAAGACATACACAAAGCCCTTGCGCTTGCAAAACACATCAACGAATACAACGAACAGCGAAAGGACATCGACAAGCAGATAACAGAAGAGGCAAACAGCATCGCTGCAAAATGGACATCAGAACAACACACTTCGTCAATTGTCATATATGATGAGAACTGGAACAAGGGTGTCATCGGCATCGTTGCATCGCGATTAACCGAAATACACTTCCGTCCTACCGTTGTGCTCACTCGCGACGGTGACTTCGCAACTGGTTCGGCACGATCGGTTTCCGGATTTGACGTCTATGAGGCAATAAAGAGTTGCCGCGACATGCTCATAAATTTCGGAGGACACACCTACGCATGTGGACTTACTATAAAATGGAGTGATGTAGAGACGTTCAAGAAGAGATTCATGGATTACGTCGATTCACACATCAAACCGATGCAGACGGAACACATTCTCAATGTTGACGCAGAGATAGACTTCAGCGACATCAACCCTCGAATGTATCACGACCTGAAGCGCTTCTCTCCTTTCGGCCCAGGAAACAAGAAGCCTCTCTTCGCAACGAAGAATGTCTATGACTTCGGTACGTCAAAGGTGGTAGGCAGGGAGCAGGAACACATAAAACTAGAACTCGTCGATTCTAAATCACCATCAGTCATGAATGGTATTGCCTTCGGACAATCGGCATCGGCAAGATACATCAAGTCAAGACGCTCCTTTGATATTGCATACACCTTAGAAGAGAACATCTACAAACGCGGTAATATTCAGCTACAGATAGAAGACATCCACCATGACTCAGCACAATGATATTTTTCACGATACCCTTAAGCGATACTTCGGCTATGACTCATTCCGAAGTATCCAACTTGATATTGTGAAAAGTATTGCTGAAGGACATGACACGTTGGGCCTTATGCCAACGGGAGGCGGCAAGAGTATTACCTTTCAGGTACCAGCGCTTACCATGGAAGGGGTATGCATTGTGGTTACTCCTTTGATAGCACTCATGAAAGACCAGGTGATGCACCTGAAGAAAAAAGGCATTCATGCAGAGGCTATTTATTCTGGACAGACAAAGGCAGAGATACAGCGTATCCTTGACAATACAATCTATGGTGCCGTGAAATTCCTCTATGTATCACCAGAAAGACTCTCAAATCCTCTATTCATAGCAAAGCTTTACTACATGAAGGTGTGCTTCTTCACCGTTGACGAGGCACATTGCATCTCGCAATGGGGCTACGACTTCCGTCCATCATACCTGAAGATTCATGAGGTAAGAGAACTGAAACCCGAAGCACCCATATTAGCACTTACCGCTACTGCTACGTCGGATGTAGTGAAGGACATCCAGAAGCAACTACACTTCGGAGAATACAGTGAGAAAAAGCCGAACGTCTTCGAAATGAGTTTCAGAAGAAGCAATCTCTCATACGTCGTAAGAAACACGATTAACATAGAGTCAGAGATGCTTCATATTCTACGATCTGTAACAGGTTCTGCTATTATCTATACACGCAACAGACAGAAGACGCAAACCATAGCCAAATATCTTGAGCAGAACTTCCTGTCATCCACATACTATCATGCAGGCCTTGACAGGGATACGAAAGATGAGAACCAAACGCTTTGGCAGAACAATCTGAAAAGAATAATGGTTGCGACAAATGCCTTCGGAATGGGTATCGACAAACCGGACGTGAGGATTGTAATTCACATCGACTGCCCCGATTCTCTGGAAGAGTATTTTCAGGAGGCAGGACGTGCAGGAAGAGATGGGAAACTGGCATACTGCGTGCTACTCGTAAACAAATCTACTCACGCATCACTCATGAGAAGAATACCTGTGGCATTTCCCGAGAAGGATTATATAAGAAAGGTATATGACCAACTTGGGTACTTCTTCCAAATTGCCGTGGAATCAGGAGAGAACATACGAAAGGAGTTCAACGTACAACTTTTCTGCCAACGTTTTCACCATCATGAGAATACCCTTATGCCTGCACTTGACATACTACAGAATGCGGGGTACATCTATTTCGACACCGAACCTGAAACAAAGCCAAGGGTAAAGATTGCCATTCACCGCGATGAACTGTACTATGTAAATGGGTTATCAGAACTTGAGGACAACCTGCTTACAACTCTGTTGAGATACCATGGTAACCTATTCGTGGATCTTACGTATATCGACACACACTTCATTGCAGAAAAATGTCACACGAAGAAGGAGTTGATACACATTGCACTCAAGGGATTGGCACAGAGAGGAATTATACAATACATTCCAGAACGCAACGTACCACTGCTTGTCTTTGTACGCCAACGTATAGATTCAAAATACATCTATATCAACAAGGATGTGTATGAAGACTTGAGAGATAGGCTGACAGAGAGGATTAACAGCGTGGTTGCATACATAGAAAATACTGAGAAATGCCGACAACTCTTCCTCATAAACTATTTCGGGGAGAAATCAGACGAGGATTGTGGTAAGTGTGATATATGCTTGGACAATAATCCACAATACAATAACGACAGACTGTTGCAAAAAACAGAAGAAAGAATCAGAGCTCTCTATGCCGATGGACGGCAGCATCAAATGAGTGAATTGCTGGCTCTAAACATACCTACAGACATTCTCCACGCTGTGGTAGAGAAACTAAGAAATGAAGATTTCTTCTAAAATATTTTGAGGTGTCAACAAAAATGAGTACCTTTGCATAAAATTACAACCCCGACAAACTCAATGGATGATCGCAATGCGATAAACATTCTACCAAAAACTTAACACCCAACACCAGATATGCATTATATGACATTTCCCCTTTCGTTCAATTTCCTTGATATAATTGTCAAGGGTATGATAGTGGGCATACTGTGTTCTGCCCCAATGGGACCTGTGGGCGTACTATGCGTACAACGTACACTCAATAAAGGACGCTGGCACGGATTTGTTACAGGCTTGGGTGCTACTCTAAGCGATTTTATTTATGCGTTGCTTACAGGCTTTGGAATGAGTTTTGTCATGGAGCTTATTGACAATCCTCAATATAAGTTCTGCATGCAGATTTTCGGAAGCCTACTGCTGTTCCTATTCGGACTTTATTGTTTCCGAAGTGACCCTCGAAAGAAAGTACACGAAAGTAAGAAGAACCATCAAGGAACACTTGTACACAACTTCATAACAGCATTCCTTGTGACATTCTCAAACCCACTTATCATACTGCTGTTCCTTGCTACATTCGCACAATTCGCTTTCATCATTCCTGAACATCCTGTACAGATGTCATTAGGATACCTCAGTATCATTGCTGGAGCATTATTATGGTGGTATGGACTAACATGGCTTATTGACAAAATCAGGGAATATTTCTCCATAAATGGAATTGCGATAATAAACCGTATCATAGGAACAATAGTAATGGTATTCTCTTTTGCCATTTTCCTAGGTACTGCATTTAACCTCTTCTCCATTTACTGATTACAACAAGGTATTTTCATAATCAAAGATTACAAGAATAGAATCACACTATAATAAAATGCTTATTTCCCAACAACTACGCAAGACAAACATAGCGGAATACGTGCTCTATATGTGGCAGGTAGAAGATATAATACGTGCCTATCAATGCGACCTCTCTATCATTAAGCGTGAGTACATTTCACGCTTTGATCTTACGGAAGAACAACGTGAGGATATGATTGACTGGTACGGCAACCTTATCCGCATGATTCGCGAGGAAGGGGTGTCAGGAGGTGGACACATACAGATAAACAAACTCGTGGTTCAGCAGATGGGAGAACTACATGCACAACTTCTGCAATCAACAAAGTTTCCATTCTACAATGCTGAATACTACAAGGTACTGCCATTCATCGTAGAACTCAGAAGCAAGGGAAGCAAGGAACTGAGCGAAATAGAAACATGCCTCAATGCACTCTATGGCGTTATGATGCTGCGACTTCAGCAAAAGGAAGTTTCTCCTTCAACAGAAAATGCGGTCAAGGAGATAACGACATTCCTCGGAATGCTCTCAGACTACTACTTCAAGGAAAAAGAAGACCCAAAGTTCTGGGGAGATGAATAACAGAAAGGTTAGAGGTTAGAGGTTAGAAGGTTAAAGATTTGGGGTTAGAGATTTGAGAATAAAGTATAAAACAGATAAAACAATAATAGAAGTGAATCCAGAAATAGAACGCAGGCGTACATTCGCCATCATATCACACCCTGATGCAGGTAAGACAACCCTCACTGAGAAATTCCTTCTCTTCGGTGGACAGATACAGGTAGCAGGTGCTGTAAAATCAAATAAAATACGTAAGACAGCAACATCCGACTGGATGGACATTGAGAAACAGCGTGGTATCTCCGTATCAACATCCGTTATGGAGTTTGACTATCTGCCACCATCAATGGATCCTTCTATAGCACCATACAAGGTAAATATCCTCGACACTCCTGGTCATCAGGATTTCTGTGAGGATACCTACCGAACCCTTACTGCAGTAGATTCTGCCATCATCGTTGTTGATGGTGCTAAGGGTGTGGAGGCGCAGACACGTAAGCTCATGGAGGTGTGCCGTATGCGCAATACCCCGGTTATCATCTTCATTAACAAGATGGATCGCGAAGGACGTGATCCTTTCGACCTGCTTGATGAGTTGGAACAGGAGCTTCAGATTAGCGTTCGACCACTATCATGGCCTATCAACCAAGGTGTCAAGTTCAAGGGCGTTTATAACATCTACGAACAGCAACTCAATCTCTTCACCCCTGACAAACAGCGTGTCACAGAGAAAGTGGCGATAGACATCTCCAGCGATGAACTCGACACAATGGTTGGAGAAGACGATGCTATGAAACTTCGTGAAGAACTCGAACTCGTTGATGGAGTTTATCCTGAGTTTGAGGTGGATTCTTATCGTGAGGCTCGTGTAGCTCCTGTATTCTTTGGCTCCGCTCTCAATAACTTTGGTGTGCAGGAACTTCTTGATTGCTTCGTAGAAATTGCTCCGTCACCACGTGAGACAATGGCAGAAGAGCGTATGGTAAATCCAGAGGAAAGCAAGTTCACAGGTTTCATTTTCAAGATTACTGCAAACATTGATCCGAACCATCGTTCATGTATAGCATTCTGTAAGGTATGCTCAGGTAAGTTCGAGCGTAACAAACCATACCTCCATGTCGGTCAGAACAAGACGCTCCGTTTCTCCTCTCCTACTCAATTCATGGCTCAGCGCAAAAGCACTATCGATGAGGCATGGGCTGGTGACATAGTGGGTCTTCCTGATAATGGCATCTTCAAGATTGGTGATACTCTGACAGAAGGCGAGTTGCTTCATTTCCGAGGTCTCCCAAGTTTCTCTCCTGAGATGTTCAAATACATAGAGAACGATGATCCTATGAAGTCCAAGCAGTTCCAGAAGGGTCTTGAGCAACTTATGAACGAAGGTGTCGCACAGCTCTTCGTTAATCAGTTCAATGGCCGACGAATTGTCGGTACTGTAGGACAGCTGCAGTTCGAGGTTATTCAGTATCGTCTGGAAAACGAATATAATGCAAAATGCCGTTGGGAACCAGTTCACCTACATAAGGCATGCTGGATTGAAAGCGACAATGAAGCAGAACTTGAGAACTTCAAGAAGCGTAAGTATCAGTACATGGCAAAGGATAAGGACGGACGCGATGTGTTCCTTGCTGATTCCGGATACGTTCTCTCTATGGCACAGCAGGATTTTGAAAATATCAAATTCCACTTCACTAGTGAGTTCTAATATAGAATCTTACTTCTTATGAGTTTAATGTCCAACTTAAGG
>CAMADY010000045.1 GCA_945831805.1 uncultured Prevotellaceae bacterium
TAATCATTATCTTTGCAAAAAAAATTATATTATGGCAGATAAACTTAGACCAGAAGAAGTATGGTATCTTAAAAAGATGATAGAAATCAGTGAGAACTCTCTTGCTGAGGGAAAAACCTATACTCATGAAGAAGTCAAAGCTTTAATGAAAGCACGTCATAATGAAAGTCATTTGATTACAGCCCGCGAACGTGTATGGAACGTGTTATAAATTACACAAAGGTGTCTGACACCTTTGTGTAATTTTTTTTTGCATGGTTGCTATTTACACAAAGGTGTCAGACACCTTTGTGTAAATCCGCGTCTCTATTGCGGTCATTTCGTGGCTGTTTTTTTGGCTCTGAAAAATAATTACGGGGGCCTTGGACTGTGATTTTGGACTTATTTTCGTTGGTTTGTATCATATCACCCTGTAAAAGCTATGCAATTACATTGTGAAAGCATAGCTTTTACAGGGTGATTAGACAGCTTTTACAGGGTGATTAGATAGCTTTTGCAGGGGTAAAACTAGTGGTTTGGGGCTGAAAAAGCATCTGAAATGGGGGAAATGACGGGAGATTGGAATCCTGCCATTATGGTTCTGCCTGATTATCAAAATGTTACGGAACACGTTAATTCCTTGGCTTATACGCAAAGGAACTTCGCGTTGCTTTCTGTTACGCAAAGGAATCTTCCTTTCGTACCTATCCCTACATCGCATCTACGACGCTTTTGAGGGCGAGGTAGGGTACTTCGTCGTAGTACTCCACCACTATATAAATAGGTTTGAGGGTCTTGAACATGTCACTGTAGGCTTCATAGACGATGAAGTCCTTGCGCTTTTTATACACGGTGAGGTGCTCGTAGCCCTCTTCGTTTGCCAGTATCTTGGCGCTCGTGAGGCGCTTCACTGCCTGCTGTCGCCGCTGTTCTTTCTGTGTCATAGTGGCTGGGTGTTAGGTTTTCATTGGCAAAAATACAAAAAAGAATTGACTTAAACAAGAGAATTACATGCAAAATGTGAAAAAATCATGAAAAAATTTGGTAGTGTAAGTTATTTTAACTATTTTTGCAAAATATTTCTATTTCAATAACGCTTTATACACTACGTGATATGGAATGCATTGAAATTACAGCAGATGAGATACAGCGCAGGGCACATGAGGTGTTCAGTGCCATGGAGTCACGCTCGAGTCTTGAGGAGATGCAGCTGATGCACAAGGCTTTCAACTTTGCCCGTGAGGCACACAGCCAGCAGCGCCGCAAGACGGGTGAGCCGTACATCATACATCCTATTGCGGTGGCACTGATCGTGGCGAAGGAGCTACAGCTTGGTGCCGCACCGGTGTGTGCAGCGTTCCTGCACGATGTTGTCGAGGACACACCGACGACCATCGACAACATCCGCGACATGTTCGGCGAGGATGTGGCATTCCTCGTGAAGGTAGTGACGAAGCAGTCGAAGAAGCAGTATGCCATGTCGAAGCAGCTCGACAACTTCAAGCAGATGCTCGACTCTATGCACTACGACATCCGCGCCATCCTCATAAAGCTTGCCGACCGCCTTCACAACATGCGTACGCTGGACTCCATGCGCCCGGACAAGCAGATGAAGATAGCCGGCGAGACGGACTATTTCTATGCTCCGCTGGCAAACCGTCTCGGACTCTACACCATCAAGATAGAGCTCGAGAACCTCTCGTTCCGCTTCCGTTGCCCTCAGGTCTATGAGCGCATAAAGAAGCTGATAGAGCAGGACCGTGCTGCCGACGCCAAGAGGATGCATGCGTTCGACGAGAAGATAGACCAGATACTGACAAACAACGGCATCAACTTCCGTCGCGAGATAGACTACAAGCAGCCATACAACATCTGGCGCAAGATGAAGACCCTCAATGTTGACTTCGAACATCTGGAGTGCCGCCACTTCACGCGCATCGTCTTCCCGGTAGATATGTACCTCTCGGAGAAGGATATGTGCCTGAAGATCTACTCGTTGCTGACGGACCAGTTCAAGGAGCGCCCTAACTCTATTATAAATTATGTGGACCAGCCGAAGCAGAACGGCTATCAGAGTTTCCACACACAGCTGTTGTCTGACTTCGGAGTGTGGGAGGAGATCCACATTCAGTCGGAGCGCATGACGAAGAAGGCAGACCTTGGCTACTTCCTTGACCCTGGTCGCCACGACAGGGACATCAACCAGTGGCTTGAGACGTTCCGCAACGTGCTGAAGGACATAGCGAAGAACATCGACAACAACGGCAAGGAGGACGCGTACTTCATAGAGTCCGTGAGGGCATCGTTCTATAATGACGATATTCAGGTATATACCCCTAACGGTAAGGCCATTACGCTTCCGAAGAACTCCAGCGCCATCGACTTCGCCTTCAACATCCACACCAGCATCGGCATGCACGCCAAGTATGCCAAGATCAACGGCCACCTTGCATCGGTGAAGACCATTCTGAAGCGTGGCGACTGCGTGGAGATAGGCACAGACCCAGATGTTTGGCCGCACGAGGACTGGACAAGCTACGCCAAGTCATACAAGGCGCTGAGGAACATCCACCAGTTCCTCGACAACAAGCCGAAGCCTCGCTACGAGCGTTGCCCTATGTGCAACCCTATTCCGGGCGAGGAGGTCATCGGATTCAAGAAGGACGACGGCACGACGGTAGTACACCGCAGGGACTGCTACACCGCCATCGGCCTGGCATCGCGCTTCGGCGACAGCATCATTCCGGTGGAATATCGCTCCGAGTCATACGTCCTCTACCCCGCAACGATAACGCTAAAGGCCGTTGACCGCCAGCACCTTCTCAGCGACATCATCGACAGCATCTCGAACAAACTGCATCTGAGCATCAACGACCTGCACACATCCACTGAGGATGAGATAGTTACAACGTCAATAAACTTCTTTGTCCACAGCTATAACGAGCTTCAGATGATAGTGCAGAGCATTCTCAACATCCCGGATGTTGACGAGGTGAATTATGAAAACAAATAAGGGAAAACAAAAAAAATTGCAGAAAAGTTTGCACAATTCGTAATAATTGTGTAACTTTGCAACGCTTTCAAGTATAAACCAACGACACACATAAACAATTATTGCCTATCGACAAACATTTACTTAACAAAAACTGTTTTAAGAAAATGAACAAACTGTCACAGATGACCGACGAGCAGTTGGCCCTGGAGTACGTGAATGGCAATAACCGTGCGTTCGACGAACTGTTGAACCGCACACAAACGGGTATTTACTCTTACATTATATTTATCGTACACAACGAGGAGGTGGCAAACGATCTGTTTCAAGAGACCTTCCTCAAAGCCATTACAAAGCTTCAGGCGGGAAAATATGTCAACAGCGGTAAGTTCAATGCTTGGATGATCCGCATTGCGCACAACGCCATAATGGACTGGTATCGCCGCCAGAAGACGCAGGGTTCCGTGGACTCCCCTGTTGATGACTTGATGATAGCACAGATGAGTGACGAGTCGCTGATGGAGACCTCGAAGGAGGATATCCTTGCGAACATCCAGGTGCTTGAGGACGTTAAGAATCTTATAGAGTATCTCCCTGAGACTCAGAAGGAGATAGTGATGATGCGCTACTACTATAAGATGTCGTTCAAAGAGATTGCGGAGCAGACTGGCGTCAGCATCAACACCAGTCTCGGACGCATGCGTTATGCGCTTATCAACATGCGACGTCTTGCACGAGAGAACAAAATGGCATTACAACTGGTGTAATGTCATTTTTTTATAGTCTTAAAACTGTTTTTTTAATCATTTTAATAAAAAACAGTGCCTTTGTAAAAATATTCTAAAAAACACATTGTAGTTTAGTTTTTTTTTAGTAACTTTGCACCCAAGTTAAACTAAACACTTATAAGAAATGAAAGTTTTTTCCAAGAAGGCAATGACAGCGTTTGCTGCTCTTGCTATGTGTTGCGGTTCACTTACCGCTAATGCCGCTGTTATTGAACAGTCTGCAGACCGTTATATTATTAATGTAGATCAGATGGACCTCAATGGCGAGGAGAGACTTCTCGACATCCTCATGATGCTTCCTGACGTGATGACTGTTGACGGTAAGCAGCCTATCAATGGTGGACTCCATGAGACTCTCTTCGGTCAGTATGCCGTTCGTGTTGACAACATGAACATCCAGATTGATCCAGAGGTGTTCGTTCAGAACACTAAGGCTCGTGAGATTAAGTGCATCAAGGTTTGCGTTAACCCTGGCATTCAGAAGGGTTGCGGCAGACTCAAGCAGGTTATCGACATCTACTATCGCAGCAACGAGGAAGGCAACAAGGGTCGTGTGGCTCTTGAGGCTGACAGCTACGGACAGGCTGGTCTCTTCGCTACCGATTGGGTAACAGGCAAGAACTACACTCTCCACACATACGCTATCGGTGGTCTTGAGCACAAGAAGTTCGATGGCGTAAAGGAGCATGCTTCAAAGGAGAACCTCCGCGCTCACATCAACTGGAACATCACAGACAAGGACAACCTCATCATTACTGCTGCTCAGGGCTTCAAGCGCGAAAAGGCTAATGGTGAAGGCAACCCTGCTGCTTACACACGCAGCGTAAACTTCGACGCTTGCTATACACGCGACCTCGGTAATAGTGCCTACGCTATGTTCCAGGTAGGTGCTGACTACAACCACGGCAATGGTATCGGCAGCCGCACTCTCAACACTAACCCTTACGGACTCATTGAGCTCGGTGCGCCATTCATTTCTAAGAACCTCTTTCTGAACGGTGGTATTGAGACTGGATACTCTGGCACAACAGAGACTATTGGTTCTGATGATCCTGTTACATCACGCGAACGCTATGAGGACTTCTACGCACAGCTCGATTGGAACTGCGGCAAGTTCAACCTCTCTATCGGCGACCGTCTCCGCATGACCAACAAGTGGGTTGAGGGTATCTATCCTGTAGGTGCAGAGCGTTTCACTCACAATGCAGTAAACAACCACGTCACCGTTTCTTCATGGATCAACTTCAATGAGCACAATATCCTCCAGGGTACTTTCGCTCGTCGCTTCGATGGTCCAAACATTCCTGTTCTCGCTGCACTCCAGGCTGGTGCACTCGTAACAGAGAGCCCTATCTATACTTCTGAGCTCCGCTACACATACCAGAAGAAGGACATGAACATCATGGGTATCATCAAGAACGTACACATCAACGGTATCAACGAGGACGTTGTTAACGGCAGTGGCATCGAGACAGCTATCGATCACTCTAACGTTCTCCAGTTCGGTATCACAGGTTACTGGCACGTTGGTATCCTCCGCCTTACCGCTGGTATCAACTACAACTGGCTGAAGCTCTCTTACGCAAACAACTCTAACGACTACACACGTTTCGTTAACCTGAAGGTTTGCCCACAGTTCAGCCTCAGCAATGGTTTCCGCATCACTTCAAAGCTTATCTACAACAGCCACATGGCTTACAACAACCCTTACTACTCACCAGCTAACTTCTATGCTGAGCTCGGTGCTTCCAAGGAGTTCAACGAGCACTGGCTCGTAGAGGCTAAGTTCCACGACATCGCTGGTCAGCGTACTGGCAACCGTGCTGTAACTGTTGGCGCTACATTCTCATTCTAAAAACCTATACTCCTTTATATGAGGAGTCATAAGGTAATAACAGAAATAACAAATCGCCCTCTCTCGGAACGTTCCAAGAGAGGGCGATTACTTGTAACTTGTAACTTATTATTCTATTACTTGTTTTATTACTTTTCTTACTTGTTTTATTACCAGAGCACCTTCTCGTCCTCAACACCTTCACGCTGTTCAGAGAAGATTGGCTCGTTGGTCTTCTGTGGTGTTGAATAGAATTGTACGGCAGAATCATTCATCTTTGGATGAGTCTTGCCTAACATGCGGATTACCTCACCGCCAGCCCATATCATAGGACCATAGCCGTGTGCTGCCATAACATGAACCGGACGACATGCATAGAAAGCAGGATCAAAGCCCATACCACTGCCTACGCAGGTGTTCTCTACCTGACCCTTCGCATTCACCTGAGTGCTCAACGCATTCCACGCAAGCAGCACCTGTTCGCCGTATGCCAACGCATCGACCCATCCCTCGTTGATAGCGTGGGCAATGCAGTAGGTATAGATAGCCGTTGCCGATGTCTCAAGATAAGTAGTGTTGTCGTTCAGCAACTGATGCCACAGACCACTCTTGTCCTGTACGGCACAGAGGCCTGCAATGTGAGCACGAAGCAACTGCAGCACGTCCTCACGTCCGGGATAATCTGCCGGCAGTGCATCGAGAACCTCGCACATTGTGAGACATGCCCAGCCGTTTGCTCTGCCCCAAGGGAAGAAAGGATGCGGATTCATCTCCTCTACCCATCCATGGCGGAAGAGTCCTGCCCCTGTACCCCATGTCGTTGGCATAGGTACCCACATGCGCTGTCGGAACAGCTCCACCTGCTTCAGCGCCTCATCATAGTACGCCTTGTCGCCTTTCAGCTTGCCATACCATGCAAGGCAAGGGATTCCCATATACATGTCGTCAAGCCATACCGTATTATAATGTGGACGGATACGGGCAAGGATGCCATCCTTCAGACGATACTGCTTCTTATATACATGGTCGGTGTATCTGTCTATGATAGGTGCGAAGTTCTTGCTAAGAACTATCTGGTCCTTCTTCGCCGCAGACTTATTCACGTTGTCAGCAAAGAGTTGCAGACGTATGAAGCCTGTACACATCGCACCAGCATCATCAAGGGCTGTAGGGAAGCACACCTTTCGCATCTGAGGGTCGAAATCCATGTCCTTCTGAAGATGCTTGCGGCTTGCTGGCTCAAGATCGGCGATGAGGTTCAGGCGATTTGTTACGAACTTCTCGTAACGCTTGTCTCCTGTGCTCTTTGAAGCCTCGATGCAGGCGTTGTACAGTACTCCTATCTCGTATGACGTCAGTCGCATGTCACCAGCCTTTATCTTATCGCCATCACGTTGGTCAGGCATTGCGGTCTCAAGATACGCCAGTACCTTATCGATAGTCTGCTTCACGTCCTCCCTCTGCGGAATGCCGTAGCCATACTGATAGACAGGCTTCATGAGGTGGAGAGGGGTATTTACATCGTTTATCTGCTGGGCACTGCCGGAGAGGCAACATGCCATGGCGAAAGCCGCCGTAAGAAGTCTTTTGTTCATTGGTTAAGTTAGTTTGTTACGAAGGAAAATATGAATAAGCTAGTTTGTTGCAAGTGGAAATTATCAGTAAGTAATGATTTATTGCAAAACTGCGCAACTGCCTTAAGTATATCAAGGAAGCTGCGCAGTTCTTATCGTATATTACAGATTACGAAGTTGGTGAATTATTGCATGCGGGTCCTTTGCACCGAAGACGTAACTACCCGACACAAGGACATCAACTCCAGCAGCCACAAGTCGTGGTGCCGTCTCTGCCTGCACGCCTCCGTCAACCTCAATAAGTGCTTTTGAACCTGACTCTTCTATAAGTCTGCGCAGACGCTGAACCTTCTGTATAGTGTTCTCTATGAACTTCTGTCCGCCGAAACCAGGATTAACACTCATCAGCAATACCATATCGACATCAGCAATGATATCCTCAAGTACGCTGACAGGAGTTGATGGATTCAGCGTAACACCAGCCTGCATGCCAGCATTGTGAATCTCCTGAATGGTGCGATGCAGATGGCGGCAAGCCTCATAGTGCACGTTCATCATCATGGCACCGAGCTTCTTCGTCTGCTCTATATAGTTCTCAGGATGTTCTATCATGTAATGGACGTCCAGTTTCTTGGTGCAAGCCTTTGCTACAGCCTCCAGAACAGGGAAGCCAAACGAGATATTCGGCACGAAGGAACCGTCCATAACATCAAGATGAAGCCATTCCGCCTCACTGCTGTTTATCATTTCTATCTCACGGTCGAGATGCAGGAAGTCGGCCGCAAGAAGTGATGGTGACACTATTGTCATATTTTTGTAGTTTTTGGATTAATTGTTTAGGTAATATCCCCAAACAGACAAATGCATTTAATTTAAAGAGAAGGCTATATACTGGTCGCCTACCTGAATAGTGCGATAGGTGTATGCGAACTGTCTGATAAGTGCGAGGGTAGCCTCTTTTGGTTTGAAAGAACTGATGGAGTAGCTTTTTTTCATAGGCGATATGGTTTTGTAATAGTTTTATTTCTTTGCTTACGATAAACTAACGCACTCCACAATTCTTTATTATGTAATAATGTAAAAAAATAATATGGTGTGAAATAAAGAATAACAAAAAGGTCGCAAACACCATTTAACAGATGTTTGCGACCGAGAGGTATGTAGTGAAATTAGTTATTCATTACTTTACCTTGTCAACGATAGCCTTGAATGCCTCAGGGTTGTTGACAGCGAGGTCAGCGAGAACCTTACGGTTGATCTCGATACCTGCCTTGTGAAGCAGACCCATGAGCTGTGAGTAGCTGATGCCCTCGATGCGTGCAGCAGCGTTGATACGCTGAATCCACAATGCACGGAAAGTGCGCTTCTTGTTCTTACGGTCGCGGTAAGCGTATGTAAGACCCTTCTCCCAGGTGTTCTTTGCTACTGTCCACACGTTCTTGCGAGCGCCGTAGTAACCTCTGGTAAGCTTCAAAATGTTCTTGCGCTTCGCACGTGAAGCGACATGATTTACTGATCTTGGCATAGTTTTCTAACTTTCTTTTTACAAAAAGGTTTGACAATAAGGTTAATTAACGCAGGCAGAGCAGATCACGAACCTGCTTTGTGTTTGTACCATCCACGATAGTGTAACCAACGAGGTTACGCTTCTGCTTCTTGGTCTTCTTTGTGAGAATGTGGCTGTGGAAAGCATGACGTCTCTTTACCTTACCTGAACCAGTGAAAGAAAAGCGCTTCTTAGCACCGGAATTTGTCTTAACTTTTGGCATTTTTTTTGTTTGTTTTTAATTGATTATTATTAAATAATGGTGGCAACGCATATACCGGGCGTTACGCACTCTTTTTTTCTCTTCTGTATCAAGGAATGGAAAGCTTCCTATTCCTAATCCTTGTTTTTTTACTCCTCTGTCATGTTAGCCTTAAGAGCAGCGAGGGCATCGAGTCCCTTTGCGCTTCCAGCAAGACCGTCGCCAGCTACCTCTGCATCGATTTTCTCTGTGTCGATAGCTATTGGCTTGCCAGCCTCTGCTGCTTCTGCCTCACGGCGTTCGCGATCCATCTTCTGCTGCGACTTCTTAGCCTGACCAGCCTTCTTTGGTGCGATGAATAGGAACATCTTCTTGCCTTCGAGCTTAGGCATCTGCTCTACCTTGCCGAACTCTTCGAGGTCGTTGGCAAAACGGAGGAGAAGAACCTCGCCCTGCTCCTTGAAGAGGATGGAGCGTCCGCGGAAGAATACGTATGCACGTACCTTGTTACCTTCCTCAAGGAACTCCTTGGCGTGCTTGAGCTTGAAGTTGTAGTCGTGCTCATCAGTCTGAGGTCCGAAGCGAATCTCCTTCACTTCCACCTTCACCTGCTTCTGCTTCATCTCCTTTGCCTTCTTCTTCTGCTGATAGAGGAACTTGGAGTAGTCAATGATTCGACAAACAGGTGGCTGCGCGTTAGGACTGATTTCTACAAGGTCTTCGCCTCTTTGGCGCGCAAGATCTAATGCCTGCTTAGTAGGCATTACTGATGAGCCATTCTCATCAACGATACGAACCTCACGTACACGAATCTGCTCGTTGATACGATACTGGTTCTTTGGGTTTTGTTTTCTGTTGTCTGGTTTCATTAACTGTTTATGAATTGTACTTATTTATTGCTCACATGGGCACAATACACCCAAAGCGGATGCAAAGGTACAAAAAAATATTGGAACAGAGCACATTATTACTCTATTCCAATATGTTATTTAACGTGTTTTAACGATTTCTTGACATTTATCATGTCCGAACTTCGTTTTTACTCCTTCTACAAAGTATTATGCTTATGATTTCAGTGCCTCAACATCCCTCTTCACGTTAGCACGAATCTTTGTCAGGTAAGCCTTCATCTTCACTGCATCCTTGTTGTCGATAATCTCCAGCAGTTCCTTCAGTTCCGCACGAATCTGGTCAACCTGATCGTGTGTGTAAGGGTTGAAGAGCACCTCCTGCAGCAGGTAGTCATCCTCGTTGAGCACGCCCTTGGCGATACGCAGATGGCGCTTGAAGGTTGTACCCGGCGCATCCTGATGCTTCATGACGGCAGAGAACACGAATGTCGATACGAAAGGAATGGACAGTGAGTAGGCTACCGTCTTATCGTGCTCCTCGAAGGAGTACTCATAGATGTTCAGTCCGAGCTTTGCATAGAGGTCCTTGAAGAAGCACTGTCCCATGCAGTCGCCCTCGGTGATGATGATGGCGTTCTCCTCTGACAGCTGGTTGAGGTTGGCAAAGGTAGGTCCGAACATAGGGTGCGTAGAGACATAACTGTGTCCGGAAGCCTCATAGTATTCCTTGAGGTTTGTCTTCACCGATGCGATATCGGAGAGGATGCACTTAGGTGGAAGGTAAGGCATCACCTCGTTGAATGCCGGAATGGTGTATTTCACCGTCGCTGCGTTGATGCACAGTTCCGGTTCAAACGCACGAATCTCCTCCAGTTCCGTGAAACGCTGGCAGTTGTATGTGAATCTGAGGCGCTTAGGGTCTTTCTCATATACACCCACCTCATGGTCAAAGCTGAGCAGGTCAATGAAGAACGAGCCCATCTTTCCTGCACCAAGAATCAATATTTTCATAAAAGCCGCTTCCTTATTTATTTACAATCTCAAGCTGCTGTCTAACGGACTCCTCATGGATATGCTCGAAGATCTGCTTTACGAAATCGGCAGACATACCAGAGAGAGAACCCTGCACGCCACGCTTGTCGAGGATCTCGTTGTAACGTCCCGTCTGAAGCACCTGTATGTTGTGCTCCTTCTTGTACTGGCCAATCTCACGGCATACACGCATACGCTTTGAGAGAAGGTCCATCAGCTCGTTGTCGAGAGTGTCAATCTGGCCACGCAACTGCTTGATGCCCTCTGTGGTGAAGGTCTTGTCGCGTGATACGAGGAGGTTTACTACATAGTCACAAACGTCTGGTGTGAGTTGCTGTTTTGCATCACTCCACGCCTTGTCAGGATCGCAGTGTGACTCAATCATAAGACCATCGAAACCGAGGTCAAGTGCCTGTTGCGAGAGGGGTGCTATAAGTTCTCTACGTCCACCCATGTGACTTGGATCGCAGAAGATAGGCAGCTCAGGGAATCTGCGTCGCAACTCAATAGGAATCTGCCACATAGGCTGGTTGCGGTACATTGTCTTGTCGAAAGAAGAGAATCCGCGGTGAATGACGCCGAGCTTCTTGATGCCAGCCTGATTGATACGTTCCAGAGCTCCTATCCACAGTTCGAGGTCTGGGTTTACAGGGTTCTTTACGAGTACCGGAACGTCAAGTCCGTGCATAGAGTCAGCCAGCTGCTGCATAGCGAATGGGTTAGCGGTAGTACGCGCACCGATCCACAGTATGTCCATGCCGTAGTTCATGGCAAGCTGCACATGTTCTGGGGTAGCCACCTCTGTACCTATCAGCATGCCAGTCTCCTGCTTTACCTGCTTCATCCACTTCAGCGCAGGCTCACCGTGTCCCTCAAAGCCTCCTGGCTTAGTACGTGGCTTCCACACACCAGCGCGGAACATGTGGCATCCCTTCTGTGCGAGTTCCTTTGCCGTTGTCATCACCTGCTCTTCTGTCTCAGCAGAACATGGTCCTGCTATAACGAAAGGTCCATTATCGGAATCCTTTGGTAGTCCTAAATTTTCTAATTCAAGTGCCATATCTTACTATTTTCTTAAATTCTAAAACGTCTTCTTCTTTTACTTAAATCCTAAAACATCTTATTTGCTTATCATTTCCTTGATACGCTGGAGTGCCTCCTTCATCTTCTCGTCCTTTGCACAGAGTGAGATGCGGATATAGCGCTCGCCTTTCGAGCCGAAGATGAAGCCAGGCGTGATGAACACACGAGCCTCATGCAGTATCTTCTCCGTCAGTTCCTCGCAGGTAGCGTATGAGTCAGGAATTCTTCCCCAGAGGAACATTCCGACGCTGTCCTTGTCGTATTTGCAGTCGAGCACGTCCATTATCTCCTCTGCTATCACGCGGCGACGCTTGTAGTTGTCGTAGTTGTACTCCTTGTGCCATGCGTCATCGTTGTGGTATGCCTCGACAGCAGCGAGCTGTATGCCACGGAAGGTGCCGGAGTCGATGTTCGACTTGATCTTCACAATCCACTGTATGAACTCCGGGTTAGTTGCCACCATGCCCACACGCCATCCCGGCATATTGTGGCTCTTTGACATGGAGTTGAACTCTATGCAGCAGTCCTTAGCACCCGGAATCTGGAGAATGGACTGAGGGTTATCGTTGATTATGAAGGAGTAAGGGTTATCGTTGACAACCACGATGTTGTGGTCCTTCGCAAACTTCACCAGGCGCTCGTAGGTCTCACGGCGTGCATTGCCACCGGTAGGCATGTTAGGATAGTTCGTCCACATCAGCTTCACACGTGAGAGATCCATCTTCTCCAGAGCCTCGAAGTCTGGCTGCCAGCCGTCGTTCTCGCAAAGGTCGTAGTTCACGATCTTCTGTCCGAGAATCTTTGACAGAGAGGTGTAGGTTGGGTATCCAGGGTTTGGCACCAGCACCTCATCTCCAGGGTTGCAGAAAGCGAGGGTCACGTGGAGAATAGCCTCCTTCGAACCTATCATAGGCTGAATCTCAGTCTTCGGGTCGAGGTCAACATTATACCAACGCTTGTAGAAATATGCCATTGCCTCGCGAAGCTCCGGCACGCCCACTGTAGGCTGATAGCCATGAGCCGATGGGTCGTAAGCCACCTTGCAAAGCTTCTCTATTGTCTTCTCTGACGGTGGCATGTCCGGTGAACCGATGGCGAGGCTTATGATGTCCTTGCCCTCAGCATTCAACTGTGCCACTTCCTTCAGCTTGCGGCTGAAATAGTATTCCTGTACGAGACCTAAACGGTCAGCTGGTTTGATGTTCATATCGTTTGGTTGTTTTTATTTTGCAGATGTATATTCTCCGAGAATTATAAGGTCCTTTGTAAGCGGAGTGATGGCATCGATGCTCTGGCGGTAGCGTGTGAGGTCATCGTATGTCACGTCCACGTAGAACATATACTCCCACTCACGTCCTATGATAGGCAGCGACTGGATCTTCGTCAGGTTGATCTTGTAGAACGACAGTATCGAGAGCACCTGAGAGAGCGAACCCTCCTCATGAGGCAGCGAGAATACGATGCTGGACTTGTCCGAGTCCGTCAGCGAACGAAGGAAGTCAGCCTTGCGTGGATCTGTCATCACGAGGAAGCGCGTATAGTTATGAGGGTTATCCTCAATGTGGTATTCCAGTACCTCCAGCCCATAGAGCCTTGCTGCATCAGCATGGCAGAGCGCGGCAACGCCCATCTCCTGGTTCTCGGCAATCCACTTGGCAGAGCCTGCGGTATCCTCGTCCTCAACCATCTTCAGGTTCTTGTGCTTGGAGAGATAGTTCTGGCACTGCATGAGGGCTACAGGGTGTGAGTGTACCTCCTTCAGGTCCTCAATCTTCTGTCCTGGCAGGGCGCAGATGCAGTGGCTGATGTGTGTCTTGTGTTCGCCTACCACTGCCATGCCGTTGAGACGAAGCAGCTCGTAGTTGTGGAGCAGAGAACCGGCTATGGTGTTCTCTATTGCCATAATACCGATGACGGTAGGATCCTGCTTCATGTTTTCAAACACCTCCTCGAATGTTGAGCAGCAGATTATCTGCAACTGTTCGCCCTCGAAGTAGTGATGCGCCGTAATGTCGTGGAAGGAACCGACCTCACCCTGTATTGCTATTCTTTTCATCTTGTCTGTTTAGTATGTTTAAAAAAAGTCCCGTATAGTTTGTTACTATGCGGGACCTTGCAAATATCGTTGTATTTGTTTTATTGTCTTAAGTTGAACTCTATACGCAACTTCCCGCTTCACAGTGCCCTGCAAAGTAAAAATAGAAGTAAAAATAAGATGCGTATGACTGATTCATAATTGCTATCTGTTTTGCGTATTATGCGTTATTTTATGTTTTGCGATGCAAAAGTAATAAAAAACCACGAAACCACCAAATTTTTTATTACTTTTTTCTTGCGAACGCAAAAAAACTAACGATTTTTTATTAACTTTGCAACCAAAAGCATCAAAACACCTATCTCATGGACAAGAAAACGCTACGCAAAGAGATACGCCTATTGAAGGCACAGCATACGACAGAAGAGCTACAAAGCCTCTCTGATGAAATATGCCGCAAACTGCTGGCACACCCTATGGTGCGGCATGCCCCTACCCTACTCCTCTATTGGTCGTTGCCAGATGAAGTAAGTACCCCCAACCTTATCTCTCATTTGTTGGAAATGGGCAAGACGATACTTCTTCCAAAGGTCGTCAGCGACACCGAGATGACGATACACCGATATGAGGGTACTGCCTCCATGGAAGTCGGAAGCTACGGCATCCTTGAGCCATGCACACCTGAGGTTAGGCTTGCCACATTATTACAAGAAACCGCATCAGCATGCTTAGAGAATGCCAACAACTCCGACACACCATGCATCGTAGGAATAATACCAGGTATGAGTTTTGATAGCAATGGGCATCGTCTCGGCAGGGGAAAGGGATACTACGACCGCTTCCTATCGGCTCACCCCTATATATATAAAATAGGTGTATGCTTCCCGTTCCAAAAAAAAGACGTCATACCCTTTGATGAGTATGACGTCGTTATGGATGAGATTATCTGACGCTTTTCAAAAGCTATTCAGAAAACGTATTTCAATCTTCTATTTAGAATACTACTGGCTTGTACTTTGGAACGAGAGTCTTCATTACAACCCAACCGATGAGGTAAGCTACAGCACAGATGCAGAAGATAATCATGTAGCCGGCTGGCTTGCCCTCGAAGCCCATGAACGAGAATGCGGAACCCTGATCTGCAGCGTATGTGAAGAGCACGCCAGAACCCTTGTTGATGAGCATTGAACCAAGACCACCAGCAGCTGCACCGATACCGGTGATTGTTGCTACGGCACTCTTAGGGAACATGTCGGAAACAGTAGAGAAGATGTTTGCAGACCAAGCCTGGTGACCAGCACCTACGAGACCGATTATTACTGCAGGCCACCATGCGCTATACTGTCCGAGAGGCTGTGCGAAGAGCGCAAGCACTGGGAAGAATGCGAAGATAAGCATTGCGAGCATACGGCCCTGGTATGGGTTCATACCCTTCTGCTCCACGAAGAGCTTTGGCAGATATCCACCGAACATAGAGAGAACGGTAACGATAGCGTAGAGTGTGAAGATGAGTGCGATACCCATTGTAGAGTCTGATGTATAGCCGAACTGATCAGAGAAGTATGCAGGAGCCCAGAAGAGGAAGAACCACCATACGCCGTCTGTCATGAACTTACCGAAAGCGAAAGACCATGTCTGACGATAAGAGAATGCCTGAGCATAGCTCATCTGCTTCTCCTCAACCTCCTCTGCAGGAGCTGGAGCCTCATCGTCGTCCTGGTTCATGTAGTTGAGTTCAGCCTCATTGACGAACTTTGACTTTGCTGGTGTGTCATAGACAAAGAGCCATACGCCTGCCCATACGAAGCCAAGTACACCGATGATGATAAATGCCATCTCCCAGCCCATTGCCTTTGCAAGGATTGGAATTGTCATTGGAGCTGCAAGAGCACCTACTGATGCGCCAGAGTTGAAGATAGAAGTAGCGAAGGCACGGTCCTTCTTTGGGAAGTACTCTGCCGTTACCTTGATGGCAGCAGGGAAGTTACCAGCCTCACCAGCAGCGAGGATACAACGGCAAGCAAGGAATGCCCACATACTAACGGTAGCAACGGCAACGCCAGCAGCACCGATAACCTGGAATGTGAAGACACCGCAACCAGCGTGCAGCACAGCACCGAGTGACCAGATGATGATAGCCCAGAAGTAACCCTTCTTGGTACCCATGAAGTCAACGAACTTACCTGCAAAGATGTTTGATACGAGATAGAAGAAAGAGAACGCAGCGGTGATGTTACCGTAGATGTTGTCATCCCAATTGAACTCTGGAGAGATAAAGTCCTTCCATGTCAGGGAGAGAACCTGTCGGTCCATGTAGTTAATGGTGGTAGCGAAGAAAAGCATCGCACACATCACCCAACGCCAGTTTGTCATTTTGTTAGTCTGTACTGAACTCATTTTTCGTTAATTATTTAATTGTTTAGTTTATCTTCAACTTAGATTCCGTGCAAAGTTAATAAATAATCTTGACTTATTGGTTTAAAATACCGCAAATAATCATTCCTTTAACTTTTTTTAAGTTATCACATTCTCCTTTGCACTACGACTTCTGGTGTCTTAGCACTTCCTTCTTGATTACATCCTCTATCGTCGTATCATTCGGAACGAGCAGTTTCATGAGCGCCCAGCCCAGGATATACGACAGCGAAAGTGCAGTGAACATTATCATGTAGGCTGCCTCCTTGCCATAGAACCCGAGGAATCCGAAAGTCTCGCCTGCCTCGTGGGCATAGACGACGAGGGCACCGGAACTCATCATGGCGATGGAAGAGGCCACACCTCCGAAGAGACTTCCTATACTGGTTACCGTGGCTATAACTCGCTTCGGGAAGAAGTCACCCGCCATGGAATATAGGTTTGCGGAGAAACTCTGGTGCGCGGCACTCTGTATTCCCAGCAGCACAACGACAACCCATGGACTGAAGTCACCTGCCGGAACGACAAGCAATCCGAGCAGCTGCATCAGCGCAAAGAAAAGCATGGCACGCATACGGCCATGATATGGGCTCAGCATATAGCGGTCCATGAAATATGTAGGCAGATAGCCACCACCGATAGACAGCATTGAAATAAGGTAGATGGCAAAGATCATTGCCATACCCATCGGCGAATCCATGGAATAGTTATAGTTGTCGGAGATATATACAGGCACCCAGAAAAGTATGTACCACCATAGGCCGTCGGTAGTAAACTTACCGATTATCATAGCCCACATCTGTCGATAGCGCAGACTGTTCCAGAATCCAAGTTTCTTAAGACGTCGCCTCACTATGGTGTCAACGACCCTCGTACTGTAATCCTGAAGGATGTATTCCAGTTCTGGCTGGTTGACGCGAGGATTATTCTTTGGCAGATGATAGTACAGCAGCCATACGAACACCCAGATGTATCCCACGGCACCGACAATCAGGTATGCCACCTCCCATCCGAATCTGTTTGCCAGATAAGGAATGGTAATAGGTGCTATGAGTGCTCCCACACAGGCGCCGGAGTTGAAGATGGCTGTTGCGAAGGCACGGTCCTTCTTTGGAAAATATTCCGTCGTCACCTTTATGGCAACAGGGAAGTTTGCGGAGATACCAAGCGAGAAGATCAGTCGGCATACAAGGAACAGATACATACTGCAGGTCGTTATCGCCAGCGTCGCAACATTATAGTCGTGCAGCAGTTCCCTTGATCCGTCGAACGAGAACAACCAATGTCCGGTGAGCAAACCACAGGTGACAATGCCACAAAAGGCATGCAGAATAGCACCGAAGCTCCACAGCGTCACAGCAAGGACATAACCCCAGCGTGCACCCATCATGTCCATCACCTTGCCGGCAAAAAACATGAAGAGGGCATAGCTCAGAGAGAATATTGCGGTGATATAGCCATAGTGCTCCTCCGTCCAACCGAACTCGGGAGAAAGGAAATCCTTCCACGTCAGAGAGAGCACCTGACGATCCATATAGTTGATGCAGGTAGCAAAGAAAAGCATGCCACAGACAACCCAACGGAAGTTGGTCATCTTCATTATCTGGATTGGAGACATCTATTCAAATTGAAAAACAAGAATTTTTATTTATAATTTAGATTAGCAGACGCAGTACGTATCTGCATGAATAATTGCAAAGGTAATAATAAATAATGACATATTACAAAAAAAAACGTACAATTAAGATTTGTTAACTATAAAGAACTGCGATTTTACGAAAAAAAATAATACCTTTGCACTGCACATACATAAACAGTATGGCAAAAGCAAACTAAAACAACCAATTATTGTGGCGGCAATGGAACGAGAGTTTTATTGCCGCTTTTTTCTTCAAAAAAGCATTGCAGAAAGCTATTTTGACAGAGGGATATTAAACGTACCGGCGAATGGTTGCGTCAATATAGAAAAAAAAATGGAAATTACGAACTAAACAATTGAATAACTTATGAAAAATCTGATTTTATCACTTATGATGCTCGGCATAACGGCATCAATGAGCGCACAGACCTACATCGAGAAGCTCTCACGTGGTGTGGTGGCAGTACCAATGGAGAAGGGCAACTTCGTCAGTTGGCGTTTCCTTTCAACAGACGCTCCCACCACCTCTTTTAATATAATAAGGGATGGCGAGGTCATAGCCTCAAACATCTCCACAAAGACAAACTTCGTGGATGCCGACGGCACGCCACAGAGCCGCTATTCCGTGCAGACGCTTGTGGGCGGAAGCGTAGAGGACACCAGCGATGAGGTTCAGGCGTGGGAGAAGCCATACCTTTCCATTCCGCTCATACGCCCTACAGACCAGACGATGCCCGACGGCAGAACCTGCTCCTATACGCCTAACGACTGCTCGACGGGCGACGTCGATGGCGATGGCGACTACGAGATAATCCTCAAGTGGGATCCTTCCAACTCTCACGACAACTCGCACAACGGCTATTCCGGCGAGGTGTTCCTCGACTGCTACAAGACGGAGGGAATACTCATGTGGCGCATCAGTCTCGGCAAGAACATCCGTGCGGGTGCCCACTATACGCAGTTCATGGTCTATGACTTCGACGGCGACGGAAAGGCAGAGCTCATCTGCAAGACGGCTCCCGGCTCAAAGGACGGCAAGGGCGACTACGTTACCAATGCTGCTACCGACGAGAGCATCAAGTCTGCCGACAACGAGGCGGACTACCGTGGTACCAACGGCCATGTGCTCAACGGTCCTGAGTACCTGACGGTATTCAGCGGCAAGGACGGTCATGCCATCCACACCATCTACTACAACCCTAACCGCGCCTTTGGCGTTGGTGGCGCACCGGAGTATGCTACGGAGAAGTGGGGAGACCATGGTCCGGGCAACCGTGGAGAGCGTTATCTCGCATGCGTGGCTTTCCTTGGAGGCAAGACTCAGAACCCTTCTGCCGTAATGTGCCGAGGTTACTATACCCTTTCTCATCTCTGGGCTGTTGACTTCGACGGTAAGCAGCTGAAGACCAGATGGCTCCACACCAGTCCTACTCGCAGCGAGTGGAACGTGAAGGATGCTGACGGCAAGATCATAGCACAGGCTTCCGGTCTCAAGGCAACTGCATTCGGACAGGGTGCTCATAACCTCTCCGTCGGCGATGTTGACGGCGACGGTTGCGATGAGATAATGTACGGTTCTGCTGCTATCAACAACGATGGCTCACTGCTCTACTCCACTGGTTTCGACCATGGTGATGCACAGCACCTTGCAGACCTCGACCCAGACCGTCCGGGACTTGAGTTCTTCATGGTTCATGAGGCAAAGCCTTACGGATGCTCTCTGAGAGATGCAAAGACTGGCGAGATACTCTATCGTGAGACAGACAACGATGATACCGGCCGTGGACTTGCTGGCGACATCGATGCAAGCCACCGTGGACAGGAGTTCTGGTGCTCTGCTGCAAAGAAGGTGCATGCTGTTGATGGTTCGGTAATCCGCGAGACGGAAGGCTGGACACCACAGAACTTCCGTATCTATTGGGATGGTGACCTTCAGGATGAGCTTGTCGCAAATGGCGGCAGGAACATGAAGCCGGGCAGCAACCCATTCCAGTTCGGCAACGGACAGCGTGGTCAGCGTCGTGGGGGACGTGGCGAGGAGTTCCAGAAGCGCACCGCACAGCGTTATTACATCGCAAAGTTCAACGGCGAGGAGTCTGAGCCTCTCACCCTCAACGGCAAGGAGCTCTCAGAATGGGGCAACTCAGCATCATGCAACGGCACGAAGGCTACACCATGTCTTCAGGCAGACCTCTTCGGAGACTGGCGTGAGGAGATCATCCTCTACGATGCTTCCGACCGTTCACACCTCAACGTATTCACTACCAACATTCCTACCGACTACCGCATCCCTACCCTCATGCACGACCACGTCTATCGCATGGGCGTAGCATGGCAGAACACATCATACAACCAGCCACCACACCTCGGCTACTACCTGCCCGATGCCGTTTCAAAGAAGTAAAAGGTGATAGCATTGACACTTTATGACACTTTGTTGACACTTTATGACACTTTGTTGACACTTCCGTCAACAAAGTGTCATTTCTTATTTCCCTATATATCAATATCTTGCTGAAATCAGATGACACTTTGACACTTTTTTCACACTTTTCTAACTTATTTCGTGCTATCTGTTTGTAAAAGCTATGCAATTACACCGTAAACAGTTAACAACTACGTGGTAAAAGCCATGCTTTCACCCTGTAGTTTGATAGTAGTTACGACAAATTTATGCATAAATTTTCTGTAATAACTATGCTTTTACCACGTCGCATC
>CAMADY010000046.1 GCA_945831805.1 uncultured Prevotellaceae bacterium
TCACGCCTTTCCGTATTCCGCCACATCCTCCGCTACCATGGTTGACTCTGTAGCCACATCGTGATATTGGAATGTTTCGTGCCTGATGGTTGACTTTGCAGTAATAATGTCATCGCCAAGCACAGCGGCCATCTTTGCTATAGTAGCAACAGTGAGGTTGTGAGTGCCAGACAACCAACGGCTGACTTCCGTCTCGGTCTTTCCCAATGCACGTGCAAGGTCACGCTGACTCATGCCACGCTCTTCCAGCAGGTCGTACACCCTGTTGGCTATGGCGACGCACAGATCCACCTGCTTCTGAACTTCAGGAGGAGCCTGCTGTCTGATCATTTCCATTATCGGATTCACTTTTTTCTTCATCGTCTTCGTCTATTGTAAAGGTTAGAGGACCTACAAGCTAAGAGCCTGTGATAGTAACAATCTGCTGCTTCTCCTTTTGTTTAATCTCTATGTCGATTTTCTGAAGAGTCTGAACGCATTTGTGCAGTCGTGCATCTTCTTCGTACGTTCTGGTTGTATTATTGCCACCACTTCCTGTCGTATAATTTGGGTACAAAAATAAACATAAAAGTAGAACTGGGCAAGAAACTTTGCCAAAAAATCCGCTCGGCGACGTAGGAGACTCTTGGCCTATCCAAGAACTTTTATGCTTATTTTTAACATCCACTCAACGGAATGATTGCGATTTCAATCATCGCCTGCCATGCGGAACTCCAGTTCGTAGGTTTATCACAACTTCAATCCCAAATCAAAATCTTTCAAGTATGCAGGTGGGATTGTTGCGCGAATGCGAGAAATGTTCTGGTATTTCCCTTGCACAAAGCCATGGTATTTTGAAAGGTGCTCAACGAAAGGATTGCAGTTAACTCTGTAGATTGTTGAACCATTGCCGGCAGTAAACTTGAGTGAACCAAGATGTGGGATGTTACGACGATTGAAATGGATTCGTCCTTCGCTACCCCATGCTCCGGAGTCTTCATTGTTTTCCCATGTTATCGAGGTTGTGCCATCTGATTTGACAAGATATCCGAGCAATTGATAATACTCGTTTGGTGATGAAAATCTCACTTGTCCGTTACGACCAAAATTAGACTTATACATAATTACTATTCGACTTTGATTGTTGCATTAAATTGTCCAACAAGAGTGCCTACAGGTTGAATACCACTACAATCGTCTTCTGAGAAAATGTATGGTTCATAATCCTTGTTTCTTGGCATCAACGTGATGGAACCTATGCGTTCTCTGCCTGTTTCTTCATCAAGCACTTTTGTACGCTGATACTCCTTGATAGTAAAACCACCTCCTGTGTCTGGATCCTCATTAGGAATTTCAAACAGCATTGTGTCGGTATTATGGAAACCACTATTCTTGTGACGGAATACGCAATACTCTCCATCGTGAATAGCAGGCAGCATTGAATCGCCAACAGCCTTAACCACGAAACAATCCTCACCAACTGGAATACTTGGATCAATCTCTTTGACATCAATCCAACCAACGATTTCGGGCGTTTCGTTATGCAGGAACTTGCCACACGCAGCACGCAAAGAATACAAAGGAAGGAAGCGTGAGTATTCTTCCGATGGATCAACCTCGGTGTACATACGTATGGTGGCGTGCATACCCAGGTTGTAGTATTCATGGATAAAACGTCGAATCTTACCGAACGTTGCCGTCTCATTCAGCTCGTCTGTGTCGGTACCAGTATTCACCACATAGACAAACGATTTCTTGGAGTAGAACGATTCGCCATTCTCGTCAATGTAGTTCTCTACAGTACGTGATTTTGCCATCAAGCATACCAACTGATACTCTCTGTCCACAAGTTGGAAGTTGCTTCGTGGATGAGCTTTCTGTCGGTGTTGGCTACTGGTTAGCAAAATGAGATTCTCAAAGTACGAAGCAAGTTCCGGGAATTGCGACTTCGGGAAAATATGATGAACCTCTGTTGCAATGCCAGATGACAATTCGTCGTTGACTTCACTCGTTTCTCCTTGTCTTTGGCGAACCTTTCGAATTGCTTTGTTTACTTGATAATCAATGTAGAAATTCTGGTTTATTTCCTCAATTTCAGCCTTCACAGCTTGCTCACGAGTCAATGACTTTTTCTTCTTGTCCTTATCACGCCAATTCACACGATTGTACATCAAATCGTACCAATCGAGCAACTTACCATGGCTGCCAGGAAGCATATTGCTGTAAGCGTATAGATTGAATACCTTGTGGAAAATGCGGTCAACATCCGTCTTTGAATGCGAAGGCGTGTTGGCAGAAATGAATCGATGATACTTCTCGTAGATTGTAGCTTTTGCTGCACGTGGATTTGCCTCACACGTCGCCTTGTATTCCTCAAAGAATCGTGTTATTCCACTTGCCTCAGCCACTTTCATAAAGAACTTGAGCATAAAGTTATAGGCATTACGCTCTTTTGTGGCAATATACTCCAACATCGTTTCATCGTTCACATAGAAGTCAAGTTGCTTGCCAATGTACGTTACATGAAGCACATGGGCATACGCCAGCAATTTCAGCGGTTGACACAACACCTTATTATATTCATTACGTGCGCTCGGGTCGGAAGGCGAAGGCTTTCCGAAAATCACGCGGCAGTTGTCTATGAAGTAACGCTCTTCCCAAAGGTCATTCACAGAGAAGTGCTTTGTAGCGCATGAAGTGCTTATGATGCAATCAGCTATAAAGCATACAATATCAGGTGTACACTTTTGGTCAACGTAACGAGCATCATGGTTCTGACGAATATCAAAATCGTCATACTTATTCAGGAAACTATCAATGTCTACTACCATATTTTATTGCTTTTTAAGTTTGCCAAAGAAGAAAACGGAATTGTTGTCGATGTTCATTGAACGTGTTGCCTTGTTGCGAGCAATGGCATAAAATTGTCGATACTCATCCGTTGCATAATAAGCAAGGTCGTCTTCCGCCACTTTTTCATTCTCATCAATGAGTGTAAGAATAGCCACAGAGCCATCTGCGATACAATTTTTGGGGAGGAAACAAGCACGAGGATTGTACGTCAAGTTAGGCAGAAGCACGCAATTAGGGTGGTTCAAGTATTTGCTTACATCGTAAGCCGAAACGTCATCCATAAAGCAATCGTATCCCTCGATGTCCTCAATACAATTGCTTCCGATGTTTCTTGACTTCAATACACGAATGCTTCCTGCATCTTTGGTGACAGTCTTTGTAATAGCTCTATCACGATAAGCCTTGAAGATTCCGAACTGCATCTTTTCTGCTACGAGGTCAAATGCTTCGTTTCTATAAATCAACCAATAGGGATAAGTTCTATCCGTGAAGTACGATTGCGCTCTTGTCGTAATAGTCTCGGAAATGTATGACTCCACGATGGTGTCAGCAGGCTTCTTGTCAGTACGCAGCAAGAAGTTGATAGTTTCTATCTTGACTCCCTTGAAACCTTTCTCGCCAAAGTCAATGATGCGCTCCAACTTGTAACGCTCCATCAGAGCACGAGTAAGGTTGAACTCAGGAGCATTGATAAGGCTCTTCGGTACAATCAACGAAATGAATCGACCAAGACGAATACACTTCTCAATGAAGAATGAGAAGATATTGTTCGTTTCCTTATTCGCCATCCCTTTCTTGTACTTTGCCAGCAAATCCTTATCGCCTGTTATCTTCATATAAGGAGGATTGCCTATCACTACGTCATACTTGCTATCAGCGAAATCATGCAACAAGAAATCATCGTTGATAAAGTTTATGTGGATGTTTTCGGGGATGGTAAGTTTGCCAAGGAGTGCTCTAAGTGTAGCAATGCTGTTGGGGTTTATGTCCACAACATCAATCGTTACGCTCTTTGCATTCTCATACCTCCTGATAAGCGTTGGAAGGAAGTTGCCGACACCTACAGAGGGTTCGAGAATGCGAACGTCTTGCCCAAGTTCTTTCAACTCGGGTAGGTTCTTGATTATGGTGTAGCAAATGTCCTGTCGTGTGTAGTATGCTGCATTATTCTCACGTTGAGCATTGGCAAGTTCTGCAATCTTGCTCAACTCGGCAAAGCTGTACGAAGTAGCATGTTTGATAAACCGCAGCAGATTATCCTGATTGGTAAGATTGTTCTTGTTGATAAGGTTCTCGATGTCCGATTCGGTCAAAATCCTGCGAGTATCAATCTTGCGGACATTGTGAGCCACTTGCTTGAAAATTATCGTAGGAACAGCTTCGCCGAGATTCTGACGGATGTTCATTTCTTCTTTCTTCAGGAATGCTTTCTTGTCGGCTAATGGCATAGAATTAAGTTGGTCAAATGGAATCTCTGACCATTGAAACTCATTGGGAACGGACATCATAAGCATCACCTCACGAATGCTGAATACACGATTATCCACAGGATGAACGGTGTTCTGACTCGCCATGATGTCATTTCGAGTATGAATGCAAGGGGGAACCTTATCCCAATACTGTCGGGTGTATTTGTCGCCATTCTTCTGTGCGTTGAAGATTCGCACTCCGTCCTTGATGGTGTGAGGCAGACGCTCAGGTTCTGTGTTATCAAATGCAGATTGCCCCTCCTTGATATTCTCTATCCACGCCACCATCTTTGGATCGTAATTGCGGAAGTTGTGGTAAATGTCCTCGTCCCATATTTCTCCCATAGTGTGCAAAGATGGCAGGTGGCCAATAATCTGCCGAAGCGTTCTTTCGGGTTGTTTGGTGGGGAATAAGTCGTAGGGCGTAATCTCCTTCAAGTCCTTACGTACGCCTATTACAAGGGTACGAGTTCGACTTGACGGATTACCATAATCCTTGAAGTTTACCACATTGAAAAGAATGTTGTAATTGCCCGACAGGTTGTTGTTTATCGCCTCACGAATCGGTTTGTCTTGACCATCCACATCGGTACAAAGCGTTGTGAGGAATGCTCTAACATTCTCAAAAACAAAGTAACGAGGTTTGATTTCATTGACCATTCGGATGGATTCCACAACGAGAGAGTTGCGTTTCTTCTCATCCTTTTTCTTGTGGTTAGCGACCGACATTCCTTGGCAAGGAGGAGTTGCTATTACCACATCAATATCGTCAACGTGAAAGAAATCATGCCAAAACTCTATCTGACCAAACACTTTGTCTTTCGTTTCCTGTTTGGTCATGTCGCCACAAATGTAACCGCTCTCCACGCTACACTTGCGATTGAATTTTTGTATCTTGAGTCTTCGTTCCAGCAGTTCCACCGTTGCTACACAATGGAATCCCTCCTGCTTGAATCCAAAGCACCCAATGCCAGCACTACTGAACAAACTGACGTAAGTGTGCAACCGCCCGTAACGGCTTTGAGATTCAGCAACCAGCTGCACCTCTTCTTCGGGAATATCGTATTTGAATTTCTTTTTTGCCATCTTCGTGATAAAACGTTGCAAAACAATTGGTGCATCGATCTACCACTCACGTGAACACACAAGAAGGGCATGGACCTTCTTATGCGTTCGTCGAGGCTTGCGTAGGAAAAGAGACCCCTGTCACCTAACAAGAAATGTCCATGCCCTAAAGCATGAACATTGACTCCTTATATAGGTGACAGGGCACACTTCCCCTATGGAAGTTGCCTAACCACTATCTTTGTGTTCTTATCTCTTTACTTTGTTTCCTACGCAAATTCAGACGAACGCAAATAATAGTCAATGCGCGTTATGTTATTTTAAATATGTATAGTTTTCTGTTCTTTCTGTTTTGTTTTCGTCCATCTCTGGTTCGGCAAAGCCTATGCCAGTGGTAGGACGAGTGTTTGAATTTATTTGTTCGACGTTATATTATCTCTTCAATAATTCTACGACTTGATGTGGCGTGATTACTGCATACATAATTGACTCCTTTCCTTACGTGCAGTTTTTATCTCAGCATTTATCTCTTCAAGAGTCAACTCATGATCCATGGAAGACTCTTGCTGAGCACGCTCAAAGAGTTCGCGGAATGTAGGTGCATTACTGCCCTTAAACTTTCGGTTACGAATGCAGTAACCCATCTTCTCCAGTAGTTGAGCAACGAACTGTGCATCAGACTTTGGTACACTTACTATAATATCTTCCATATTGTTTTACGTTATATATGTCCAATATCTTGTTGACAATTTTAATTCTGCGGCAAAGATACAAAATTATTTTGGATTTCCGAAAGAAAATCCGTGAAATTGTTGAAAGGCGGGAGGATTTAACAATTATTGGTTGTTGCTGGGAGGATAATAGAAGGGGTTGGCATTTACAACTCTACGGCATAGACGTTGTCATTGCCCTCGAAGTAAGCACGGGGAAATCAGCTTCGCCAGCCTATGACTTTGCGGACACCTTTGACATGAAGCGTGACTTGTCGATGATGAAACGGAGGTGCTCTCCTTCGCCGATGAGTCCCTCTTCATCAGATGCCGACACCTTGAACTTCAGCTTGCGACCTTCAACGGAGATGAGCTCCGCCGTTGCCGTAACGGTGTGTCCCAAGCCTGTCGGCTTTATGTGAGACGATGATATCTGTCCGCCAACGGTAGAGCATCCTTCATCCAGATCGTCCGCCACGCAGAGCATTGCGGCATTCTCCATCAGAGCCATCATCATTGGCGTTGCAAACACTTCAAGGTCACCACTGCCCACATTGCAGGCGAGGTGCTTCTCCTCTACGACGAGGGAACTGGTATATTTCTTTGTCATTTCTGTTATGTATTTTTTTTTACTTCTAAAAATATCTACTGCAAAACCACAAAACCGTAAAAACCGCAAAACCACAAAACCACAAAACCACAAAACCGCAAAACCGTAAAACCGTAAAACCGTAAAACCGCAAAACCGTAAAACCACAAAACCACAAAACCACAAAACCACAAAACCGCAAAACCACAAAACCGCAAAACCACAAAACCGTAAAACCACAAAACCGTAAAAACCTTATTTCACCACTTTGTGCGTCTTGCCGTTGGCTGTTATCACGAAGATGCCATGGCGGCCGTTGAGGTTGGTGAGCTGCTGACCGTCGAGGGTGTAGATAGAGTTCTCGGCAGAAGGCAAGAAGGTCCTGATGCCCTGTTGCTGTATGCTGGTGGTGAAGTGTGTGCGGATATACTCCACACCAGCCTCAGCATTGATGAGTCCGTAGCCGTACTCGTTGTTCGGATAGGTGATGCCACTGACGTTCTGGATGGAGGTGTTCATGATGACTTCGCGAACCTGGTCCGGCGTAAGCTGCGGATTCTCCTGCAGCCACAGTGCTACGACTCCCGTCACGACAGGAGCAGCCATCGACGTGCCGGAGCTACCGTACCATCCGTAAGTGCGACCGTTGCTCTGAAACGTATCTACGATATAGTTTCGTAATCCATCCGATGCCGTGAGCGCTTCAAGGAAATAAGAGTTCATGGCAGAGATGATGTTCTGTCCTGGTGCCATGACCTCTGGTTTGATATTCTCCTTCTTGTTTGGACCGATGGAACTGTAGTCAGAACGCATTCCACCCGTAAGGCTTCCCCAGCCAGCAGAATGCCCCCGATAGTTTATGTAGCTTGCCCTGAATGAAGCAAAACCGACGGCAATGACATCATCGCATGCTGCCGGGATGCTCACGCAGTGCGTATTATCGTAGTCTGCCAACGTAGCATCCTTTGAGTTCTTAGTGAAAGACCCCACTTGTGCGAATGCCTCGATGTCGTTGGAGGCATCTGTCAGTGTCAGTGCTACAGGGAGTGATGAGCCGATGCCCAGCTCCTCCTGGCTTGAGATTATGATATCTGTTGCGGTGTATCCCTCCTTTGCCCATGAAGGGTATGCCATCAGCGAGATGTAGAGTTCCTTGCCGTTGACATTCAGCGTGTCAATATACTCGCTGTCAGGGAACTCGCGCAACCTCTCCGTATCATACTGCCATAGGAATTTGTCAGCATCGTTTGGATAGAACGTGAGGTTCACCTTAGGGTGCTGCGTGGAACTTAGTAGCCATGAGGCTGACTTTCTGGAAGCAGTGAGGAATGCTCCCGCCTTCTCCTTGCCCACTTCCTTGTGTATGTAGTTGCCAAGACGTCCTTCATTGCCTGCTGCCGCACAGACTATTCTGCCTGGACCACAGAGACGACTGATGGCATCGTTCTCCAGATTGCTCTGGCAGAGGTCTTCCGCACTGCCCATGCTGATGTTTATGACGCAAGGCTTGCCCTGGCTCTCTGCATAGTCGAAGATGTATTTGAAACCGAGGACATTGGATGCTGAGGTAAAAAGGTATTTCTTGTCTTCGGGAATCAGCGAGGTGTTGTCGCCACAATGTACGGACACCAGGCAAAGGTCTGCCTCCGGCGCCATACCGGAATATGCACTTACAGTGGTGCCGTTGAAGCCGGAGCCAGCAGCTGTTGCTGAGGTGTGCGTGCCGTGTCCCTGAAGATTCTTCTCTGACGCATCGAAAGAATGCTTCTTCTGCATTATCTGCTCCTCGCCAATGTACTGTCTTCCCAACTCAGGAAATACGGAAGATGCCGTACCTCCATCGGTGAAGTCGAGCCAGTCCCATACCGCCTTGATGCGCAGCTGCTGTCCGTCGGCAGTGCGGAAGGTTGGGTGTGTATAGTCCATTCCTGCGTCCACGACACCTACCACGACGTCCTTTCCCGTAAGGCCCGTCTGCGGCTTGCCCATAGGCGACCATAGTTTATTGGCAAAGACGAGGCTTGCAGCCTGATCGTTGAGGATTTTATCATAGGACTTTCGTGCTTCGATGCGCTGCACCTCAGGCATGGCAGCGAGTGCCTCAATGTTCTGCAATGGTATGGAGGCAATGACGATGTCGCCAAGTTCAAGGAGGATGCCGCAACCCTGCGAGAGCAATGCCGCATGGTCTGTAGTCTGCACAAAGGCAACAAGCCGCTGACCGTCAGCTGACGCTCCGCCCTTCGAGAAGGCAGGTAGAGACTTGCCCTCAACAGCAGCCTCGCGCACCAGCGGAGACATCTTGCGGTACTGTGCATCAGCAATGCCCAAGACAACAAACAGAAATATCAGTGTCGTGAAATATCTTTTCATTAATTATTCTACTTATTTGTATCTTCTGTAAACTTACATTATACGGGAGTTTGCGAAAGCCGAATACGCGTGAGAGAGGGGGCCGCCCTCTCTCACACGCATATATAATTACTTTATTTTCGGATACTTGCGGAGCCAGCCGTCGAGGCGGAGGCGCATGACGCCGAAGAAGGCTTCGCCGAAGATGCCGCCGTTCATCTTGCTGACACCCTCAACGCGGTTGACGAAGATGACTGGTACCTCCTTGATCTTGAAACCTATCTTGAAGGCGGTGAACTTCATCTCTATCTGGAAGGCGTAGCCCTTGAAGCGTATCTTGTCCAGTTCGATGGTTTCGAGAACCTTTCGGCGGTAGCACTTGAAGCCGGCGGTGGTGTCGTGAACTTTGAAGCCGGTAACGAGGCGCACGTATTTTGATGCGAAATAAGACATCAGGACACGTCCGATAGGCCAGTTGACAACATTCACTCCTGTGACATAGCGTGAGCCGATGGCAACGTCATAGCCCTCGTCGGCACAGGCGCTGTAGATGCGTGGCACGTCGTTAGGGTCGTGGCTGAAGTCGGCATCCATCTCGAAGACGTACTCATAGTCGTGAGCCAGAGCCCACTTGAAGCCCTTGATGTATGCAGTGCCAAGTCCGAGTTTGCCAGAGCGTTCCTCTATGAAGAGCTGTCCCTCAAACTCGCTGCTGATGAGCTTCTTTACGATGGCGGCAGTGCCGTCAGGCGAACCATCATCAATGACGAGGATGTGGAAACTCTTTGGAAGGGCGAATATCGCACGTATTATTTTTTCGATATTTTCCTTCTCGTTGTATGTAGGAATGATGATGATGCTATCGCTTGGTTTCATTTCTTTCTTTTATAAAAAATAATATTATTGCTGCCCGGAAATGGTCTTCAAGGCAGAAAATCCACTGCAAAAGTACAAATAATTTGTAAAACCGCAAAGAGTTTAAAGATTTTTTCGTACTTTTGCAGAGAAATTATGGTATTAGACGACCTTAAAAAGCTTTATTTGCGCCATCCACAGACAAAGGCGCTTGCATCATTACTTAAAAAGAAATCGGTACGCAGGGCCTCCATCACAGGTCTTACGCAGTCTTCATTAGCACTTTATTTCTCGCTCGCCGGCAAGGACAAACCTCTGATTTTCATCATGCGCGATGCTGACGAGGCGGGCTATCTGTACCAGGACCTGACGTGCTTCGCACAAGTAAGAAGTAATAAGGAAAAAGGAAAAAGTGAGACGGCAACAGACGGTGGTGAACCGGAACAGCAGAAGGTGCTGTTCTTCCCATCGTCATACAAGAGAGCGGTGAAGTTCGGACAGCGCGATGCTGCCAGCGAGATAATGCGCACGGAGGTACTGACGTGCTTCGCACAAGTAAAAAGTAATCCTATCATCGTGACCTACCCTGCGGCTCTGTCGGAACTCGTCATCTCGCAGGAGAACCTCAACACGAGGCATCTGACGCTGAAGAAAGGTCAGGAGATAGAGATTGCGGAGGTGGCGAAGCAGTTGAGGGAACTGGGGTTCGTAGAGCGCGACTACGTCTATGAGCCTGGACAGTTTGCCGTTCGTGGAAGCATCGTCGATGTGTATTCCTTCAGCAGCGAAGAGCCGTTCCGTATGGATTTCTTTGATGACGAGATAGACTCGCTCCGCACCTTCAACGTGGAGAACCAGTTGTCGTTGGAAATGCTCAATGAGGTTAGCATCGTACCGGAGATAGCGAAGACGGACACGAAGAAGATTCCGTTCCTGAAGTTCCTGCCGGAAGAGACCGTTGTGGTGCTGCAGGACCTCGGCTATGTCATTGATGCCGTTGACTTTATCTACAAGGACGGTTTCTCGCAGCAGGCTCTCTCCGACCGACTCTCCGTGGCTACGGAGATGGAGAAGGCAGAGATTGTACGTGAGCTGACGGCAGACCTCAACCTCTGCACTGCCTCGCAGTTCAACAACGAGATACAGAGGTTCAAGATTGTGAGCTATGGTGCGAGTTCTTCAGACAAGGAGAAGAGTCAGGCGAGCCTCGACTTCCACTGCATTCCGCAGCCACTCTTCCACAAGAATTTCGACATGCTGGCGCAGACCATCGAGGACTATCTGCTGAAGAGCTATAAGGTATGCATCCTCTCAGACAGCGACAAGCAGCTGGAGCGTCTGCAGGAGATTCTCAACAACGGCACTCGCAAGGTTGAGGGCTATAACCTCGTGAAGGGTACGGTGCATGAGGGCTTCGTTGACGAGACGTTGCAGACGGTGTGTCTTACGGACCATCAGATCTTCGAGCGCTTCCATAAGTTCCAGCTTACGGCGCAGTCGGCAAAGAGGGGCAAGATGGCACTGACGATGAAGGAGCTTCAGGAGATGGAACCCGGCGACTTCATAGTGCATGTTGACTTCGGCATTGGCAAGTTCGGAGGACTCGTCAGGGTGCCTACGATGACGAAGCAGCCCGACGGTACGCTGCAGCAGGGCTATCAGGAGGTCATCCGCATCATCTACCAGAAGAACGACAAGGTGGATATCAGCATCCACTCCTTATATAAAATAAGCAAGTACAGGCGTGCAGATACCGGTGAGCCGCCACGCCTCTCCACTCTCGGCACCGGTGCATGGGAGCGCATCAAGGAGAAGGCGAAGATGCGCATCAAGGACATTGCGCGAGACCTCATCAAGCTCTACGCCAAGCGCCGCCACGAGAAGGGCTTCGCCTTTTCGGCAGACTCCTTCCTGCAGCATGAGCTGGAGGGCTCGTTCCTCTATGAGGACACACCGGACCAGATGAAAGCGACGCAGGAGGTTAAACAGGATATGGAGAAAGCACGTCCAATGGATAGACTCGTCTGCGGAGATGTGGGCTTCGGAAAGACGGAGGTGGCCATTCGCGCTGCCTTCAAGGCGGCCTGCGACTCGAAGCAGGTGGCTGTCCTTGTGCCTACGACGGTGCTTGCCTTCCAGCATTACAAGACATTCCAGAAACGACTGAAGGGACTGCCTGTGCGTGTGGATTATCTCTCAAGAGCCCGCACTCCGAAACAGACGAAGGAGGTGCTGGCAGACCTTGCGGAAGGAAAGATAGACATCCTCGTCGGCACCCACCGCATGATTACGAAGTCGGTGAAGTGGAAAGACCTCGGACTGCTCATCATCGACGAGGAACAGAAGTTCGGAGTGTCAACGAAAGAGAAACTGCGCCAGGTGAAGACGAACGTCGATACGCTGACAATGTCGGCTACTCCGATACCACGAACGCTGCAGTTCTCGCTGATGGGAGCTCGCGACATGAGCATCATGCGCACCCCACCGCCTAACCGCCATCCTATTGACACGCAGGTGGGTACGTTTTCTTCGGAGCTTATCACCGATGCCATAAACTTCGAGCTGAGCCGTGACGGACAGGTGTATTTCGTATGCCACAGGATTTCTTCATTGGAGAAGATACGCACGATGATAGAGAAGTACATACCGGACTGCCGCATTGCCGTTGGTCATGGACAGATGAAGCCGGAGCAGCTGGAGAAGATAGTGCTGGGATTCATAAACCACGACTACGACGTGCTGCTATCGACGACAATCGTGGAGAACGGCATCGACGTGCCTAACGCCAACACCATCATCATCAACGACGCCAACCACTTCGGACTCTCCGACCTCCACCAGATGCGTGGTCGCGTGGGACGTGGCAACCGCAAGGCGTTCTGCTATCTTCTTGCACCGCCGCTGGCGTATCTTCCTACGGAGAGCCGCAGGCGACTGGAGGCTCTGGAGACATTCGCAGACCTCGGCTCGGGATTCAGCCTCGCCATGCAGGACCTCGACATCCGTGGTGCCGGAAACCTGTTGGGTGCGGAGCAGTCGGGATTCATGGAGGACCTCGGCTACGAGACCTACCAGAAGATTCTCTCGCAGGCTGTCAACGAGCTGAAGAACGATGAGTTCCAAGACCTCTATGCAGAGCAGATGGCAGAGGGCGAGAACATCACCGGCGAGGACTTCGTCGATGACTGCACCATAGAGTCCGACCTGCAGATGTACTTCCCTGACACCTACGTGCCGGGCAGCAGCGAGCGAATGATACTCTATCGTGAGCTCGACAGCATACAGACGGAGCAGGATCTCAACGATTACCGCAAGCGCATGGAGGACCGCTTCGGTCCTATGCCGCCAGAGGGAGAAGAGCTCTTGCAGGTGGTGATGCTCCGCAAGCTTGGCAGGAAGCTGGGTTGCGAGAAGCTGATTCTGAAGCAGCACATGATGCAGATGCAGTTTGTAAGCCGGCAGGACAGCATGTTCTTCCATAGCAAGTTCTTCACTGCCATACTGAACTACGTCGGTACACATCCAAAATACTGCGACTTCAAGGAGGTCGGAGGCAACAAGCGCCTCGTAGTGAAGGGCGTAGCCTCTGTCAAGGAAGCTACCAACATCCTCAAAAAGATGACTCCAGAAGAATGACAACGATAATTCAGACTTATAACTTTTCACATTCCACTTATGAAAAAGATACTTTTTTCGATAATGCTGGTCATGGGTGCAATGACATCCAACGCACAGGATAATACGGGAAACAGTTATGCCGTTTTCTATCAGGCTCCCAAGGAGTCGTATGTCAAGTCCATGATACAGGTTTTTGACGACATTCGCACAAAGAAATGGGACAAGGCACAGAAGGACTACGGAAAGCTGGAAGAGAAATCTGCGGCAGCGGAGACAAAGACGCCCGGCTACAGCAATACACAGATGCAGGCTCTCTATCCTTTGCCACAGCTCGCAATGGCGATGTTGCTTTCCACGGAGAATACCATGCTGCCGTCACTTACGCTAGATTACGAAAAGGCGTACAGCATGCTGAAACATGCACTGACATATAAGGAGAAGGACATGCTGAGAGCCTTCCTGCAGGATCCGAAAGTAAACATCAACATCGATATTCTTGAAGACAGGATCGAGAACGAACTGTGCAAGAAGGCTACATCCGCAAATACGGAAGAGGCGTACGATGCCGTCATCGACACACTGTTGCCGCAGAGTCTTCGCCTGCAGAGAATGAAGATGCAGAGAGAGGAACTGGTGTTCTTCAATGTAAAGAAGAATCCGACGGAAAAGGAGTGCCTGCGCTATCTTGAGAAATATGCTGACGGCCAGAAGTCACACTGCATGAGTGTGCAGAGCTCATTGGACAGTCTGCGCTATGCGGCTCTTGACGGTAGCATCAAAGGCTACGAGGACTACATAGCAAAGTATCCTGAGAGCAGCTACCGCAAGAAGGTGCTTGATACGCTTGAGATAATGGAGTACAACGCCATCGACAGCACTGCAGCTGCATGCCGACGCTTCATGGAGAAGTACCCTGCATCAAAATACACCATGGAGGTGAAGAAGCGCCTTACGGAACGTGCCTATAAGGAGGTTATGGAGGAGTGTACGGCAGATGCGTACCAGCGTTTCTGCAAGGAGTTCCCATACGACGTGCGCTATCAGCATGTATTAGACTCGCTGCTCCGAAAGACCGTCACCGTGATATACGACACGGTGTTTGCCGGAAAGGAACCTGACGCAGAGAAGATCCTTGCTTCCGCCTTCTACGAGATTGTGCAGAACAGGAAGGCTGCGGAACAGAAACTGATAGAGAGCTCGCTTGTTCCTCCTCGCAGAAGGAATATGTGGAACGGACTGACGGCAGACCTCAGCGCCATACCTTTCAACAGCCTGAATATCGAGGGTATCGACATCAAGAGCAAGACCTTAGCTGCAGTGCACATCATACTAACAAACTCTGCCAACGAGCCTGGCAAGGGACCTATGGCGGACATCTTTATTGACTTCTGCTTCGAGGACTCTGACCTGAAGGTTAGCGACATACGACTTGATGGCGGCTCCAGCTCACAGAAGAACAACGGTATGTAAAAACAACAAACAACAACGGATATGAAGAAACTGATAATGACAATGCTGGTGGCAGTCTGCGGACTTGCAGCCAACGCACAGAACCCTCAGAAGGGTGACTATTTCCTTTACTGCCACATGAGCGACAAGGGACAGTGGACGGCTTTTGCTGTCAGCAAGGACGGCCTCAACTACGAGGACATCATCGGCGGCGAGCCTATCTTCTCGCCAAAAGAGATGGCGGGCATCGAGGGCGGCACACGCGATGCGTACATCTGCCGTTCGCACGATATGAAGCGCTATCTAATGGTGACTACCGACATGAACAACTCCATGACGAAGGCTCTCGGAAAGAAGGAGGCATGGGACAACTACGGCATCAACCTCCTCACCTCCGACGACCTCATACACTGGAAGTCAACAACCTTCGACTACCGCAAGGGTCTCGCTATCTTCTCTGACGGAGCAGACAAGGCGAAGAGTGTCTATAAGGACTGGAGCACCATCAACCGTGTGTGGGCGCCACAGATCTTCTGGGACCCTAACCATCAGTGGGCGGACGGCAAGAAGGGCGGATACTTCATCTACTACTCCATGTGGAACCGCGATGAGGAGAAGTACGACCGCATGTACTATTCCTACGCCGACGAGTCCTTCACTACCATAACACAGCCACAGCCACTCTTCGACTGGGGCTATGCCACTATCGATGCCGACATCAACTATGTTCCGGCGGACGGCCTCTACCACATGATGATAAAGAAGGAGGGCGGCACGCCTGGTCTCTTCACCGCAACGGCAAAGGCTCTCACCGGTCCTTGGGGCGAGCCTGTAGAGGACGACTACGTGAACTTCGAGGGAAAGAAGAAGTGCGAGGGTGTCTCTGCATTCCAGATTCCGGGCGAGGAAGGCTGGCGCATTGCATACATAGAGTACTCCTCACGTCCACGCAACTACCGCATCTGCAAGGCAGACAAGTTCATGCGCAACTTCTCAGACCCGCAGAACATCAAGGGCGTAACAGGTCCGCAGCACGGTTCCTTCATGCGTATCACGAAGAAAGAATACAACCGCCTTCTCAAATTAAACAAGTAACACTTTGATACTCTTAATCATCACCGCATATTTCCTTGTTCTCCTCATGGTAAGCCGCTTTACCGTGAGGAGAAGTAGTAATGAGGTATTCTTCCGTGGAGAGAAGAAGTCGCCATGGTATCTCGTGGCATTCGGAATGGTCGGTGCGAGTATCTCTGGCATCACCTTCGTCAGCGTACCGGGAATGGTGCTACACTCCAACATGACGTACGTGCAGACGTGCCTCGGATTCATACTCGGATACGTGGCGGTGGCGTTCATTCTGCTGCCTATCTACTACCGCCAGAACCTCACCACCATCTATTCCTACCTCAGCAACGTCAGCCCCATAGCCTACAAGACCGGCTCCTCCTTCTTCATCATATCGAAACTGCTGGGCTCTGCGGCGAAGTTCTACGTGCCATGCTTCATCCTCAGCAACGCACTCGGATGGAACCTCACGCTGACCATTATGCTGCTACTACTGATGGTATGGCTATACACACGCAAGGGCGGCATAAAGACCCTCGTATGGACCGACACCATACAGACCACAAGCATGCTCCTCGCACTCCTTATTATTATATATAAGGTGGTTGTTCTGGTAATGGAAGGACAGGTGATGGAAGGACAGGTGATGGAAGGACAGGTGATGGGTGATGGCGGAATGTCTTTTTCGGAGGTTATCAGTAACTTATGGAGCAACCCCCACTCCACCGTCTTCAACTTCTCTGACTTCAGCAGTTCTACTAACTTCTTCAAGTGCTTCATCTCCGGCATCTTCATCGTCATCGTAATGACAGGACTCGACCAGGACATGATGCAGAAGAACCTCACCTGCAAGTCGTTGCGCGATGCACAGAAGGACATGACGACATACGGCTTCGCCTTCGTTCCGGTCAACATTCTCTTCCTCTTGCTTGGCGTTCTGCTCACCATGCTCTATACGAAACAGGGCATCGCACTGCCAGAGAAAGCCGACGAGCTCGTAACGATGTTCTGCGTGGGCGACACTGCCGACATCCTTGTCCTCACCCTCTTCACCATCGGCATCATTGCGGCATCCTTCTCTACCGTCGATAGTGCGCTGACAGCACTCACCACCAGCTTCTGCGTTGATATTCTTTCAGGCAAAACCGACGAACCACAAGACCACACAACCGAACAACCGTATAACCATAAAACCGAACAACCGTATAACCATAAAACCGAACAACCGTATAACCGTATAACCGAACAACCGTATAACCATAAAACCGAACAACCGTATAACCGTAAAACCGAACAACCGCATAACCGTATAACCGAAACAACCTCCGAGCGCACCCGAAAGGTTGTCCATATAGCAATGACAGGAGCGCTGATTCTCTGCGTGTTACTCTTCGACGCCCTCAACACCACGTCGCTCATCGATGCTATCTACACCCTCATGAGCTACACCTACGGACCACTTCTCGGACTCTTCGCCTTCGCTATCTTCACAAAACGCAAAGCGAGCGGCATCGGTTTGCCACTCGCTTGTATCATTTCGCCAGCAATCTGTCTGGCACTGAGCACCTACGTACCGGAATATACCGGCTATCATTTTGGCTATGAGCTGCTTCTGCTCAACGGTATGCTTACCTTCGCAGGGCTGTTCCTTATTTCGAAAGTCCGCCAATCGCATTAGCAAGTCCGCCCATAGCATTCGCAGGACGAACGGTGAAGCGATCGCTCTTCTTCACGCCCTTTGGCTTATACGAAGTCTGCTGCGTGAAACCTATCACCTTACCGTTCTTGCAAACGGCATAGAAGCTGGCATCCGGAGAGGCAGTCCATGTCAGAATGCCCTTTGCATATTGCACATTGCTGACGGCAGCAGCATCCTTTGCCAGGGCAACAGGGTTCCAGGCCTCCGATGGCTGCATCACGTTCTCTATGGTATAGACGCTTGCCTCCTTCTCCGTTAGCTGCGGAGCATTGCTGTGGTGGATGCCCTCACGGTCGGTGAAGATAGTGCGGCGACCTGTAAGGTCAAGCCTCTCGCCGCTGGTGAGCATGGTGTTATACTCCGTAAACAATGCCGGCCAGCCGCCACTCATATCCGCCCAGCCGTTGTAGCCACGCTTATCCTTTGTTATAGGCGACGCGTCAACCTTCGTGTTTATCCATACTGCACGCGGAGTGCCCTTGCCCCACGGACGACCCATATAGTAAGTCACGTCGGGCGTCTCGCTCTTAATGTAGCAGTTGAGCATCACGTAGCCGTACTTTCTCGGCACCGACGGAACAGCGAGGTAGCCGCCCCGGTCGCACTGCTGAAAGGTAACCCCGTTATACACCACGTCGCCCTTGCCGCAGATGTAGTCGGTGCGACCGCGAATCACGCCGCCCTCGAAATAGAAGCGGCCTTCCTGGTTGTTTGAGACATACGTATCCTGATAGCCCCAGATGCAGATATTCTTGCAGATGGTGAGGTCAGAACGGTCGTGGAGCACTATATTGCGACCAGTCTTGTCGCCCATACCGCTGCGCATCGTAATATCCTGTATATAAGTATTATGCGCCTCCTTCTCTATTATCAGTACGTCACCACGTCCGATGCCCTCAAGCGGGTTCGCCCGACCGAAGCCATTGTCCCATGTCGGTGCAGGAACGGTGTTCATGAGAACCGTCTTCTCCCTGTTCTCGCCGATGATGGAGGTGTTCGGAGCCTTCAGGTAGCAGCGAGGATCGCCATACTCCTTGCCGTCGCCGCCCGTTGTAGTGCCACGGGTAGGAATTACATACTCGCCCTGCATCACGAAGATGCGGTAGCGTTGCGTAGTGTCCGTGCGGGTGTTTGCCGCATCGAGGGCCTCACGGAACGAGCCGTCATGAGGCACCACGAAGTCATACGTCTGCGCAGTGGCGTGGCACAATGCCATCACAGCCAATGCTAAAGTAAGGATTTTCTTCATTGTATCAAGTTAGTTTCTTACGAGTTTTATGTTAGTTTGATGATAGTTGTTTGTTAGTTCATTGCAAGTTGTCTGCTAGCTCATTGCAAGCTATTTGCTAGTATATTATGAGTTCTTTGTTAGCTTATTATTTATAATAAGACGATACATCCCTCTGTCAGGTTTAATCGTCAAACACAAACCGTAAGCAAAATGCCGATTTTCGTAACACTTTGCTTTTCTGAAAATCACGCCATCACACATCATTCTAGAACAAAACACCCCTCCAAAAACGCCCATTTTTGCCCCATTTCCGTAAAAGCTATGCATTCATCTCCTCAAAGCATACCTTTCACACTATCAAAGCATAGCTTTCACGCTATCAAAGCATACCTTTCACAACCCCATTTCACACCAAAAACAGCCCTATTTCCACCCTCTCTCACCATCCTCATCGCATAACCCACACACTATCAATAAGATAAAATTTTCGCTACATTCGCGTGTAGCCAACCAAAATATCATTCCTGATTTTTACGCGAGTATTTCCGCCCCTCCCAAAATCACAATGTCACAAATCCCGCCCTCCCCCTTACAATCTGTCATTCCCGTGTTTCAACTCCCCTAAACCAACCTTTCCTTTCTCTCTTTTTCAACTTTTTTCGACCAACCCTTCGTTATTTCAAGAAAAAGTATTATCTTTGCACTCGGAATGCACACATGACGTGTGTGCAAAGACATACCGTTGCCTAAAACGCAAGCGAAGGCAACACACTTGACAGTAGAGTAAGACATCATACAAAAACCTCTGATTTCCAACGTACAACTTATTTTCTTGTTAGATAAAACTTACAAGAGAAATAAAGATGATTTTGTTTACAGATACAAATATGGCAGAAGCATTAAGAGCGAAATGCGATTCTGCTAAAAATAGAATATGGATTGTATCACCTTTTGTCGGTGATGCAAATGATGTAGACTGTATTTTAGGAAAGAATTGGCGAAATAGCGATATAGACAGAAAACTATTATTTGACTCCATTTCAGGCTCTATGCCTAAAGAAACATTTGAATCATTCAACACTTTCGGAATTCAAATAAGGAGTTTGCATAGCATTCATGCAAAAATATTTATAGTTGATGACTGGTGCTTGATTTCGTCTGCAAATCTTACAGGTTCAGCATTTTCAAAACGTCATGAAATTGGCACTGTGATTGACTCTTCAATAGACTTAAACATCATTCTGGAAAAATTTAATCTGTGGTGGAATACATCAGATTCAGTAACAGGATTCCAAAATATCAACCAAATTGTTACTAAAAACAATTTTAAGAAAATATGCAATTTACCTCAATCAACTTCATTGGCAATTAAGACCGATTACCCTAACAAACGTTTGCTAAAACCAGGTGAGTATATCATAAATGGCATTAACCTTTGGACAAACGTTTGTATGCGTAAATGTTTGTTGCTCAAGTGTACAACAGACAATGACGTATTTTCGTGCGATTGTTTTGTCGCAATTTACGACAAAGAGATAATAAATAAGTACAATTCTTATTTAACATCTAAAGGTACGATGGTGTTAAACTATGAGCAATGCCAAGAATTGCCAAATAATTTACGTTACATTAATTA
>CAMADY010000047.1 GCA_945831805.1 uncultured Prevotellaceae bacterium
GACTCATAAATCTACCCTTAATCGTGTATTGGATGATAGTTGCGGATTTTAGGTCTCACTAAATTATGATAGCTTTTACGCGAGCAACTACTTTTTGTTCTGTTTCAAAGCGTAAAATATCGCTGCGATAGTAGTGAGCAAGAGTATGGCGAGGGAGACGTAAGCAATGGTCTCCGTCGTTGTTATTGACGTAGGCTTGAACTCAAGCACTACCTTATGATTGCCCGGTTGCATGTTGATGGCACGGAGAACGTAGTTCACACGACCTATCTCTACTGCCTGACCGTCAACGGTAGCGGTCCAGCCTGGGTAGTATATCTCAGAGAATACGAGTACGCCGCCGTTCTTTGATGACACGTCGTAGTGCAGCTCATTTGGCTCATACTTGGTAATCTGTGCCACGGAGGTGCTGTCCTGCTGCTTGCTTGCACCGAGAACCGCCTCAAACTTCTTGTCTGCAACGGCTGTGTTGCGGAGGTTTATGTCGTCGAGCGCATCGAGTTCCTTGTTTGCATTCTCAACATACTGCACCTCACTGACAAACCACGCATTACCCATGGTGTATGGATTAGGCATCGGAGTCGTCTGACCACCCTGCAGTGGCAGTATGAAGTACTTTGTGTTGAGCATGTTCAGGACAGGGAAGAGGCTGTCGCCGTTGACCTTCTGCATGTCGCCCTGTGCCTCGGCAATGGCTGAGAAGCCCTGCTGCATCTCCTTTGAGATATGCTCGTCGATAAGTTCCTGATAGCGACGGAGCTTTGCTGCGTGGTAGCCACCGATGGACTTATGGAAGAACGAGGTCTCATTCTCGTTGAACGTATTGCTTGCAAGGTTCAGTACACGGTAGTCGAGACTCTTGTCCTGCATGATCATCTGGTCTGTCTCCGATGGCTCCACCGGTGCAGTGCGGAGCGTATTGCTCACGAACATGTCATCATTGAGGTAGCGTTTGTCAACCTGCCAGAGGTCAAAAAGACATACAACAGCAATGCAGCATGCCATAACCATCACATTAAGCTTCTTCATTCGGTATGCAACGACAAAGGCAGTGCAGACAACGATGATGGCGAGTGAGCGCCAGCAGTCCGCCGTGAACATTGCGATACGCACCTCGCGGAGGTTATTCAGAAGACCGCCGAGCTGCTCCTGCGGTATTCCGGCGAGGGCACGCATTTCTGCCTGAGATACGAAGTCCTCGAAGAAGAGTGTCGGCATGAGTGCGAAGAGCAGGCAGATGCCGCCTGTTATGCCGAAGCTGACATATAGCCAGTTGACCTTCTTGCCCTTGATTGTTGACGTGAGGCACTCCGGTTCGTCGATGAGCCGCTTGAGTGCAAGCATGCCGAGGAACGGAATCGTGAATTCGGCTATGACGAGTATGGATGCCACGGTTCGGAACTTGGCATACATAGGAACATAATCAAGGAAAAGGTCTGTGAACCACATCATGTTATGTCCCCACGAGAGCATGATGCTCAGGATGGTAGCAGCCAGCAATGACCACTTGATGCTGCCCTTGACGATGAAGAGTCCGAGGACGAAAAGCATCATCACGAAGGCTCCTACATATACAGGACCGCTGGTGCCTGGCTGTTCGCCCCAGTACTGTCCCATCTGCTGATAGATGTCCATGTACATAGGATCACCCTTTTCACGGGCCTGCGGTGCCATACTGATGGCGGTCATTGACGATCCGCCCTTAGTGTTTGGCACAAGGAGTGTCCATGTCTCATCGATGCCGTAGCTCCACTGCGTGATATAGTCACGGTCAAGACCGCTGCTTGTCTGGTTAGCAGAGTTCTCCTTTACGAGCTCACTCTTGCCACGCATGGACTCCTTCTGGTACTCCCACGTATGATAGAGGTTCGAAATATTCGTAAAGACACCGAGTAATCCCGCCACAAGGCAGATGACAGATGCCTTGACAAAATGCGGCAGCTGCTTCTGGCGTATAGCATCAATGAAGAATCCGATGACGAGACATGCCACGATGAACAGGTAGTAATAAGTCATCTGTACGTGGTTTGCCTGAATCTCAAAGGCGGTGAAGATACCCGTCACGATAAATCCCGGCAGGTATTTCCCCTTGTATGTCAGCAGTATGCCGGCAAGCATTGGAGGAAGATAAGCAAGTGCCATCACCTTCCAGATGTGACCGGCAGCAATTATTATCAGGAAATAGCTGCTGAACGCCCATATCACGGAGCCCAGCGTCGCAAGATACCACTTGAAGTCAAAGGCACGTAGCAGGATATAGAATCCGAAGAGGTATGCAAAGACATACCATACATTCTCAGGCAGCCACAGATGATAGGCTGACATTACTGCGTTAAGACTGCTGGTGCTGTCGTATGATGGTGCTGACTGATAGGTCGGCATACCTCCAAAGATGGCATTTGTCCAGCGTGTCACCTCTCCGGTGCGCGATTTGTACTGTTCTGCCTCCACACCCATACCGCGACCGGCGGCAGAGTCGTGGCGATAGAGAATGCGTCCTTCTGTGTCTGCCGGATAGAAGTAGGCAAACGAAATGACTGCGAAGAGCAGTACAACGAGGACGTCAGGGAAAAAGCGTTTCAATGTGTTCACGTTCCTTATTTTTATTGTTTACTTATGTTTTACCCTATATATATTATAATGTGTAGTAATTTCTATAATTTGCATGCAAAAGTAATACTTTTTTCTGATATATCATACATTATAGTCATTTTCATTGATATATATCAAGAAAAATACGTTTACTTAACTTATATTATGAAAAACTTTTGTAGGATTAGAAAGTTTAATGTAATTTTGCAGTCGAAAAGAGGGGAGTAGGTAAACAAAACCCAATTTTCAGGATATTATAAGCAAAGATAAAATTATTAACAACATTTTTATTTTTTATTACAATGAAAAAGATCGCTATGTTTTTCGCAGTTGCTGCTATCGCAGTATCTGCTAATGCACAGAAGACAGCTCTCACAGGCATGCAGCCTGCTGACAACATCTATGTAGGTGTTAACGCTGGTGCAACAACTGTATCAGGTATCGTTGGTGATGGTGCTTTCGAGGCTAACAACCCAGTTTTCGGTATCCGTGTAGGTAAGAACTTCTCACCAATCTTCGGTCTCCAGCTTGACGCTCAGATGGAGATGGACGCTCACAAGAAGGAGTGCATCTACACTGGTTCTAAGACATTCATTCAGAATGTAACAGCTGGTCTTAACGCAACTTGGAACTTCTCTAACATCTTCGCTGGTTACAAGGGCGAGCCACGTTTCTTCGAGGTAATCGGTGTTACAGGTCTTGGTTGGGCTCACGCTGTTCCTTCTAACTGGGATGGTGTTTACGCTAAGGGTGCTATCGACTTCGCTTTCAACTTCGGTGCAGCTAAGGAGTGGCAGGCTTATGTTGAGCCAGCTATCATCTACGGTGCTCAGGAGAAGATCAACAACTGGAAGTTCGACGCTCGCAACGCTAACGTACAGCTCGTTGCTGGTGTAAACTACAAGTTCGGTAACTCTAACGGTACTCACAACTTCGCTATCGAGCAGCTCCGTGACCAGGCTGAGATCGACGGTCTCAACGCTAAGATCAACTCACTCCGTTCTGACGTTGACGCAGCTAAGGCAGCAGCTAAGGCTAAGGACGCTAAGATCGCTGAGCTCCAGAAGGCTCTCACAGACTGCCAGAACAAGCCAGCTCCAGTAGTTGAGAAGAAGGCAGCTAACCTCCAGCCATCAGTAGTATTCGCACAGGGTAAGTCTAAGGTTGAGAATTCTCAGATGGCTAACATTCAGATGATCGCTAACTACATGAAGGCTAACCCTAACGCTAAGGTTAAGATCTCTGGCTACGCTTCACCAGAAGGCAAAGCTGAGTTCAACCAGAAGCTCTCTGAGGCTCGTGCTGCTGCTGTTAAGGACATCCTCGTTAAGAAGTACAAGATCGCTGCTAACCGTCTTGAGACAGAGGGCCTCGGTGCTACCGACAAGCTCTTCGACGAGGTTGAGTTCAACCGCGTAGCTCTCTTCAACGACACTAACAAGTAATCGTTGAGCGAAAGCAAAATTACAGATAATTCAATTATCTAAATAACACTTCCCCTTGAAGATTCGTCTTCAAGGGGATTTTTTTTTACAGAATACCGAAATATAGGTAAACAAATCTACGTAACGCAATATATTTACGATTGTTCCGTTATTTAAAGTATGAAGAATAATTATCGAAGGATTTTCGAAGAACTGGGCGTTACGGCAGAATACTCCATCTTCTACACAGAAGGTGGGGTGTATGAGTGTCACATCATGCTGCACGTAGAACCTCAGGGAGAGATGTTTTCCGGACAGCTCCGCAGACTCCTGCTGGCAGGAAAGCAACTGTGCAATGACTATCTTAAAACGGAAGGAACAGCATTCATGCCTGTTTTCAAGAGATATTTCCTATCTGATGCCGCCAATCAGGCCGCACTGATAAACGAGGTATGTCACAATGAAATGCTGGAAGAAGATAAATGTACCGTTTCGTACATACAGCAGCCACCGCTTGACGGCTCAAAGGTAGCATTGTGGATTTATCTGCAGACAGGAACAGACGTGAAGTACAATGCTGACGACCTTGATACAACTATCGTATCACACAACGGCTATGAGCATCTGTGGACAATGGGGCTTACAGATACTTCGGAAGGTTCCTATAAGCAGACTGCAGCCGTACTGGAAAGCTACGAACAGACATTAGCAGAAAAACACGATGCCACGATAGCCGACAACTGCATACGCACCTGGTTCTTCGTAAGGGATGTGGATACGAACTATCACGGGCTTGTAGTTGCACGCAGAGAGAACTTCCAACGTAACGGTCTCTGTCCGGAGACGCATTATATTGCATCAACAGGAATTGGCGGTTCACCCGCAGACACAAAGGCCTTGGTACAATTGGGCACATACGCCATAAAGGGTTTGCAGCCTGGGCAGCAGAAGTATCTGTACGCCCTCTCTCATCTTAACAAGACGATAGAATACGGCGTTACCTTTGAGAGGGCAACGCTCGTTGAATATGGCGACAGAGGACATATATACATCTCCGGCACCGCTTCGATAGATAACAAGGGAAAGGTAGTCCACATTGGTGACATACGCCGTCAGACAGAGCGTATGTGGGAGAATGTGGAGGCATTACTAAATGAAGGCGGCATGGACTTCAAGGATATGATGCAGATAATAGTCTATCTGCGTGATACTGCCGACTACGCCATCGTATCACGGATGTTCAAGGAGAGATTCCCTGATATTCCTACGGTAATAACCCTTGCACCCGTATGCCGCCCTCAGTGGTTAATAGAAATGGAGTGCATCGCTGCTGATGAGCGACACACTCCACATTATAGGAATTTCTAACCTTTATTAGAACGTCATTCGGAAGCCGAAACGCACGCTGTGCTTGTTAGCTGTCGGCAGCTCCAGATAATTGATACGGCGAACATACTCCACCTGAAGGAGCTTGAGGATATTGTGGATACCAACACGGAACTCCATATACGGCTTTCGTGGATCCATGATGTTACATCCTTCAGGGAAATACATCAGCTTAGAGTTATCCTTATTCTCCTCAAGATAAGGATTGTTCCTCTCAGAAAGTCCACCGTAGAGGATATTGAAACCCACAAGCTCACGCCACTGGAGATGCTTCAGCAGAGGTATTCTGTTGAAGAGCTTACCATTGAGGTCCCACTCCAGGATAGCGGAAGCGTATTTATCGTTAAGGAACTCCATGTTGTTGATGAGTTCGAAGGTCTCTGGCTGCCAGATGTAAGACATTGAAGCAGCAGGTGCTATGAGGAGTGGGAATGGCACCTGACTCCACTGCACACCACCCTTAACATTTATCTCAAGCTTACCGAAGCTGTGAAGCCATACACGCTTTATGATGGCAGCCTCAGTACACTGGTAGTTATACTGACCGCCAAGCAATCCGCTTACACCGAGGGTGTGCTTCAGTCGATAGATAGGAGAATCACGGTTGGTGGTTCTACGACGCATCTTGCTGTTTATATATGACTGACCCGGAGAATACTCCAGCTGGAGATACATCTCAGAAGTACGGAACTTACCAAGATCACCATCAGCAAGTGTTTCTCCAATATGCTGGAACTTCCAGTCACCGACAGCCTTGTTTCGTTCGAACTTGAAACCGCCACGGATGGAGAAACCCCAATCCTCCTCACGTTCAAAGGCAATCTCCTGACGATCGTAGATAGCCTGCTTCATGACATTCGTCCAACGGATGGCAGTGAAGATGTTATCCTTATCGACATACACGAACTTATCCGATGGAGAACAAACATCGTGAGAGGAGCTTACGATAATGTTGCGCTTAGGGAACTCATCCGGTGTATATGCCTTCTTGTTGAAAGAATATGTTGCAGTAACTCCGTAATAGAGGTTCTTGCTCCTGAAACCGTATGCGCCATATCCCTTCAGGAAGAAGTGCGGATTAAGGTTTGCTGTTGTCTGGGCACTCATACGTAACCTGAAACCGTCAATATCATTTGTTGACACCATGGAAGTGACAGGACCTATATCCACCTTACTTGGATTATCGCCCTTCGAGGTCTCTATAAAGTTCTCCAAGATGCCCTTTACACCAAGCATGAGCCATCCGAAGCCCTTGGTATTCTTTATAGCCTTGATAAATTCATCCATGCCAGCCTCACCATTAGACAGCGGCACCTCACGATTGTCAGCCCAATACTCCTTTGAGCGCATCTCTGCGTACGGATCCTTTTTCTCCAATGCCTTTCCTCGGAATAGTTTATCGTCTATCGGTTCAAAGGAGTAATCGTTGCGCCTTGACGTTCTCGATATGAGGAAGTTTCCGGCTTGTCCCGTTATGGACATCTCTATGAGCATATCGTTGTTGGAGAGAACCCAGTCACCTGTCTCCATCTTGAGATATTCCTGGTCTATTGACATGCTTGTCACGAAGTTAACGTCCGAGCGCTTAGGAATACTCAAATGCACCTTCTTTACATGCAGCGAAGAATCCTTCAATATCCACAGGTCACCTCGGAATCCGAAGTCCTGCTGGTTGTTCGGCACGAAGGATACCTGTATGCACGAATCCCTGTCAACCTTCACGGTATCGACGAGATAGAAACGGTAGAAGCCGATGGCTCCCTTGCCAATAGGAGAGGTAAACGGATACTGCAGCAGTCGCACCTGGTCATCGTAGATATCCACCTCAGTGAAGACGTCCTTTGCCATTGCGGTGAGAATGTTACCTGTCTCTATGAGTTCGTTGACGCCGTAAGAAGTCTCCGCATCAATGATGATACGTTCCTTCTCTGGATCCTTGCGGTAGAGCTTTCTCGAAATCTTCTCGTTGACGATAACAGGGAGTGTTGCCTGACCGGTAAGCGGATTGACTTCCAACTGCTTCTTCAGCCATTCCTTCTTGGCGTATGAACCATCAGTCACTTTCTTCTCCGAGATATTATTCTTGGAGATTGTCAGCTTCTCGTAGTTACGATACTGGTAGTAGTCCTTGTTCTCCAGCTTTGTCTGCTGACGTGCTGCTATTACCCTGCGCATGAACTCCACGGCAGGGTTTGCCTTTCTTGAATAGCGTGACCTCTTGGACTTGATGGTCACCTCATCAAGATATTTGTTGTCTGGACTCAGCTTTACGTTAAGTACAGAAGGTGTATGTGAGGTAATCGTAACCTGCTTCGGCTTATAGCCCACGGCAGAGAACGTCAGCGACTGTCCGTCGAGCTTGCTTATGGAGTAATGTCCCATAGGGTCTCCGACAGTAGCAATGTGCTTACCCTTATAAGCTACCGTGACAAATGCGATGCTGTCGCCATTGTCAGCATCTGTCACACATCCCCTTATCTGCGCCTTTGCTGCTATTGCAAAAACGGCAATCATGAAAAACAATAATAATCTCTTCACTGTCCTGAATTTCTTTATTTTTTATTAGTTATAGAAGTTAAAGAGTTTAAGACTCACCTGTAGTTTAGTCCTCATAGACCGTATTGTCCTGTATTCCTGCATCGCGGAGTGCTTCCTTTCGCTCTGTGCATGTGCCGCACTTTCCGCAGTGATGTTCTCCGCCCTTATAGCACGACCACGTCTCGCTGTAGTCAATGCCCAAAGCCTTGCCGTGTCTTGCAATCTCCGTCTTCGAGAATTTGGTGTATGGTGCAAGGATGGTGAGGTTCTCGTATGTTCCCTCTGCTATTGCCTTGCTCATGGCATCAACGAATCCTGGTCTGCAATCAGGGTAGATGGCATGGTCTCCACTATGATTGGCAAGCATCACATGCATCAGTCCACGACTCTCCGCCAATCCTGCCGCTATAGCGAGCATTATGCCATTACGGAAAGGCACGACGGTAGATTTCATGTTCTCATCGTCATAGCTGCCTTCCGGAATCTCTTCTCCACCAATAAGCAACGACGACTTGAAATACTGCTGCATGAAGCCCAGCGGAATCTCAAGGAACTCTATTCCGAGGCGTTCGCAGTGCATGCGTGCGAATGCTATCTCCTTGGCATTATGCTTACTGCCGTAGTTGAACGATACGCCAAGTGCTATGCGCTCTTTGTATTCGTAGAGCATGGTGATGGAGTCCATGCCGCCTGATACTACTATAATGCTATCTTTCATACTGTTGTTGATGGGTGTTGGGTAATGGGTAATGGGTGATGGGTGATGGGTGATGGGTGTTGGGTGATGGTGGATGCTAATTGTTGAATATCCATGCGAGTCCTAATCGCAGCACACTCTTGTTTAGCGGGTGGTGCGGCGTAAGGAAATAGTTCTTCGAACCGGAACCGGCATTGAGGTGTGTCATCATAGCGAAGAAACGGCACTGCCTCAGTTTACAGTTGACATAGGCATTGATAATAGGATAGTTACCTACCTCTGTCTTAACAGTCTCGTTCTCCTGAACAGCGTACTGTCCAAGATGTGAACAGTACTCCGGCGCATTGTATTTCGTAAAATAATAGACCTCTGCACCGAACTGTACTCCAAGAACCTTTGCGATGCGGAACTTCAGGAAGAGGTTCGTCCATACGTTGATGGCTGGCACCGGAAGGATATTCTGGTCGCTGCTCTTCTGGAAAGTTATACGGTTCTGCCAGTTGAGCACTCCGTAGGTAAGATCCTGCTGCAGCGATGTTGTCAGAAGGCTTATATTCTTTGATGTCTGGCGGAAGTCAGCAGTAAAGCCGGTGATGGCATTGTTCTCACTGCGCGAATAGCTCTCTGCGAGATACACGAGGTTCTGGAGATTATCGTATGCCAGTCGCAGCGTAGTGTTGGTACGTCCAAGGTTGAACACTCCCTCAAGGTGCGTATGCATCTGCTTGTTGAAACCATCATGATCCCACCAAAGGAACTTCGAGTGGTAATGCCTCTGAAGGAACTCCGGATTCGTGAGATGATAGAAGCCCTTGAGCTTCACGGCCATAGTATCATTAAGGAGATGCAGTCCAAGCGTTCCTTCACCGTCGATCTTCACATCACCGACATCCTCACCGGCCAATGTCAGTTCTCCCGTTGCGGTGTAGTTTATCTTCTTGCCCGTCGTCTGTATTATCTGCACTCCGGCACTGACGTTCATCTCGTTGTATGTCTTAGTGCGGTCAACACCAAGCTCCGGCAGTTCGTAGTTTCTCAGCTGATGTGCCAGGAACACCTTTGCTCCCATCGGGACGTATTTGTTGAGTCCTTCGTGCAGGCTGACAGCGAAAATATTCCTCAATGCAAAGCGCTTCGTGACATCGTCAAGACTATCGCCAGGTGCTGAGCTATTTATCATGGCGTATCTGTCAAGGAAGAAATCCTTCGGCGTGCGATAGGCTATATATGTACGCTCGTTACTCTCCAGACGCATAGAGTGTATGAAGCTCGTCACTGGCACATACTCGTCCTTAAGCCATGAGGTATCCTCCTTCTCTGTCCCGGCAAGCTGCTTCAGGCTGTCAGCCAAAGCCTCCTGCTCTTTTTTCGCAGCAAGGATGGCATTCCTCAGTGAGTCATTGGTAATATCACCCACCACCTTAGCATCATCAGGGCGACCCAGCATCTTCGATTCTATCTTGGCATCGTCAGGACGACCCTTTGGCTTTTCCTCCGCAGCCTTCTTTGCCGCCTCCTGCTCCTCCTTCGCCTTCATTGCGAAACGCTTTGCCTCTTTCTCTTCCTCTGTCATCGGCACCTTTCTGTTGAAACCGATGTTGTAGCGATGGGCGAGGTTAAGATGGAAGGTATGGTTACGGTTCCAGTTGTTCGTGAAGTTTGTTGGTATCTCGTCCGTATCATACGACTCGCTGGTACTCTCCGGATGCGTAATGTAGTTATCATCGGTGATACCGCCATTCTCAGAGTTCTTGGTATGGTCAAACTTGAACGAGAGATGCGCTTGATAGCGTGGTCCGAGATACGAACCCCACATGGTGTAGTTGAACAGCGAGGTATTCTGGTTCTGGTAATAGCCCCTACCATAGAGGTAGTCGAACTTGAATCCGAATCCGGCATCCTTATTGACGTTGGTGGCAAAGAGCACCTTCAGATGGTCCTCACCATTATCCCTTGAGCCACAGCTGTTGAAGTAGAGGTGCGTTATAGGCGACAGAGTATTGGTGTATCGCAGCTCCGTCGGCTTGACATTGAAATATCCCAGCGGCTCTGTAAATACGTACTCCGGACGGAAGTCCCTGTCAGTCGCAATACGTGCGATACGTGGCGAACCGAGGTTTCCCGTTGTATTGTATTCGCCGTATCGTCCTGCCGTGAAGATAGAGTTCATGAAGTTCTCCTGCGCCGTATCTGGCACCTGCTGCACTATGTCTCCGAAACGGTCGTCGATAGTCCATACCTTAAGGCGTTTCGGTACTTTCTTGTGACCGGCATGCAAGGAGTCGAGGGCACGGTTAGGGTTAAACGAGTTATCGACGATGGTGAATCCATCATCGACATCACCCAACTGTGCCATTGCGGCATAGGAGAATGAGAATAATGCTATAAAGAGAAATAATACCTTTTTTATCATGTAAATGCTTACTTGCCTACCCCTTGTTCCTAAGACCTATCCTGAGTACACACTCCGCCATCTTTATTGATATGGCGATGACTCCAAGGACAGCACCCATCATGACGGTTCTGCCCTCTCCTACCCATCCGCTGTACATCACGGCTGCTGCAACACCCGTCACCATGAACAGTATGTTGAGTATCTGGCGGAGCTTGAATATCCAGGTCCTTCCCACTGGTCGGGTATGCCTGTGCTGTAGTTCTTCCATTGTTACTTAACAGCCTCAGCAAATTTGTTGAACAATTCGTCCTTACGGTCGATGGTCTTTGTGCGGAATTTCTTATAACCGCCGATGTGGAAGCCTGTTTTCTCCTTGTTGAGGGCTTCCTCGTCGAGAAGCATGTCCTCTGCAGGAAACTGTCCGCCGCCACGCTCTTCCTCGTAGATGTAGCTCATGTTGCGCATGGTGAGGTTGAACTTACCATCGAAGCAGCGCACGATAAGCTGATAGTTGAAGTATGTCTGGTCAAGGCTGAGTGGCTTCTTATGGAAGACCATCACCTCCTGATAGCGTGCACCAATCTCATAGTCCTCATCGTTCACAAGGGCTACATTGCTGAGCTTTGTCTGACCTTCTTCCTTGGTGAGGCGCTGCATGAAAGGCAGCAGCTTTTCATAGATAGCCTTAGCAGACATGCCAGGAGCAGCGATGTCCTTTGACCACTCCACCTTTCCGTTTACGGTTGGGCATGCACCGGCGAGATACTTAGGATTGATAGCCTCCTTCGCCTTTTTGTTGCGGTCGAAGAGTCCACGCTTCTCTGTCGTCTCAGACTTCTTAACGATATTGCCGTTAGCATCAGTGGTGTATGACTCCTGCGGCTTCTTGTACTTTGGCTTGAAAAGCTGTGCGCTTGCTGCTGATACCATCATTGCGGCACAGAGCATCATGAGAATTTTCTTCATTGTAGTATTGTTTTTTTGGGTTATTCCTTTTTCCGTTAATCCCTAACCTACATTACAGTAAGCGTAATAAAGTGCGATGAGGATTGCAATAAGCACAAACGTTATGATGGTGCGTATCATGCATCCTACGAATTTCTTTATCAGTAATATTGCTACGATAATAGCAAGTATCGCTATGATATATTGAGTCATAGTTTATTTACAGATTATCCTATTTACAGGGTTGTTGCTTTATCCTTTGTTAATGATTTCCTTGAACTGTGGCGGTATAGGAGTAGAGAACTCCATCGGCCTGCGCGTCACCGGATGGTAGAAGCACAGCACGTAAGCATGCAGGCAGAGTCTGTGTAGAGGGCTATCACCGTTACCGTACTTCACGTCGCCGCAAACCGGATATCCCATATCTGCAGAATGAACACGTATCTGGTTCTTGCGTCCTGTCTCAAGCTTGAACTCCACGAGCGAATGGTTCACCGAACGACCAAGCACGCAGAAATGCGTTACGGCATACTTTCCGCCGTTGTCAACAGGAGAGGAATAGGTGATGTACGCCTTGTTATCCTTCAGCCAGCTCTCTATCGTGCCAGTATCTTCCATAATCTCACCACTGCAGAGAGCCACATACCTACGGTCGAAAACTATGTTGTGCCACTCGTGCTCCAGAATCTGTTCCGTCTCCATATCCTTGGCGTAGATCATCAGTCCGCTGGTATCGCGATCCAGGCGATGCACCACATGGGCACGGCATTTCTGACGGGTTTTCTGGAAATAGTCGTCAAGAACGGTCTTCACGTTAAGCGTCGAATGTCCGGCAGCCATTGAGAGGATGCCCGGCTTCTTCTCTATAACAATCAGGTACTGGTCCTCATAGACGATGTTGACATACCTGCTCTTGAACGTATCATTCTTCTTAGACTGGCTGACGCCGATGCGCATACCCGGGGTCAGGGGGTAGTCAAACTGAGTCACGGTCTTTCCGTTCACCTTGATGCCACGTCCCTGAAGCGTCGCCTTAATCTTTGACTTACTGCCGGGAAGCGTTGCAAGAAGATACTCCAGAAGAGGCATCTCACGATCGACGTTATATTGCTTGTATTCTCGTAATCTTGGGTTATACACTTTTTTCTTCTATTTTTGTTTCGTTATGCACTATTCTTCATACGCAATGCGCGTATTTTAATATAATGTGTAAAAATATTTGCAAAGGTACAAGTTTTCTCGCAATATACCAAATAAAAAACCGCAATTTAGATAATATTTAAGAGAAAATGATAGATTTTAAGAAAAACATTTGGTAATTTCAGAATTTAATCGTAAATTTGCAACGAATTAAGCGAATTGTAATCTCTACATTACAAAAAAATCCGTACAAAACATTAACACTTTTAACCAAAACGAGCAACCGTATTTCACATAAAGGCATCATTGATGCTATCGAGGCAGGAGAAGGAATGGTACATGTACGTATCGTCCAGCATAGCGCATGCAGTTCCTGCAAGGTAGCAATGCACTGTGCGTCTTCCGAAAGCAAGGAAAAGATTATTGACGTACGTTGCGCTGACACCTCACGGTACAGCATAGGCCAGGAGGTTAATGTCATGGCAGCGCAGGGCGTAGGGTTCAAAGCCGTACTGATAGCCTTCTGCATACCTGCCATACTGATTCTTGCTACCGTTGCAATAGCATTGCTATGCGGCGCATCGGAAGCTATGGCGGCACTGCTCGCACTATGCACATTACCTATATATTTCGGAGTTGCATGGATGTCTCGTTCCAAACTTGAGAAAGTCCTGAGATTCTGGATAGAAGAAACCTAACATTACTGACTATACTAACAAATACGAAAACAAATAATCACAAAACTAACAAATAACACTTAATCAACACATTATGAGCTTTATTTTATCAGCAGTATTGACTCTCGGCATCATCGCCTTTATAGCAGCAGCTATATTGTTCGTGTGCTCGAAGAAGTTTGCTGTAGAAGAAGACCCACGCATCGGACAGGTCGCTGAAGTGCTGCCACAGGCTAACTGTGGTGGATGCGGATTCCCTGGATGCTCCGGTCTTGCTGCTGCTCTCGTAAAGGGAGCTGATGCCGGTTCATTGGAAGGACTCAACTGTCCTGTCGGTGGAGCGGAAGTGATGGGTAAGGTGGCTGACCTACTCGGTATGGCTGTTGCAAACAGCGCTCCGAAGGTTGCCGTCGTACGTTGTAACGGATGCTTCGCAAATCGTCCACGTACCGTAGAGTATGATGGTCTGCGCACATGTGCTGCCATGAACTCCACCGGTCAGGGTGAGACAGCCTGCGGATTCGGTTGTCTGGGCTGTGGCGACTGCGTGAAGGTTTGTAACTTTGACGCTATCCACATCAACCCGGAGACAGGCCTTGCAGAGGTTGACGAAAGCAAGTGTACCTCCTGCGGTGCATGTGTCAAGGCTTGTCCACGACACATCATCGAAATCCGTCTCCAGGGTAAGGTAATCAAGGAACAGGCACGCCGCGTGTATGTCAACTGCGTCAACAAGGACAAGGGGCCTGTTGCTGCAAAGGCATGTAAGGTAAGCTGTATCGCTTGCGGAAAGTGTCAGAAGGTTTGTAAGTTCGATGCCATCACCATCGAGGACAACGTTGCTTACATCGATTACGACAAGTGTAAGGCTTGCGGACTATGCGTTCGTGAGTGCCCAAAGAACGCCATCAAGGCTACATGGGAACTACCGGCACTGAAGCCTAAGACAGAGACAGCACCAGCAGCAAAGACTACTGATGCTACTGCTGCACCATCCGTAGAACCAGAAAAGAAGGAGGCATAAAGCAATGAAAGTACGTACATTTAGAATTGGTGGCGTTCATCCAGACGAGAACAAGCTGAGCTATGACGCCGTTACCGTGCCTGCACCATTGCCTAAGCAGGCCATCTTCCCTATGAGCCAGCATATCGGTGCTCCAGCAAAGCCTGTTGTCAAGAAGGGCGACAAGGTAAAGGTGGGTACACTCATTGCCGAGGCTAACGGCTTCGTAAGTGCTCCTATATACTCTTCAGTTTCAGGTACGGTCTTCAAGGTTGACAATGCCATCAACGCATCGGGCTACAACCAGCCTGCCATCATCATCAATGTAGAGGGTGATGAGTGGGAAGAGACTATAGACCGATCTGACAAGCTTGAGACTCTTGAGGCTCATCCAGAACTGACACCGGAAGATATCGTAAACCGCATCAAGGTTGCTGGTGTCGTTGGTATGGGTGGTGCCTGCTTCCCAACATTCATCAAGCTCAGTCCTCCTCCTGGTGCTACAGCAGAGTGCGTCATCATCAATGGTGTTGAGTGTGAGCCATATATCACCTCTGACTATCGTCTGATGATGGAGAAGAGCGACGAGCTCATCGAGGGTGTCAAGATCCTCATGGCTGGAGCAAAGGTGAACAAGGGCTATATCGGCATCGAGGACAACAAGCCTGCTGCCATCGAGCTCATTGCCAAGAAGCTTCAGGAGAAGAACATCACGAACATCGAGGTCGTTCCTCTTGCTAAGAAATACCCACAGGGTGGTGAGAAGCAGCTCGTTGACGCTGTTATCGGCCGTCAGGTTCCTGCGCCTCCAGCAATTCCTGTCAACGTAGGTGCTATAGTACAGAACGCCGGTACCGCAGTGGCTGTCTATGAGGCAGTGATGAAGAACAAGCCTCTCTTCGAGCGTTACACTACCGTAACAGGTAAGTCACTCGCTAAGCCAGGCAACTTCCTCGTTCGCATGGGTACTACATTCCAGGAGCTCATAGACCTCTGCGGCGGTCTGCCTGAGGGCGACAACAAGGTTCTTGCCGGTGGTCCGATGATGGGTAAGGCTGTCAACTCACTGCAGACACCTGTCGGCAAGGGACAGAACTCCATCACCATCCTCACAGATGCTGATGCTCACCGCAAGACTCCAAACCCATGTATCCGCTGTGCTAAGTGTGTCAGCGCTTGTCCTATGGGACTTGAACCATTCCTCCTCGCAAGCGGTTCTGCATTGAAGAAGTGGGACATGATGGAAGAGGCTATGATCACCTCGTGCATAGAGTGCGGCTCTTGCCAGTTCACCTGCCCTGCACACCGTCCAATGCTCGACAACATCCGCTACGGAAAGCAGACAGTGATGGGAATCATTCGTTCACGCGCAGCAAAGAAATAACTGAAAATCGTAAATAAATAAAACGTAAATAAAAATGGGAAAACTCGTTGTTTCTCTTTCACCTCACGCCCATGGCACTGACTCCGTGGAGAAGAATATGTACGGTGTAGTGATAGCACTCCTGCCAGCACTCCTCGCATCATTCTACTTCTTCGGTCTCGGCTCTGCCATCGTGTGTCTCGTGAGTGTGGCAGCCTGTCTCTTCTTTGAGTGGGCTATATGCAAGGCTCTTCTGAAGCGTGAGCCTTCACTCCTTGATGGTTCTGCCCTCGTGACAGGTCTCCTGCTCGGCATGAACCTACCATCTAACTTCCCTCTCTGGATGATCATCGTTGGTGCGCTGGTAGCCATCGGCGTAGGCAAGATGACATTCGGCGGACTCGGACAGAATCCTTTCAACCCGGCACTCGTTGGTCGATGCTTCCTCCTCGTTTCCTTCCCTACAGCCATGACGTCATGGCCTACAGAGGGACAGTGGATGGCATATACCGACGCAGAGACTGGCGCTACACCTCTTTATCTCATGAAGGAGGCTATCAAGGGCAACACAGACGCCCTCGACCAGCTGCCATCAGCCCTCGACATGTTCCTCGGTAACGTGCAGACAGGTGCTGGTACCATCGGTGAGATCTGTGCCCTCGCACTCCTCCTCGGACTTGCCTTCATGCTCTGGAAGAAGATTATCACATGGCACATCCCTGTAAGCATCATCGGTACCGTCTTCGTACTTGCCGGACTCCTCTGGCTCGTTGACTGCAAGACATACGCTGACCCATTTCAGGTTATCTTCGCCGGTGGCCTCATGCTCGGTGCTATCTTCATGGCTACCGACTATGTAACATCACCAATGACCCACAAGGGACAGCTCATCTACGGCGTTGCCATCGGTGTGCTCACAGTCATCATCCGTAACTGGGGTGCTTATCCGGAAGGTATGTCATTCGCTATTCTCATCATGAATGCGTTTACACCACTTATCAATATGTATGTCAAACCAAAGCGCTTCGGTGAGGTGCCTGCTAAAAAGTAAAAGGAGGGAAAGATTATGGAGAAACTGAAATCCAACCTGCCTAACATGGTAGGCGTACTGACACTCGTAGCAGTACTCTGCGGCGGCATCCTCGCATACGTCAACAACGTTACGAAGCCTGCTATCGATGCACAGGCAGAACTTGCTCTCGCCAATGGCTTGAAGACTGTACTCGCTGCTGACCACCTTACCGTAAACTATAAAGACGAGGTAGTCCGCAATGTTGACGGAAAAGACCTTACATACGTTGTATATAAGACCGACAAGGGCGTTGCCGTACAGTCAACAGACCCTAACGGCTTCGGCGGTAACCTCACCGTTCTCGTTGGCTTCAACGAGGCTGGCGACATTCTCGGTTACACCGTACTGGCTCACGCTGAGACACCAGGACTCGGTGCCAAGGCACCAGACTGGTTCCAGAAGGGACAGCCGGGCTGTATCGTTGGTCTCAACCCAGGCTCTGCCAACTTAACCGTGAGCAAGGACGGCGGCGACATCGATGCCATCACAGCATCTACAATCACCTCACGCTCTTTCCTCCGTGCAGTACAGCAGGCGTACAACACATACAAGGAGAACGGCGCCGATGCCAACACCGGCGCTACAAAGCAGCAGAACTAATCAAAGGAGATTCATATTATGAGTAAATTCGGAATTATAATGAACGGCATCATAAAGGAGAATCCTACCTTTGTACTGATGCTCGGCATGTGTCCTACACTTGCCACCACAACAAGCGCGATGAATGGTATGATGATGGGTCTCGCTACTATGGCGGTGCTTATCTTCTCTAACATCATCATCTCGGCTATCAAGAAACTGACACCTGACATGGTGCATATCCCTGTCTATATCGTTGTCATTGCTACGCTCGTGACTATCGTGCAGTTCCTTCTGGCTGCATACGCACCAGACGTCAACGCAAGTCTCGGACTCTTCATCCCATTGATCGTGGTAAACTGTATCATCCTCGGTCGTGCAGAGTCTTTCGCCAGCAAGAACAACCCATTCGACTCTGCCCTCGACGGCATCGGTATCGGTCTTGGCTTCACCATCGGACTGACACTCCTCGGCATCTGTCGTGAGCTCCTCGGCAATGGTACCATCTTCAACCTGCGCCTCATACCAGAGGACTTCGGCATGCTGATCTTCATCCTGCCTCCGGGAGCATTCCTCACACTGGGCTATATCATCGCAGTCATCAACAAATTCAAGAAGGCATAAACTATGGAATATATATTGATTTTTATCGCTGCGATATTCGTAAACAATATCGTACTCAGCCAGTTCCTTGGCATTTGTCCTTTCCTTGGCGTTAGTCAGAAGGTTAACACCTCTCTCGGTATGTCTGCTGCCGTTGCCTTCGTAATGTTGCTCGCAACACTCGTGACATGGCTCGTACAGACCTTCGTACTTACACCATTCGGACTCGGATACCTTCAGACACTCAGCTTCATCCTCGTCATCGCTGCACTCGTGCAGATGGTAGAGATCATACTGAAGAAGGTTTCTCCCCCACTCTATCAGGCACTCGGTGTGTTCCTTCCACTCATCACCACCAACTGTGCCGTTCTCGGTGTGGCTATCTCCGTAATCCAGAAGGACTACAGCCTCCTCATGTCACTCGACTACGCCATCGCCTCTGCCATAGGCTTCGGCCTCGCACTTGTCCTCTTCGCAGGACTTCGTGAGCAGCAGGAGTTTGCAGCAATACCAAAGGGCGTGAAGGGCGTCTCTATCACCCTCATCACAGCATCCCTCCTCTCCCTCGCCTTTATGGGCTTCTCTGGTGTTGACGGAGGTCTCAAGCAGCTCTTCGGCATCGAGTAAACCGTTCGCAGAACAACATTTGTATTAAATACAGCTGTTCGCAGAACAAAAAAAATTGCGTTCTAACATAATAAATCAGATTCTTCTGCGTTATATTAAATACAACAAGCAGAAGATTCTGATTTATCAGATACAGAATAAAGAGACATGCCTGTGTCTCATGCATTTGGAGCACAGGTTTATTTGTGTTTGTGTTGTTGTCTCCTCTCGTAGTGATACGGGGGGAGATTTTCGTTTTGGAAAAAAAGTCAAGTACAAATTTGGTGGTGTCTTTTGAGGATTATTGTCCTTTCCAAATCCACCTCATATTCCGAAACAATTTTGTCTGTTCTCTTATTGTTAACGCTCACAATACGAATCTGCCAAACTTTTCTTCGGAATTGTTTGGCAGATTCGTTTTTTATTTGTAATTTTGCAAGCAGAAACAAAAACAGCAACTTATGATGACAGAACTCGTTCGTTTTGACTGGGCAATAAAGCGTCTGCTGCGCAATAAGGCGGACTACGTAGTGGTGGAAGGACTCCTTACATCACTCATGGAGCGTCCCATAAAGATAAAGAGCATCCTTGAAAGCGAATCCAACAAGGAGACCGCTGACGACAAGTTCAACAGGGTTGACCTCCTCGCAGAAGATGAAGACGGCGAACTCCTGATCTTTGAGATTCAGAACAACCGTGAGCTCGACTATTTCCATCGCATGGCTTACGGCACGTCAAAGGTGATTTCAGAATACCTGAAGTCAGGTGACCCATACGAGAAGATAAAGAAGGTGTATTCCATCAACATTGTCTATTTCTCTCTCGGACAGGGAGACGACTATGTCTATAAAGGAACGACACAGTTTGTGGGACTCCACAACGACAACGACATACTCCACCTCTCAGAGGCGCAGCGCAAAGCCTTCGGCTGTCAGAGTCCCTCTGACATATTCCCGGAGTACTATCTTCTTCGCGTAGATAAGTTTGACACCGTCGCAAAGACACCATTGGACGAATGGATCTCCTTCCTTAAGACTGGAGAGATTTCCAAGGAGGTTACCGCCCCAGGTCTTGCAGAAGCCCGCGAGATACTCAACCTCTCGAAGCTCAATGATGAGGATCGCAAGGACTATTATCGCATGATGGAGAACCTACGCTACCAGCGCAGTGTCATAGAGACTGGCCGTGCAGAAGGTCGTGAGCAAGGACTTGAGGAAGGCCGTGCGGAAGGCCGTGCGGAAGGCCGTGCGGAAGGCCGTGCGGAAGGCCGTGCGGAAGGCCGTGCGGAAGGCCGTGCGGAAGGCCGTGCGGAAGGCCGTGCGGAAGGCCGTGCGGAAGGCCGTGCGGAAGGCCGTGCGGAAGGCCGTGCGGAAGGCCGTGCGGAAGGCC
>CAMADY010000048.1 GCA_945831805.1 uncultured Prevotellaceae bacterium
AACGCTCCTGAGCTCTTCGCTAAGCCTGACATCGACGGTGGTCTCATCGGTGGCGCTTCACTCAAGGCTGCTGACTTCAAGGGTATCATCGACGCTTGGGGTTAATCCCTGATTTATAATGTTGTTTGGTTGTTTGGTTGTTTGGTTGTTTGGTTGTTTAGTTATTACGCACTGGGATTATCCGGTTGGTGCGTTTTAACTGCAGAACAATCAGCTAAACAACTAAACAACATAATAACTAACAGCAAGTTGCAAACTTGCAAAACAAAAAATCAACGTGAAAATGAGATTCATACTCTCTTCATTGGTATTTTTTCTCTGTGCAATGACTGCTGATGCACAGACGTTCCTTGACCAGCTCAGACAGAAAGAGCAGGGCAAAGGCACGGTAACTGTTGTCGAATCGAAGGAGATTGACAGCCTCGTGCTCGGCACCATACAGCAGAAACGTCTGCAGAAGCAGAAGGAGCAAGCGGCTCCAAACAATGCCACGACAGCAAAGCATGACTCCCCTCACGCTACGACAAGTGAGACCTCGCACCCTACAAAGACGGAGCTGGAGTCTGGCAATACTAAACACGAAACCGTAACACCATCATCTTCAACGGCTTCCACAGCAACGGAGGACGTCGTGGTTGATACCCGAAAGAAGGTGATGCGTAACAGCTATAAGATGCAGGGATACCGCATTCAGGTATTCTCTGGCGGCAACTCACGTACCGACCGACAGAAGGCGGAGACAGCCGGCGCGGTGATGAAGTCGAACTTCCCATCGGAGCCTATCTACGTACATTTCTACTCGCCTTCGTGGAAGTGCCGCATGGGTAACTACAAGACGGTAGAGGAGGCTCGCGCACTGCTCGCCAAAGTCAAGAAACTGGGCTACCCGCAAGCGAATATTATAAAAGGCACGATAAGCGTGCAGTACTAGAGCCCCCTCCCCCAACCCCTCCCCGAGTGGAGGGAAGATCAGATTACCTACACAAAGTATAAATTTGAGACTCTTTTATGAAGTTTATTTCCTGGAACGTTAACGGGCTTAGGGCCTGCGCCGGCAAAGGCTTTGCCGATATTTTCAACGAGATGGATGCCGACTTCTTCTGTCTTCAGGAGACGAAGATGCAGGCAGGACAGCTCGACCTGGAGTTTCCCGGATACCACTCCTTCTGGAACTACGCCGAGAAGAAGGGCTATTCGGGTACGGCTATATATACGAAGCACGCACCGCTGAACGTGTTTTACGGCATGGGAAGCATCGGCGACGATGGATCTATTATATATAAGGAGGAGGATATCCACAACCACGAGGGCCGTTTGATAACCCTCGAATATGAGGATTTCTACTTCATCACCGTCTATGTGCCTAACGCTCAGGACGGACTGAAGCGCCTCGACTACCGCATGCAGTGGGAGGATGACTTCCTGGTGTATATCAAGGCACTCGACAAGAAGAAGCCGGTAATATACTGCGGCGACCTCAACGTGGCGCACGAGGAGATTGACTTGAAGAATCCGAAGACCAATCACCAGAACCCGGGCTTCACTGATGAGGAGCGAGGAAAGTTCTCTGACATTCTCAACAGCGGATTCAAGGATACGTTCCGCACGCTGCACCCAGAGGAGCAGACGTTCTCATGGTGGTCGTACAGATTCCAGGCACGTCAGAAGAACATAGGCTGGCGCATAGACTACTTCGTTGTTTCCGAGAGACTTATGCCACAGGTAGAGTCTGCAAGCATACACACCGACGTCCTTGGTTCTGACCATTGCCCGGTGGAACTACAACTGAAGTGACGAGACGGGGAAGTGATGAGACAAGCGTAAAGCAGAAGTGTCATAATACAAAAATGTAATCAAAACTTTCCATGCTCCATTCTTCATTCTCCATTTTCAATTTTCAATTCTCCATTTTCAATTTTCAATTTTCATTTTTCCTTTTTCAATTCATAACAAGTGATCACCGCATCAATCGTAACATATAACCACCACCTTCTTGACTTCGAGCCAGTGCTGCGAAGCCTCTTCGCATCGCCTGTTGACACCGTATATGTCATAGACCACTCAGACGATATGATGGAACTGAAGAACGAGCTACAGGAGTTTGCTCAGAGAGTGCTCAACGGTGAGCCGGAACTGAAGCAGAAGGCGCTGAAGGGTTTTAAGCTGATTTATCTGCCACACGAGAATAACGGTTATGGCGGAGGTCACAACGTTGCCCTGCGCGAGGCACAGAGGCAAGGCAGCAAGTACCACCTCGTGGTGAATCCGGACGTATGGTTCGGACCGGAGGTAATTCCTGCGCTGAGCAAATATATGGATGAGAATGAGGATGTTGGACAGATGATGCCGAAGGTTCTGTTCCCTAATGGTGACATACAGCGCCTCGCTAAGATGCTGCCTACACCGTCAGATCTGATAGGAAGGCTCTGCATGCCACGATTCCTGATAGACCGTCGCAACAAGCTCTTTGAACTAAGGCAATCTGGTTTCACGAAGACACTGAACGTGCCATACCTCTCTGGATGCTTCATGTTCTTCAGAATGTCGGCACTGGAGGAAGTGGGATTGTTCGACGAGCACTTCTTTATGTATGCGGAAGACATCGACATGACACGTCGCATACATCTGAAATACAAGACGTTGTACTACCCTTCAAGCACCATCTACCACACCTTCACGCGTGGTTCACGAAAGAGTCTCAGACTGTTCTACATCCACGTGAAGAACATCATCATGTACTTCAACAAGTGGGGATGGTTCAACGACAAGGACCGTACCGAGATAAACAACAACGTGAGAATGGAGATAGGAGGCGAGGTATGATCTCTGTACTCATCCCGACATACAACTACAAATGCTATACCCTTGCCCATGACCTGCAGAAACAGCTGGAAGCTTCTGGTGAAGACTATGAAGTCATAGTGGCGGAGGATGGGGGCAAGGATCAGGTGGTGGCCATCTCAAACCACCGCATCAACGAGCTGCCTTGCTGCCGCTATATCCGCAGGACGCAGAATGTGGGCAGAGCTGCCATACGCAACTTCCTGGCAAATGAGGCAAAGGGCGAGTGGCTGCTGTTCATGGACAGCGACGCGAAGGTCGTTGCAGATGACTATATCGGGAAATACATTGCGGCGATGAAGGATGGTGATGCGGATGTGATAGTTGGAGGACTGATGAATCCCGAGAAACTGCCATCGCCCATCGTCACGCTGAGATACAGATACGAGAAAGCTGCTGAATATCAGCGTCCGGCAGCATACCGCCAGAGGTACCCATACGCACGGTTCACGGCATTCAACGTCATGATGCACAGGTCCGTGCTGCAGGAGATTCCCTTCGACGAGTCATGCAGGGAGTACGGCTACGAGGACGCACTGATGGGCATCGAGATGATGCAGAAGGGCAAGAAGATAAGGCATATCGACAATCCACTGATGCACCTGGGCTTCGAAAGCAACGAGGTGTTCCTCAGAAAGACAGAGATAGCACTGAAGACCCTACACCGCCTGGAGGACAGGATGTTCTCCGAAACATCCATCGGAAGTGTTGTGATGAAGGTGAGGAGATACCACCTGGTGGGGACAATAGCCTTCACGTTCAGAGCATTCCGAAACATCATGAAACGAAACCTATACGGTTCGGCACCGAACCTCAAAGTCTTCGCGTTCTATAAATTAGGGTACTACCTGAACCTAAAGTAATTTACTATACAGAAAAAAAAGACAACAGACAGAATATCGGCTAACTTTGGCAATATGCAACACGACAAGACTCTTTTCGTATGGTTCGTTCCCTTTGACGGCATAACAAACGGTGGCGGCAAAGTTAACAAGGCTGTCAGCGACATAGCAAAGAGGGTGTTAGGCGAGGATAACTTCTCGTCATATTTCGTGTGCCCAGATATCATCGAGAATACCCTTACAATGCGTCTAAAAGTTGCATTCATGTCAACTTTTGGATTATTCAATGGACTTACACGGAAGAATATACGTGACATTGTAAGGATCGGAATGCGATACAAGAGAGTCTTCCTGACGTCAAGTTTGATGGGAGTAGTGGCAGAGGCACTCAAGGCAGAGGGGTACAAAGGTGAAATCATTGTTCTGTTTCATAACGTAGAGAGTCATTATTTCAGTGTCATAACCTCCAAAAAGAGACCCGACAGACTTCTCAAAATAAGGCAGGCGGAAAGAAACGAGGAACTTTGCTGCAAGTATGCAGACAAGAAAATAGCTTTCAATAAGCGCGATGCTGCAATGATATACGACAGATACCACAAGAAAGTGGACTATATCTGGCCGCTGAGCATAATGGATACTTTTGACCCAAAGATGCCTGACTACGATGCCATGGTATCGAAAGACAGACTCAGATGTCTGTTTGTCGGAAGTAACTTCAAGGCAAACAACGATGCTATAGTGTGGTTCGTAAGGGAAGTGATGCCGAAGGTTAATATACACCTCACCATTGTTGGAAAGGACATAAGTCACCTCAGCACTCTATTTGTCAGCAACAGCGACATTGATATATTCGACAGCGTTCCACAGATGGCACCCTATTACTATGAGGCAGACGTCATAGTATCGCCCATCATGACCGGATCAGGCATGAAGACAAAGACCTGCGAAGCACTGATGTTCGGAAAGAATATCATCGGAACGAAGGAATCCTTCGAAGGCTATGATATAGACATAAGCAAAGTCGGTGCATGTTGCGACACTGCCGAGGATTTCATCAACGCTATCAACGGGTTCACTGCTACTCCACGCTATAGGCACAATGCCTACTCAAGGGAGGTGTACGAGAGGAATTTCTCCATCAATGCGTCAATAAATCTTTTTGAGAAAATTCTTTCAATGTAAAAAAATCATGTTGTTGTCCGTCATCATACCTGTTTATAAAGTTGAGCAGACTCTCGACCGATGTGTTGAGAGTGTGCTCCGACAGGGCGTTGACGATATGGAGGTGATACTTGTTGATGATGGTTCGCCGGATAATTGTCCTGCTATGTGCGACGATTGGGCGAAGAAAGACCACCGCATAAGGGTTATCCATAAGGAAAACGGAGGATTATCGGATGCCAGGAACGCAGGAATCGACATCGCGAAAGGCGACTATATCACCTTCGTAGATAGCGATGACTACCTGCTTGACGGCACATACGCACCGCTTCTGCGTACTCTTCTGGACGAAAGGGATATCGACATCCTGGAATATGGCATCGAACAGACAGACGATACGCGCCTTGTTATTACGTTGGAAGATAGGATCTATCCGTCTGCTGCGGACTATTGGCATGAGACTATGGCATGGAACCATGCCTACGCATGGAACAAGATATACAGAAGGACGTTGTTCGACAAGGTAAGATTCAAGCGTGGACGGCTCTTTGAAGACCTACTGATACTGCCGGAACTGCTGCAAATATGCGGAAAGATAATGACTACCACGCACGGAACGTACGTCTATTCCACAAACAACGACGGTATTTCGAAGCAGAATAACCGCAGGACTACACTGCAACTGCTCAAAGCTGAAATCCACGGAGCAAGGGTAATGAGGACTTTCCCATGGAGCAAAAACGGCAAGAACCTCTATTATTATATAATGTGTAGGGCTTACGACCTCTTGGGAAAAGGGGGCTGACCCCTTTTCCCCAAAAAAATCAAGAAAGAATAAGTAACGTAAGAATATCAAGAGATAATGAGAATACTTCTTTTTGGCGAATATAGCGGCGTTCATACTTTCCTCGCAGAGGGGCTGCGTGAGCTGGGACACGAGGTCACTACGGCATCGAACGGTGACTTCTGGAAGAACTATCCGCGTGATATCGACCTGAAAAGAGAGGACACACTATGGGGGAAGCTATCGTTTTCAATGCGACTTCTTATGGCACTGCCAAAGATGAAAGGCTACGACATCGTGCAACTCATAAATCCTATGTTTCTGGAACTCAAGGCTGTAAAGCTTTTCTCCATCTACGACTATCTGCGTAAGCACAACAAGAAGGTGGTGCTTTGCTGCATGGGCAACGACTATTACTACCCGAAAATCAACTCTGAACTGATGCCTATGCGCTATTCTGACTATAACATAGGCAAGGAAAAGCGTTGCGTTGACTTCGCACAACAGATGTACGACGACTGGGTTGGCACGGAAAAGGAACGCCTCAACAGATATATTGCAGCCGACTGCGATGCCATTGTGGCTGGAGCATACGAATTCTGGTTGCCTTATAGCATGACAGAAGACAAGAGCAAGGACGGAAAGCCACTGAGAGAGAAGCTCCACAGCATACCGTTCCCATATAAACTGTTCGATGAGGTTCACCCTGCACCTTCCGAAAAGCTGCGTGTCTTCATTGGTATCAGCAAGGCACGCTCGGAGTTCAAGGGCACGGACATCATGCAGAAAGCGGCTGAAGACCTGCAGAAAAAATATCCTGAACGCATTGAACTGAAGATTGCCAACGGCATTCCGTTTGCAGAATACCAGAACATGATGGATAATTCCGATGTCCTGATGGATCAGATATACGCCTACGGACCAGGCATGAACGCACTTCTTGCGCTCTCGAAAGGCATTGTCTGCGTATCGGGGGCAGAACCGGAACACTACAATCTACTCGGTGAGAACGACTGCAGACCTATCGTCAACGTACAACCGACTTACGAAAGTGTGTATAAGGAACTTGAGGAACTCGTCCTTATGCCAAAGGATGAACTCGCCAAACTGAAAAAAGAAAGCCGTGACTACGTCCTGCGTAATCACGACTATATCAAAGTTGCAAAAGAGTATGAGGCTCTATACGCTTCGGTACTTTCTCTTTCATGAGACCATGACTTTCATATGCTCTGACATATTGTCTATCGTGCTGAGCATTTCCGCTGCATCTTCAAAGCGTCCAAAGACAACAGCCGCTGTATCGTTACCATTGTTGGCAAGTGAAACATCCTCGCCGGGAACCATCAGTGGAGCTATGTCTATAACCTTGGATTTAAAATAATCAGACATCCAAAGACCTTCATAAATTCCATTTCTGTTGGCAAAAGGACGATAGTACATCACGCAGTTACCGTCTTTCTGCTCACCGAAAAGACTGTTCCACTGCGGAAGTTCATCACCGACAGCAGCTTTAATGGTGAAGAGATCCTCGTCAAAACCCATTGCCTCCTTCTCCAAGAATGGTATTCGGCATCCACCGTTACGCGGACCAAGGTCTATGAAATATATCTTGCCATCCTTTCCTACTACAAATTCAACATTGCAAGGCCCCGTTGATATTTTCAATAAAGAGAAAAGTCGCTGCAACTCACAAACAGCCTTCTCCTTTGTCTCCATAGAATGCACTGAAGGAGAACTCAAAGAAACCGGAACAAGCTCTGAAAGTCCTTGAACATGATGCTGATCCACAAAACCCGCAAAGATGATCTTTCCTTCGTGAACAAAGACATCACCGTCAACCTGTGGCCCTACCTTTTCAATGAATTCTTCGATTATCACCCTTCCGCAAGAGGAATATCCCATAGCTACATCCCAGTTCTTCGTTATATCTTCGGGAGAAGAGATCTTGAAAACTCCTCTACTGCCAGCGGAATCGACAGGTTTCATTATTGCATAACCATGATAATCCTCGTCTTCTACCTTATGATTATAGAAAGACAGAGCCTCATCCAAGTCATCAAAACCGTCTGACCAAGGTGTCGCAAAATTATTATCCCTAAGGAACTCTCGCAGCAGATCCTTATGTGTGAGTATATTAACAGACTCATACGGATTGCCTGGCAATCCCATCTCCTCTGAAACGTAAGCAGCAATAGGTGCAAGGGCGTCCGATCCATAAGGTACGATACCGTCTATCTCCATACGACGTGCCTCTTTAAGCACCGCCTCCTTGTCAACGATATCTACCTTGCAATACTCATCAGCAATCTTATGTCCTGGATTATCTTCGTGGAGATCCGAACTGATGACATAATATCCCAGTTGTTTCGCCATGCGTGTAGCATCGGATTGCACGATGTTTCCACCAAGAATCAGTATGCATTTCTGTTTCATTTCTTTATGGATAAGTCTGAGTTTGAACGGTTCGTCTATTTATGGATAAGTCCGAGTTTGAACATTAGTGATAGTTGCAAATAGAACATCCGGAACGTCGGAAGCATCATGAAGCGAGGTTTCAGGACGGTGCTTAGCGGTAGGTCTCTACATGAGAAGCTGTCGTAGGCTTGTTTTAATCGTTGGAATATCTTGCGTTGTTCCTCGTTGCTGAATTGCGATTTGTTGAACCAATAGAAATGGCACATATCGAAAAACTCTCGCCAACGACGGGTGTCAAGGCGTCTGATGACATGCTCCCCTACCCCACTCTCCTGCAGTCGCTTTCGCAAAAGCATCCTGGCATCGAGCACATCAAAGCGTTCTGGCGACACCACATGGGTCACCGATGACGACATCTGATAGTAATAGTACTCACCCTTACCGAGTTTCACCCTGCGTGCTTTAAGTAATACGAGATGCGTGACGGTCTCATCGCTGTGCTGTCCGTACTCCGCCTCTGCCGGCATGCTCTGCTCAAGTGGCGAGCGAGACATTCCGTTCGGTGCATAATCGTAGAGGATACTCCAATAGCATGCCTCCTCGCCTGTCATCAACTCTGGCACCTGCGGGTTGGTCTTGAACGGTTCCCAGCGACCATCCTCTGGATATACGAAGATCATCCGGAAGGTTACGAAGTCAATCTCTGGATTATCGATGAACTCTTTTACCGTCAGTTCTATCGTATCTGGGGCTATCTCATCGTCGGCATCCACCATCGTAAGGAACTCTCCACGGCTGTGTTTCATGCCATAATTGCGTGCTGCGGGAGCTCCGCTGTTCTTTTCCATCAGCAGAGGAACGATACGTAAGTCCTTGGAGACATAGTCATCGATAATCTTCTGGGTTCCATCAGTAGATGCATCGTTGATGATGATAATCTCCATCTCACGATACGTCTGGCGCAAAAGCGAGTCAAGGCATCGCGGAAGAAGATGCTCCGCATTGTAAGCCGCAACGATAACCGATACCAATCCCTTCACCATAGCCTACTTCTCCTGTCTGAATTTCATTAGTGAATAAGCTGCGCAGAGCACGGTAAGCAATGTGCCGCAAGCCCAATACTGCCAGCTATAGATCTCCTGACAACTGCATGATATATAGGAAACGCAAAGGAAGAGCGTGAACACCACGATGTCAATGAGTCTTCTTACGGAGAACTTCACGCCGTATTTCCACTTAGAGATCCCCATGACGAGAAGCATATCAACGAGGTTCTGCACCGTCAGCGCAACACCCATGCCGAAAAGTCCGTAGAACTCAAAGCCGACAAGCACAAGGAGTATGTCTATTGCTCCAACAGTGTTGATAAAGAGGAATGTACGGTTGTCACCGGCAGCCAACGACATGTATGCGTTCGGCAGATAGACAGCCCTGAAAAGAAGTCCTACGGTGGTGACCTGTGCCATAGGAATGATAGCTTCGAAGCGTCCACTGAGAAGCAGTGGCACGATAATCGGCAGTCCGACAATCATCGCAACGAGCAATGGCGTGACGAGCATCAGCGTTACATCCTGCTGTTTCAGCAGTGTATCTTCGCGCTCTGATTTGTTTGTAATGACGCCGGAAAGTCGTGGGAAATAGTCTGTCTCCATAGCCGCAAAGACGAGTCCGGCGTATGTCATCGTCAGAGTATATGCTGAGTTGTAGAGTCCCACCATCTCAAGCGATGCGTTGTTGTTGAGGTATGCCTGAATGCCGAGCAGTGCTACGTGTCCGATGATGCTGCATAACACGAAGTTGAAACCAACAAAAAGCATTCTATGACCTTTGCGCAGTTCCTTGTGTGTGAAGACAAGGCGCAGACGTTCCGCCCTGAGACTGTAGAACAGCGTTATCATCATTGTGGCGAAGCATAGTGACAGCAATCCCGGCAGCACACCATCGATACCCCAGAGGTAGAACATCGGAAGACTGACAACGAGTCCTGCTACGACATTGACAACAGAGACAGTTGCGAGGTCGCGAAGCTTGCGCAGACCTTTCAGCACTGCCAGCTCTCCGCATGTTATGGTGCTGAAGGCTACTGCTGGTGAGAGGAGTACGTAACCCCACGTATGCTCATAGTCATTGAACGTGAAAAGTGAGAGTGGTGCAGCGAAAAGCATGCAGACAAGCATGCCGAGAAGTGCAAGCAAAACGACCCACGAACGCAACACTGCCGTCTCGTCGCTTATTTTCTGCTGTAAAACGAGACGCTCTTCTTCCGTTGCGCCATTTTCCATCTCCTCGTATGCAGCAGAGATACCACGCACTCCGCTGACGTCAAGACCGAGGTTCGTGGTGCTGTGGACAAGCTCTCTCGTCTCGTTGTAGATGGAATTGAGGCCTACGCCCTCCGGTCCGAGCAGTATAGCAACAAACTTAGTGCGCAGAAGATTGAGCAGAATGTTCAATCCTTGCACACCACCAAACAATGTCGTTACCTTGAGTATGTTCTTATATGCTGCGTTCATCAATAAAAATTTGTTGCATTCAACTGCAAAACCTTACAACCGTAAAACCTTACAACCGTAAAACCTACAACCGTAGAATAAACTGTTTATAGACAATGCCCCTGCCACCGAAGCCTTCCTTCTGCGCAATCAGTCCTGGTTTCAGATGGACATTGTCATCATCCATGCTCGTGCCGAAGTCAAAGAAAGAATATTTCTCCTGCTCCCTATAATGCAGCAGAAGCGACAACAGCAGACAGTCAAGGGCATTGGTATTCTTACCCGTCTCGCTGGCAGAAATATACTGCGTATGAACCACATTGTCCATAAGGTACAATACAGTGCCAGCCTCTACCACACCTTCCGTATTGCGTATCACGCAGCAGACGATATTCTCAGGGAAACGTTCCTTCAACAACTGTATTTCGTCAAGTGTATGTACCGGCAGAACTCCAAAACTCTTCATCAGATTACCTGTCAGCACAGGCCAGAAGTCCTCCAACTCTGCATCAATCTCTATGGTGTAACCCATACGGAGAAGCCTGTTCCTGTCGGTCTTCTTTGTCGCCCTGACCATACGTAGGAACTCTTTCGGTGCGGTTTTTAGCGATACTGCAGTGCCAAGCTTGCAGCATTCCAGTTCTGTCCCGTTCGTCCATAGGGCATACTCATCTTCCTGCGAAGGGTGCTTGTGGTAAGGAATGGGAATCTGCTTGTAGTGAAACTCAGAGAACTCATGTGCTTTGAGGTAGTCTTTTGTAACAGAAAAGATTTCAAGGACATCAGCTGATTTTGCAGACAAAGAAAGTACGAAACCGCCATAGGTGAGCCCCTGATGACTGAACAACGCTTTCTTTCCGTCTGTTGTGCGTTCATTTGACGGCAGTACTGCAAGCAGCTTTCCTTTGTCATTATAGTACATCAGCGAATGGTCTTCAAACCTGTCGCTATGGTAGTCCATGTATCCACGCAGAAAAAGGAAGGTACCATTCCTTGATGCCTTCACGAAATCATCCCATTCGCTGGACTTTTCCTTACTATAACGAACAATCTGCATTGTTTCTGACGGACGTTTCTGATTTTCTCTGTACTGTTTTAACCCCACAAGGAATCAATTGCCTTGACGTGTAGCACAATACTTCTTGTATTCTTCATAATCCCTGATATAGTCAGCCTCACTGTATTCATGGCTTGCAAGAACAAGGCATAGCGCACCGGTGGTGAACTCCCTTTCGTGCGCCCAGATACCCGGTGGCACGAGGAGTCCCTGATAAGGTCTGTTTAGGGTGACGACCTTCTCTGCCACTCCGTCGTTAAGATAGACCTCCAACGCTCCTGATGCAGCAATGATAAACTGCCAGCATTCCTTGTGTGCATGTGCTCCACGGTCCTTTCCTGCCGGAACATCATAGATATAGAACACGCGTTTGATAGGGAATGGCACCTGCACATTCTCGTATATGTACGTCAGGCTGCCGCGAGGGTCCTCCTCTTTCGGCAATGCCAGCACCTTGCAATCGTCCAGCGTCATCATATCCTTATGGTTTTATCAACAGAACTATTCCGAATAACATCTACAACTGTTTACTTCACCACAACCACGAGATACTTGCTTGTAGCCCAGAAACGCTGTGGGTCGGTTATTCTCAGCACATACTGCTTCTGAGCATCCGGCTGGAGGGTATATGAACCGGCTGGGTGTGAGGTAAGAAGTTCTGCAGACTTGCTGTAGAGCTTTATCTCCTTATCAACACGGATGTCAATCTTAGTAAAGTAGTTCTTGTTGAAGTTTGCCCTCAGCACCTTGCCTTTCACGTAGATATTCTGCTCCTGCAGTTCCTTCTTTGTTCCGAACACATACCATGCAGAGTTGATCTGCTTGTCCTGATTACTGATGGTTTCAGCCTTCTGTGCTGTCTCCTCCTTCAGTTCCGTAACGTTGGTATTCAGGTCTGCCACGGTCTTGTCGAGCTCCGCGATGTATATATCCTTCTGCTCAAGCTCTGCACGCAGCATTTCGAGTTCCTTGTTCTTGCTGTCAAGCTCGCGCACGAAGTTCTCTATCGTTCTGCGGAGTTCCTCAGAGCGCGTGCTTCCTTCGCGAACCTGCTGCTGCAGACGCGCTATGAGCTCGCGGTTATGCTGCATGCGCTGCTGGATGTTATGGATACTCTGGCGAATCTGCTCCGACTTATCGGTAGCCTCACCGTCCTTGACGAGAGTAACCTTCTTCTCTGCTGCCTCGATAAGGCGGAAGCCCTCCTGTATCTCGTTGAAGGTTGCCATCACGTCATTCAGCTCATTGTCCTTCTGGTCAATGATTCTCTGCAAACTGTCAATGCGCACGTCTGTCTGACTTACAACATTGCCACTCTTCTTCTCTTCGCAACCGATCATTACGATCAGTCCCATAATTAAAAATAATATCTTTTTCATCATCATATATTTTCTATAAAAATAACATAAACCCTAACCTATTTAATCCTCACCACTCCACCATTCTTCTTGAACTGCAGCGTACCTTTTTGCAGGCAGTGGTTTGCATGGTCAAAGACATACGACGGGTCAAAAGTCCTGCCGGCTATACGTGTCTCGAAATGCACATGTTCCGTTGTTGCCCTGCCAGTTCTGCCGACGATACCTATTATCTGGCCTGCCTTCACCTTCTCTCCAACAGTGACGAAGTTCTTGGAGTTATGGCTATAGCGCGTCTCCAGACCGTTGGCATGCCTGATGGTTATACACTTGCCATAACCGGAGAACACACCCGACTGCACCACGAGGCCGTCGAAAGCTGCAAACACATTCGTGCCCGGACCGTTCTTTATATCCACTCCGGCATGTTTGCGCTTGCCACCATAGCCGCTGATGACCTTCGAACCCTCAAGCGGATAATGCCATTCCGACTTCTTTATCTCGTCGAGGTGCAGACGATAGGTCACCTTACCCTGGAACGGATCGTTAGTATCGAGGCGCATCTCCTCATTCTGCTTCTTCTTTGCCTTGCGGCTGGTCTTGACGTCAATCCTTCCTGCGAGTTTCTTTATCGTTACAATCTGTTTGTGAACACTATGCGTATGAACGTTAAGAATAGTACTTGGATTGATACGGTTGCCGTTTACCATTATAGAGAACAGCAAGAAGCCCTTGCCATCCTTCGCACCTACGATGCCGACGGTCTGTCCGGCTTTTACGCGGTCACCCACCTGCACCAGGTTCTGTGCCATGTGGCAATAGACGGTTTCCAAGCCATTATCATGTCTGATGACAACAGTATTTCCATACGCATTAACATGTCTCGACAGGCGCACCTGTCCGCCGAACATTGACTTTACGGCATCGCCCTTCTTTGTCTCTATCTCAACCTCGCGGGAATTGACAGCAACAGTCTTACCCACCGGCAGAGGGAAAGAGTAGTCATCCTTTGCCATGTCGGCAAAGTTTATCTGAAAAGTGCTTGATTTGTCGAACAGTCCCTTTGTCTCGATGCTTATCTGCTGCTGTTCAAGTGCAGAGAAGTAATCCTTGGCAAAAGCCTCAATCGTTGCTACAGCACAGAACTGCAGCATTAGCGTTAGTAAAAATATAATAAATCTGCGATATCTAATCATTATGAAAACATTTTCGAGAACAGCACCACCAGCGCAAACAGCATTACGGCAACCAACACCATATATAATATAGTATGATCACTGCCGTTTTCCGTCAGGCGTTCACTGATTGACAGTTCATCATCGTCATCAATGCGGAAACGTTCTTCAGTCCCCTCCTGCTCACGTCTTTCGCGCTTTTCCTTCAGTTCACGGGAAGCCTTCACCAAGCCCGCAAGCTTGCATGAAGCACAGTCATCACCGCCATCGGCAGGAGAATGACTGCATGAGCCACAGTTATGAAGTGATGCCTTACTCATATTTCGCCACAAAGTTACAAAAAAAAATCTATATACAAAAGCTTTTTTACGCTTTTTCATATAAATTGCTTGCTTATTCAAAAACTTTTAAGTAATTTTGCACTTCAAAAGCCGAAGTGTCGCCACCGTTCCCCACGCATTTTCCATGGGGCATAAAAAACAACCACAAATGTCAAAAGACCTCAAAGGATTCATATTAGCAACAATCTCCGGAGCATCCTTCGGACTCATACCGCTATTCACCATTCCCGTCATAGAGGGGGGCATGGGCTATGCCAGCCTTATATTCTACAGGTTCCTCTTCGGATCAATCTTCATGGCAGCCTTTCTTCTCTGGAGACGCACGCCACTGGGCATAACCCTCAGCGAGGCACTGCGCATCAGTCTGCTCTCTTTCAACTATATCATCTGCGCCATAACGCTCTTCATGAGCTACGATTACATCACCTCCGGCGTTGCAACAAGCCTCATATACACAAACCCGCTATGGTGCGCACTCATCTGTATTATATTCTTTAAGGAACGGCTGACGGCGAAGGTCTGCATTTCCATGTTCCTCGCAATACTCGGCGTGATGCTGCTCTCCGGATTCTTCGACGCGTCCTCTGTTTTCTCGCCGTTAGGCATGACGTTAGGATTATGGTCCGGCATCGGCTACGGCGTCTATCTCGTCATGCTTCCACGCATGGCACTGAGCCGCCTCAGCAGTCTTAAGCTCACGTTCTACATCTTCTTCCTCGCTATGCTCATGCTCCTTGCATACGCTATTGTCTTCGAGGGAGGCATAGAACCGATCCACGACACCCCTACCCTCGTCAACCTTATCCTCGTAGGACTCCTGCCGACGGCCTTCAGCAACATCTGCGTCACGATGGCATTGCGCCTCATCGACACCTCCATCGTCTCCATACTCGGAGCCTTCGAGCCTTTCACCGCAATGGTCGTTGGAGTACTTCTCCTCAACGAGCCATGCACCTTCGGTACCATTACCGGCGGCATCCTCGTACTAGCCTCCGTCATCCTACTGACCCTCAAGAAGCCATAGCCACCGTTTTACGTATCCTGCGACCATGTTCCCGGCGGTGCTTCCGGCGGAGTTATCTGGGACAGTGCTTTCGCCGGCCCCTTACCACACGTCGCAGCTCTTCCGCTCCGTGTCCTCCTTTATCCTCTTAGGCAGTCTCTTGCCGTTCACCACTGCATTCTCAAACGAGCAGCGTGCCGTCTTGTAGAGATAGTGTGCATGCGCTGCCTTCTCAACGGCGAAGTTCCTCACCGCAATATCCCTTATCGGCTCCTCCTCGTTGCCATCAAAATAAATGGCGTATGCCTCTGCCGACTTTGCCGTCACATTACTTATCTTAAAGTCCTGATAACGAGCAGGGAAATGTCCACCGCGATACCCGAAGTAGTTTGTCTCAAACCTAAGCACAGCACCAGCCACATTACCTATCGTAACAGAGTCTATCCGCACGTTCTCAATATATCCGCCCCTGTCGAGGTTCGACTTGAAAAGCAGCGCATTCTTCACATCACCGATCTCGATGTTCGTCATCGTCACGTTCCTTACGCCACCCGACATCTCCGAACCGATACACAGTCCGTTGCACTTGCTGTAGAACTTGCAGTTCCTTATCGTTATATCCTCCGAAGGCCTGCCGATGCGGCGGCCGTCAGCATCCCTGCCAGACTTTATAGCTATCGCATCATCGCCCGTCATGAACGTGCAGTTCTCTATCAGCACCCTCTTCGAAGACTCCGGATCACAGCCGTCGTTGTTAGGGAAGTGTGAGTCTATCGTCACGTTCCTAACCGTAACATCCTCACAATAAAGCGGATGAATACACCAGAACGGTGAGTTCTTCAGCGTAAAGCCATCGAGCACGATGTTCCTGCACTCCCTGAACTCCATGGCACAAGGCCTCAGCTTCGCATCCTTGCCGAACACTCTCTCTGCCACCGGTGTCAGTGCATCGCCATACCCGCGCAGTCTCTCCACGTCAGCCTTCTCCGGTGTATCACCATGCGTGCCGTGCACGTTCTCTTCAAAGTCATCTGCCGGCATACCCCAGCGTGCCATCCTGCCGCCATTGGCGTCAATGACGCTACCCGGTTCTCCTGTTATCGAGAAGTTCTCCTGACCGTCAGCATGCACCATCGAACTGCGGTTATACAGCTCCGTACCCTCCCAGCGCGACAGCACCACCGGAAGGAAGTCGTCCGGCTCACCGCTGAACAGCAGCACCGCACCACTCTTCAGGTGCAGCTCCACGCCGCTCTTCATCTCCAGAGCGCCGGCAAGTCTGTATTCGCCGGCCTCTACGACTACCTTTCCGCCACCAGCAGCACTACAACTGTCTATCCGTCCCTGCAGCAATGCCCTGTCGTCTGCAAAAGCCCCGGCAATGACCATCAGGAAAGCCGCCACGAGAAAACATTTTCTTATCATACCTATCAGTTATTCATTTCGTTAGTAAGCGTCAGCGACAACACATTCCCCGTCTCATGCAGTTCCTTGAAGAGTTGTATGAAGTCCGTATCGTCCTTTGTCCTCACCATGAAGTTTATCGTCGTAAAGTTCTGCGTATAGTCATACCTGATGAACTCATCCATCATGTGTACGCCATATTTATCAAAACAACAATGGTACACCGATGTATCAGAGACAATCACCCCTGCCTTAAGGCGGATAATCGTCTGCTCAGCACTCTTCAGCAGCACCTTCTCTGCCATCTCGAAACTCTTCAGGCAGAAGATGATGAGGGCCACGGCAGCAACGGAGATGATGTACATACCGGCTCCGACGGCAAGTCCTATACAAGCCGTCATCCATATACCAGCAGCCGTCGTCAGGCCCTTCACGCTGCCCTTCATCTGTATTATAGCACCGGCACCGAGAAAGCCCACGCCGCTTATCACCTGCGCTGCAATACGTCCCGGATCGCCGTTCTTCAGTCCCATATACTCCTGCGGTATATATATGGACACGAGCATCGCAAGCGTTGCACCCATAGAAATCAGTGCAAACGTCCGCATACCAGCCACCTGACCCTTCTGCCTGCGCTCAAGGCCCACCAAGGCTCCGAGCAGAAGGCTCAGCAGCAGTTTGAATAACGACCCACAGAAATTCACCTCCTGTGAACTTATCAATTCCATTATTTCCTCTGCCATATCAAATATCTTTTATTCTTATTTGCCTACAAAAGTAATACTTTTATTTCATTCAGCAAACATTTCACCAGCTTTTTTCCTCAAATTATTTGCACACCACGAAAAAAGTTTGTATTTTTGCAAAAAAGAAAAAGACAATGGAACAAGTATTCATCGACTACCTCGACAAGTTCGAGGAAAAAATGCGCAAGCATCTCCTTCAGACAGCAACCTCAAAAGGTGCCCTCGACGGCAAGCTCCTTGAGAGCGACGACCTCAAGGACTTCTGGTCACGCATCGAAGCCAACTATATGGCGGATGCAGTACCGCAGATAGCATCCTACCCTACCGTCTCCGTAGCATGGGCTACGTACCTCGGCATGGCAGCAGCCTATTGCTGGGACGTTGACTGGCAGACATATAAGGATACGCCCTACGAGGGATTCTACGGCGACCAGGGCTTCGACAACATGGACGACCACATCGTACGCGACATCCTCCGCATTCCGCTCGACAGCGAGGAGGCAAAGCAGATCGTAACACTCGTGCAGTCACTCGCCCACGAAGCCATCTCACTCATTCGTCACGAGCAGATAGAGCCACAATCCAAGATGGCCTTCTACGCCTTCTACCGTGCATGCTCCGCTATGTTTGCCATCGGCACCGCCATCGAACTAAAGCGCCTCGGCTACAAGTTCGAAAAGATGCAATAATCAGCAGAAACTTACGAAAACCCAATCAACAAACCCAATCAAAAACATACGAAACATGGAATTTACAGAAGTTATAAAGAACCGATACTCATGCAAGAAATACGATTCTGCAAAGCAACTCAGCGACGAACAGCTCAATGCCATCCTTGAAGCAGGACGCGTCGCACCAACAGCAAAGAACCTCCAGGAACAGCATATCTACGTAGTACAGTCAGCAGAAGCCCTGGCAAAGGTAGATGCCTGCACGCCATGCCGCTATGGAGCACCTACAGTATTAGTCGTTGCATACGACAAGAACAACGTCTATACCTACCCTACCGCAAAAGGTCCTGAGACAGACCACCGCAAGTCTGGCACCGAGGACGCTGCCATCGTTGCAACCCACCTCATGCTCGGAGCATACAATGCAGGCGTTGACTCCTGCTGGCTCAACTGCGTACACATCGACGACCTGCACGATGCCCTCGGACTTCCAGAGAACGAAGAGATACTGATGCTCCTCGACCTCGGCTTCGCAACCGAAGACGCCAAGCCACTCTCCAACCACTTCTCCCGAAAGCCACTCTCCGAAACCGTAAGCTATCTATAATCCCCCCTTCCGCCAAACGCTCCCAGCACGACAATTACGGCAGGTCTGCCCCACATCCTCCCCTATAATATATAAGCATCTCGCGCATGCCGAGGGCATTCGTCGTGGTGGATTTACCACTCTGCTGATAGTGAATATCAACAAAATCATTCTTTGCATTCATAAATATATAATAAGGTTATGAACGCTCTTTGATTTAACGTGTATAGAAAGATTAGTCAGGTTTATTTCCCAAAAAGGTTGTCATTTCTTCAAAATCGTAGTCAAGTTCTGCTCCGCCCAAACACGTTGAACATGAGCGACATATTCATTCTTCATTGCAACAGCCAACTTTATTGCAGCCAAAGCCTCTTCCTTTGTATTATACTTCCGTATTGCCATAATGAAAATTATTCTTATATGAGTGCAAAGGAACAAAGAAATTCTTTAACTTCCAAATTTCTGATAATTTTCATACACAATTATCTCAAAGAACGTTTTTCCGCTGTATATTTAACGCATAGCAAGAGCTATCCCCGCCATGCGTTATGATTTATTTTGTTCCTTCCACTATAGCGATTACATCTTCCGTCAAGCCGTAGAGTTCATAGACGAGGCGGTAGATTTCACGCTCATCAGCGGTGGTTTACACTTACCTTTTGGAGATAATCTCGTCTGTTGCCCATTCTGCTATTCAATACAAATCCACTAAGGCTGTGCTGATGATGGAAGAAGTAATGAAGAATGCAAGGAAGGTGGCAATGACAAATGTAAAGGAAGGCAATAAAAACCAAAAACCATTTACGAAGATGATGGTTATGCAATATACTTCATCAGAATTGGGAAAAGTAAAGATGACTGTTGGAATAAGAAAACGTACATTAGAGAACGTACAATACAGCATAACGGTACCAACTCCTGATACTCCTTTCATAGATGAAGCATTGTTGGGCAAAAAAAAGCGAAACATAAGACACGAAAAAAGCGTCCCTAACCGGAACGCTTATTTCTGCCCCGCGCAATTCGCCATGGTTTACAATTTCAAAAGAAAAAGTGGTGCTTCACGTGGCAGGGACTTCGCATTGATGAATTACACCGAGCTTTACATTGCGACTTTATTTGGGTACAAAGGTATAGAAATTTCCCGTAACTGCCAAATAAATCAGTATAAATCTTCATTGTTAGCATAAAAATATTCGCAACACACACTATTTCGCTGTATAATTAGGGTTTACTGAATTAATATTAATTAACTGTATGTCAGCGAAATAAACATCTATTTCTTTGCTTATATGCAAGATTTTTAGTATCTTTGCATA
>CAMADY010000049.1 GCA_945831805.1 uncultured Prevotellaceae bacterium
TTTATATATTTATTTTGTTTGAATTCAGCATGTTACATTGCCAAAACCCTATCAAGGCAGGCAAAATTCGGGTGCAAAGGTACTACTTTTTTTTCATTCCACCTAATATATTTAAGTAAAACACATTGTGTTAACTTGTTTTTAATTTTATTTAACAGTCATTCCTAACTTTTAATCTTTCAAATTTTGCCAAAAGAGAAAATTAAAGTAATTTTGTACCCATAACAATTACACATATAATTATATATGAAAAGAATAGCAACACTTTTTGCCGTTATGATGGTAGCAATAGCGGCAACGGCACAACAGATTTCAGTCAACGAGGCTATGCAGCGCGCCGCAGCACTGCGTCCGGCAAAGCAGAGTCCGGCAAAGGGTTCTGCGTCACAGCAGACACTGATGCCAATGCTCTGTCATACGGCAGAGGACCAGGGCAACACGCTCTACTACGCATTCAACTACCCTGACGGCGGCTTCGCCATCATCGGCGGTGACAACGTGGCACGCCCTATCCTGGGCTACAGCGAGGAGGGGACATTCTCTCAGGAGAAGATGCCTGACGCGCTTAAGAAGATGCTGGAGCAGTTCGGCAAGGAGATATCGCTCGCCATAAAGCTGCAGAAGACCAAGGGCAACGCCGGCAGCAGCCTGCAGAATGCGAAGGGCGCAACATCGACCTTCGGCACCCTCGACGCAGGGGAGAAGAAGGACCTGCACGTCGATCTCAACACGAAGTGGAACCAGAATTATCCATACAACAGCCAGCTGAAGTCAACACGCGGCACGGACAACTGGTTTATGACCGGCTGCGTGGCAACAGCGGGTTCACAGGTTATGAAGTACTATAAATACCCTGAGAAGGGAACGGGCAGCAATGAGTACACTACGAAGGTCCTGATGCCAGAAGATGAAGAGAACTTCGACACTACGCTGACAGCAGACTTTGCAGAGTCCACCTACAACTGGGACCTGATGCGCGACACCTACAGCAGCGAGGATGAGCTGACGGAAGAGGAGGAGCTCGCCATCGGTAACCTGCTCCGCGACGTCGGCGTGTCCGTGAACATGAAATACGGCGTAGCGTCCCGTGGCGGCAGCGGCTCTTCACTGACAGACCTCGGCATGTCTCTGAGAGAGCACTTCGGCTACGACAAGAGCATCGACAACAATTCCCGCGAGTACTACACCACGGAGGAGTGGGACGAGATGATACAGGCAGAGCTGGAGGCAGGCCGACCAGTGCCTTACCGTGGCAACAGCATCGTCGATGGTGGTCATGCATTCATCATCCACGGCTACAATGCCACCGACGACACCTACGAGATAAACTGGGGATGGGGCGGACTATACGATGGCTTCTACCCTATCACCGGCGTCAACGCACTCAACTACAAGGACATCGTAGGAGAAGGCTTCGTCAACGAACAGGGCATGCTCCGCAACGTTATGCCGGACAAGGGCGGCAAGGCAGCGGTTAACGTAGTGCTCAACAGCCCTATCATCTTCGACAACAACTCGCGCCAGACAAGGATAGAGAACCGTGCCAACGGCGGCAGCTTCCGCGTGGGTCGCTTCAGCATATTCAACGAGGGTTACGAAGATGCGGAGATAGACTACGGTGTGGAGTGCCGCAACATTGAGACCGGCAAGAGATATAGCCTGGAAGGCGACAGAAGCCTCGTCATCAAGCCTTGCACATACACCTACTTCCCAACGACATTCACCATCGTCAAGAGCACCGACGTGATGGAAGAAAGCGGTATCTACGAGGTGCGTCCTATCTACCGCGTAGGTTCTGAGGGCGAATGGCAGTACATGCCAATGCAGCAGGCGGAGGCTCTCTCTACGATTGTTGTCAACGGTGGTAAGAACAACCCTTCGAAGGACGTCACCTTCTTCATCGACGAGACTACAATCCAGGATGGCGAGAAGACCCAGATAACGCACAACGAGGGCTATGCCGGAACAGTGACATACGACAGTTCCGACGAGAGCGTAGCGAAGGTCAACGCACAGGGTGTAGTAACGGGCGTTGCACCGGGCAAGGCTACCATCAAGGTGACGGGTATGGCGCACGGACTCTATCGTACAACGACGAAATCGCTTGACATCACCGTCATTGAGCATAGCGTCAATGCAGTAGATATGAAGATAGACAAGAACACCATCCTCATCGACCAGCACTGCCAGATCTCCGTTACGTCCGACAACTACACCGGCAGCGTAACCTACACCTCAAGCGACGCCAGCATTGCAGTGGTGACACCAGAGGGTAAGGTCTATGGCATACACCCTGGCACGGCATACATCATGGCAAAGGCAGAGGGTACAAGAATCTTCCACGAGACGACACGCTTCTTCGACGTAACAGTAAACGACACCGTTGCTCTCGAAGAAGGTCCATGCTTCTATGAGCCTGTAGAGGCAAGTTGCAACGGACTTATAGTTTCCGGACAGCCGATGTACTTCACACTGCCTCTAATGAACAACAGCGATAAAGAGCAACCGGTTATGGTATATTTCAGGATATTCCTCAACGAATGGGAACCATTCTCCTCGGCTGGATATTACGGTTTCAGCCTATTACCTGCAAACTATAAGAAGACGGAATCTTTCGATTATTCAAGATATATCTCAGCACTTTCAGATTACATAGGATCTGGTGACATATTGAAATTCGAGTTCTATAAGGATGCGGCATTAACACAACCATACAACATGCCTTCCATATCGATGAAGATATGTTCTACCAGCCCAAAAATCTATACGCAGGATGCCGGTAACTACGGTACACTAATGCTTGCACTGGACAATGACGTGCCAGAGGGACTCAAGGCGTACGAGTGTAACGGATACGCCAACAACGACGCACTCCTAAAAGAGGTTTCCACGATGAAGGCCTTTACGCCTTATATATTATATGGCACACCGGGAGAATACACCTTCAATGATCCTGTCTCCACCGGTTTCGACTCTGTCCAGGGCAATGGCTTCCTCATGGGTAAGATAGAGGGTGACGTGGAGCTCAGCGACTACGACTACGTGCCATCCAAGACTCGTGGCGTCAGCAGCTTCGCATGCTACAAGGCTGGCGGTACGAAGCTTGCAGACAGAAGCGCCTTCATAACCACCGACTACACATACCTCGCGCCATACGTGATGCTGCCAAAGCTCGAAGGCGAGGAGCAGCAGACGATGGTAATGGGCGATGCTGACGGTGACGGCAAGGTTACGATGCACGACGCAAACATCGTTACTTCTCACTATCTCGGCAACTACGTGAAGATAGACGTTGACGCTGCCGACACCAACGAGGACGGCAAGGTTACAATGACTGATGCCAACGCCATCGTAAACAGAAAGGAATAGACGAAAGGAATAAAATCTCACATAAAAGTTTGGAGGTTCAAGAAAGATTTCGTAACTTTGCAGACAGATTATTGCAGATATAATTATTATAGGTATGATAAAACTGTTAAACCCCTTTGTCATAGGTCATTACGAGTCACCAGAGTACTTCTGCGACCGTGAGGAAGAGACTGCATTGCTACGGAAACATGTCGTAAACGGCAGGCACGTGACGCTCATTTCGCCTCGCCGTCTGGGAAAGACAGGACTCATAAAGCACTTCTTCGGTCAGGAGGACATACAGAGTGACTTCTACACCTTTTTCGTTGACATCTACGCCACGACGTCACTGGCAGAGCTGGTGCAACTTCTCGGAAAGGAGATCTTCGAAAAACTGAAACCGCTGAAGACACAGTGGAGCGAGAGATTCATGCAGGTCGTGAAATCACTGCGCGCAGGAGTGAAAGTTGACGCTATGAGTGGCGAAATGACCTTCGACATCGGACTGGGCGAGATACATTCTCCTGAGACTTCTATCGACGAGATTTTCTGTTATCTGGAAGAGGCAGACCGCCACTGCATCATTGCCATTGATGAGTTTCAACAGATCACTGGCTACGATGAGAAGAACGTGGAGGCACTGCTAAGAACAAAGATACAGCACTGCCGCAACGTCACCTTCATCTACACGGGCAGCAAGAGCCACATGATGACGCAGATGTTCAACTCTTCAGCGAAGCCATTCTATATGAGTGCAATAGGCATGAGCCTGCACCAGATTCCGCGTGAGACGTACTGCGACTTTGCCTGTCAGCTCTTCGAGAACTACGGCAAGCAGCTTGACCGAGAGGTAGCAGAGGATGTCTATGACCGATACGATGGCTACACATGGTACATGCAGATGATGCTCAACGAGCTCTTCTCACTGACACCGCAGGGTGGAGTATGTCATGAAAGCCTCATCAGCGAGGCACTCCACAACATCATCCTCTCGCAGAACGACTTCTACATGGAGACGATGGCGAGACTTGCAACGAAGCAGAAGGTTTTGCTGAAGGCTATGGCAAGAGAGTATCACGAAAGACGCGAATGCATAAAGGGTATCACGTCTGCTGCCTTCATAAAGAAATATCATCTGCCGTCCAGTAGTTCGGTGCAGTCAGCCCTAAAGGGTTTGACGGAGAAGGACATCGTGACGGTGCAGGATGGCAGTTATCGTCTCAGCGACTTCTTCTTCATGGAATGGTGTGCGGAGAACTAACCTCTCCTCCACCGCGCCTTTATCCTTGCAAAAACGAATATCGGCGCATCGGGAGAATTTCCTGATGCGCCGATTACTGTTTAGTTTTGGTATTATGTGAACAAAGAGAGGGGATTAGAACTCTTCCTCCTCAAACTCATCATCCTCGAAAGATGCAGATGCGCCCTTTGACTTCAGTGGGAGGGTACCATTGTATTCTCCCTTTACATCTCCAACGCTACCAGCCATGATGGTGGTGAGGGTAATGTTACGAGCGATGATTGCCGGCTTGATATATTTCTTCATTTTTATTTTCTCCTTATTATATTTATAGGGGGTTATTATTCGTTACGAATTAGAATCTGATAGCCTTGCCGTTGTAAATGTAGATGTTGCCCTTCTTAGGCTGTGCTACCTTAACGCCAGCAACGGTGTAGAATGTGTTGTCAGCAACCTTTGCGCTTGCCTCTTCTGCTACCTCTACAGCGGTCACGTTGTCATCACCCCATACCATCTGGAGCTGACCCTTAGCTGGAGTAGGAACGGTGAGGTATGCCTTGCCAGCAGCAAGCTGAGCTGGTGTAGAACCGATAGAATACCATCCGAGGTCAGCACCTGTGCCAGCGAGAACGTATGAACCTGTAGGAACATTAGTTGTTGTAGTAGTAGCAACGAGGAGGTTGTCAGAAGTGTCAACTGTAGATTCTGGATATGTTGGAATAGAGATAGCCGCCTTATCACTAACCTGCTTAAGTACGAGACCTGTATTAGCAGGTACCTTTCCTGTAACTGGCTGCATTGTAACCTTAGAACCATCGCAAGCAGTAGCGATATAAGCCTCAACGTCAGTTACGTGTGAGAAGTCAAGGATTTCAGAAGAAGAGAATGTGCGAGCTTCGTCAACAGCAAGGCACACATCGGATTCCTTACATGCAGCAGCCCAGTTTACAACAATCGGATTTGCGCCATAGTTGTTGCCAGCCTTGATACCACTGAGCTTTGTCCAAGAACCAAGCTTTACCATATACTTACCAGGAGTCTTAATAAGATATTCTTTTGTAAAGTCAGCTTTAGCGTAGTCAGCTTCTGGGTATGCATAAAGTGTAGTAAAAGTTGTGCCATTTGTTACCCATACTCTGAGTGCCAATCCCTGAGTGCTTCCCTGAGCAACATCAAATATAAGACACTCGCTGTCACTTACATCGCCACCTGTTGTTGCAGTACCATTATTACCCCAGTTCTCACCCTGTACGGCAAAGGTCTGTGGATACTTTACACCGCTGATAACATCCTTCAGATTCTTACCAGCTGTTGAAGAAATGATAACCTGTCCAGGTACATAGAGTTCAAAAACAGCAGGAGTATTACTTAGACCAGAAGAAGTAAGATATGCTCCGTTTGCTTTATTCTGAATTGTGTAACCACCAGCGACCTCAGCTATTGTCCAAGAAGAACCATCCTTTATGTCCTGATCCTTACGCAAATTAAAAATAGCACCAGTAGCAGAAGGCTGAGAGTTTAGATAGCAAGTGGAAACACCATATATATCAACATTGGCACCCTCGTTTACTGCACGAAAACAGTACCTATCTCCCAGTTTCTGATGTTCAAGTATATAGCCATTGACCTTATTTGAAGGAGCTGTGGCAGTAGCATAAGACATACTCCATGCAACATTCTGGTTGTCTGGACCATAAAGATAATTATCACCGCTTCTCAAAACGAACACTGTACCATTGTCAACAAAAGACTTAAGAGAAGGGAGAACTTCAACTGATGGTTCTGCATCAGGTGTCAGTACCACAAGGGTAGCAGAAACTGGTGTTGCAGAAGTATTTGTTCCTGCAAAGTATCCACCGTTAGCAGCATTCTTGATTCCACCGTTTTCAAATGTCCATGTAGAACCATTTGCGCCATCCTGATCTTTGCCAAGGATGAAAGTAGCACCAGTATTAGAAGGCTGACCATTGAGATAGCAAATATTTTTTCCCCAAAGAGCATAGTCACCACCAGAAGGTGTAACGGCACGGAAGAGATAACCTTCTGCAACCTTTTCAAGCTTAAATCCAACAACTGCATTACCAATGGCTACAGCTGTATTAATGTCATTGGTCATAGCACAGTTTTGTGCGCCACTACCGTAAAGATATTTGTCACCCACCTTAATAGTGAGAACCGTACCAGCTTCAACTGCTGCGTCAATGTCTTCGACAACAGTTTCACTTGCTGCTAATGCATTTGCTACACTAAAGCAGACAAACGCGATTAATGTAAAGATTTTCTTCATTTGTTTTTTGGTTTTGATTGATTATTTGTATGATTTTTGATTTCGGGTTGCAAAGGTATAATATTATACTAACATGTATTTTTTAATATATACCATTGACTTTCTTGTATGTAACATGCGGGAGGGCGGACGATACCAAGTTATAAGAAAGCAAATGCAGTTAACTATTGGAAATATAAATAAGAAAAAACGGAAAATGTTTGGTGAATACATTTATTTTTCTTATCTTTGTCGCAGAATTAAGAAACTAACTGAATATTAAACCACACAACAACAGACAATGAGGTTATCACACTACACACGAATTGTTTCGCTGCTTCTGCTTTTACCAATGGTGGCAGTGGCAAAGTCTGACATCACAATGCCTACGGTACCTTCGAAGGAAGGCACGGCACTGAAGTTCGAGGAGGGTGCGTGCTACTCGAAGCTCGTCATCGACTCCCGACTCAACAGTTTCTACGCGAACAAGGCTAAGGCGGGCTTCGGCAAGTTCGACGACAAGGGCGCAATGACAGAGACGGAGTTTCAGGCAAGCACGAAGCTGGACTATGTTCCGGGACTGGTGGCGAAGGCCGTGATAGAGGCTGTAGATTACTACAAGGACAACGGCAGCGTTGACGTAAAGCCATGGTTCTACGCAGTGCAGAACTACGCGGTGAAGAACGATATTGCGAAGAACGGCAAGGACGGCAAGAGCTTCGACGACCTCAATGCCGTGAAGCTGTACTTCAAGCTGCGCGAGCTTGCTGCCAGCAAGAGGTTTGCCGATGCTACGTACACCAACGCTCAGACGGTGGAGACGGCAGACAAGAGGTTTGCTGATGCGCTGACGGGTATCAAGAAGGCTGATGCCACATATATTATTAAGGAGGGACTGGAGGCAGCTCAGGGTGGCTGGTGGCACAAGGCGAGCTACGTCAACCAGATGTGGTGCGACGGACAGTATATGGGTCCGGCACTGCTTGCCCAGATGATCAACGGCTACAAGGACTACAAAGGTCTGACATCCAACGACTGGCAGGTTATAGCAAAGCAGTTCGAGATATGCTGGAACATTCTGTGGGATGCCGATAAGGAACTGCTGTACCATGCTTTCTCTGCTACACCGACGGATAGCTATGCCATAACATGGGCTGATGCGAAGACGGGTCGCTCAAAGGAATATTGGGGCCGCGCCGTAGGCTGGTACTTCCTTGCGCTGGTAGATGTGCTGGAGGAGATGCAGGTTGCAGGCAAGACGCAGACGGCGGAGTATGCGCTGCTCAGCGGTTACCTGACGAAGCTTGCCAAGGGTCTCGACCGCTGGCAGGACAAGAATACGGGCTGCTGGTATCAGCTGCTGCAGTACGACAACACGTTCTATGCAGACTCATACAACGGTCAGAAGATGACTAAGACCTACAACTACCTGGAGTCTTCGGCAACGGCTATCTTCCTTGCCGGATACATGAAGGGCATGCGCCTCGGACTTCTCGACAAGAGCTACGTGGCGATGGTGAAGAATGGCTACAAGGGCTTTGTGGAGAACTTCATCGTCAGCGACGGCAAGGGTGGCGTACACCTCATCAACAGCTGCCGCAGTGCGGGTCTTGGTGGCAAGAACTATCGCGACGGCTCTGCGGCATACTACCTGCTGGGCTCCGACGTGTCAATGGTGAAGCTCTCAGAGAAGCAGACGGAGGGTAAGGTGCTCGGTGCCTTCATCCTTGCTGCAACGGAGTACGAGCGCATGATGAACGATAACCTGCAGGGAACCATCAGCACCGGTGCTAAAAAGCCTGGCGACGTCAATGCTGACGGCATCGTTGACATGAGGGATGCTGCTGATATAGCAAAATACTACATCGGCATAGCATCGCAGGACTTCGACAGCTCATTGGCAGACTTCAACGAGGACGGCATGGTGTCTGTTGCTGATGCCAACGCTATACTGAACAAGTGAGGCGAATTCTGATCAAGTGAGGCGAATACTGATCAAGTGAGGCGAATACTGATCAAGTGAGGCGTTTAGAAGCGATTACTACTGTAATGGCTTCTTCAAAAAGATATTAAAGAGCAATTATTCCGACATTGCAGGTGTGATGGCGGAAGTATGATAGGGACACAGTGCAATAGCCATTGTGTCCCCATTTTTTGCCGTAGGAGTTGAGACAGAGAAAGGCGAGACGGCCTTTCTTGTCACGTGTGAGTCCTACGATAGCCATGGCATGGTCGGAGGCTCCTGCATCGCGACGCCTGCTCATCTCCCAATAGACGGCATGCCCGTCCTCCAGGGATGCTATGACTCTCGCCTCTATCTCCTTCATCGGCAGGTTGAGGTACTGATGGTAGCGGCGGTTGTCGGGCACTTCGAGTGCGAACATGGTGTTGTATGGGTGGTATGGACTTGAGGCATACCACTGCCACTGCTGGCAGTACATCACGCTCTCAGCAAACTGGAGAGGGGTGTAGCGCATGGAGAGGTAGTAGAAGGAGGAAGACCCACCCCCATCCCCTCCCGTTGAAGGGAGGGGGGAAGAGATATGGGAAGATGCCGCTTCTGTAATTGTTGAATGAAGGGGTGTGGATATGGTGAAGCGTGGTAGGAGTTCCTTTAACTGCTTCTTTAATTCCAAAAGGGCTTGCTGCTTCCGTGCATCGGTGGGATGTGAAGGCATGCTGGCGGCATGGCGGTCTGCGAGAAGGCAGAGCTTGCGCTCAAGCACACGGCTGTTGTTTATGCGGGAACGCTCGTGCTGGTACGGCACAAGACCGTAGGTGTTGATGAGACGAAGGGCATCGGGACCGACGCCGCGAGAAGCCCCCCCTAGCCCCCCGAGGGGGGAACATAAGCGACCTACATGCTCGTCAACAGACTTGGTAAAGGTATGCAGGAGACCATTGTTGTCATTTGAGGTTTGCGTCTTGATGATGAAGCGCTGGATGGTCTGCTCCTCCATAAGGCGCGAGAGGAGCCACTGACGTGAGAGGAGGACGCTGTCGCCAGAGAGCTTCGCCTCATGCTCTATGCATGCGAGCATGGCGTAGATCCAGCATGCCTCGGTATGACACTGGTCGTAAGCCCCCTCCAGCCCCCCGAGAGGGGAACTGGAATTACTGACAACGGCTTCTTCGTTGCCAGCAGGACGGTTGCAGGACGTCAGGAGTAGTCCTGAAACAACAACCCATAAAAAAAATACCCTCTTCGTCATTTACTTTTTCGTAATTAAGACATCCTCCCTCTACGGGAGTGTCTTTACCTAATCATCTCCAGCAGCTCTGCGCCGGTGAGCTTATGGCTCATGTCCGTTGACTCTAAGATGTTCTCCACGAGAGCTTTCTTGCGCTCATGCAGACGCTGTATCTTCTCTTCGATGGTGCCGGAGGCGATGAGGTGATAGACCATGACGGTCTGCTTCTGGCCTATGCGGTGTGCACGGTCCGTTGCCTGTGCCTCGATGGCAGGGTTCCACCATGGATCCATGTGGATGACGTAGTTGGCACGCGTGAGGTTAAGACCGAGTCCGCCAGCCTTCAGCGAGATAAGGAACACCGGCACCTTACCGTCCTGGAAATCCTTGACGAGCTTCGTGCGCTGCTTGATGTCGATGGAACCGTCTATATATAAATAAGGTATATGCACGGCATCGAGGGCTTCCTTGACGAGTGCGAGGTAGGAGGTGAACTGCGAGAAGACGAGGACAGAAGCCCCAGACCCACCCCCATCCCCTCCCGTTGAAGGGAGGGGTGATGTCGTTTCTGAAGAACCCCCGTTATCATAGCCATCGAGGATGGTCTGGAGGAGTTCTACGAGGGCGGTGATCTTTGAACCCTGCTTGCCCTTGAGTTTCTTTGAGACGAGGTCGTCGGTGACGTTCTCTACGAGGCGTGTGTCGCAGGCACACTGACGGAGGCGCGTTATCTCCGCGAGGGTGTTCATTGAGATGGTGCCACCCTCTTCTGCCATGAGCATAGCCTCCGCCTTCTGGCGCAATGCCTCATAGACGAGCATCTCCTCCTCGGAGATATCGACGTGCTGGTATATCTCCTGCTTCTCCGGAAGTTCCTTCGCCACCTTGTCCTTCGTACGGCGCAGCATGAACGGCTTTACGAGTCGGTCGAGCTCATGCTGGCGCTCCTTGTCCCTGTTCTGTTCTATTGGTACGATGAAGCGGCGGTTGAAGTCCTCGAAGGAACCGAGCAATCCCGGATTGACGAACTGGAAGAGGTTCCACAGTTCTCCGAGATGGTTCTGCACCGGCGTACCGGTGAGCATGATGCGGTTGTCGCTGTGCAGCTGCATAGCGACGGCGGAGGTCTTCGCACCACGGTTCTTTATGATGTGCGCCTCATCGAGGCAGATGGTGTTCCAATGCTTTTCGGTGATATCGTCCTTCACGGAGAGTAGCAGTCCGTATGTCGTAACTACCACGTCGCCAGCCTTAGCGTCCTCAATGCACTTCGTACGGTCGTCAGCGAAGTTGAGCATGAAGATGTTGAGCGACGGAGCGAACTTCTCGAACTCCGTCTTCCAGTTTGGAGCAACGGATGCCGGAGCAACGACGAGTGCCGGACCTTCCGATGCCTTTGAGAGCAATAGCGTAATGGTCTGTATGGTCTTACCGAGACCCATGTCGTCGGCAAGGAGTGCGCCGGCACCCCATTTGTTCAGTCGTGCCATCCACTTGTAGCCCTCCTGCTGGTAAGTGCGCAGCGTGGCATTGAGCGTCTTCGGCACACGCGGCGAGTAGTTGCCGGACTCCTTGATGCGCTGGCGTATCTGCTTCAGTTCCTCATCCTGCTCAAGGAAGAGTTCACCCTCAAGAACATCCGGTCCGAGGAGTGCTGCAGAGAAAGGCGACATCTGAAGTTTTCCACGCGAGCGTGACGCAATGGCACTGAGGCTGTTGAGCTGTTGGCGCAGCTTGTCGCTCAAGGCAAGGAACTCTCCCTCGCCGAGCTTTATGAAACGACCGTGCGACTGGCTTGCGAGGTCGAGGAGCTGTGACATCGTCACTACCTGTCCCTGGTCGAGTTCCACGCTGCCTTCTATCTCGAACCAACCGTTCTCCGTCTTCTTTATAGAGCCGTTCCAGGTGCTGCTGAGCTGTCGCTGCTTTATCTTCAGCTTCGCACCCTCCGGCCATTCACAGATGATGCGGTCAGGGTTCTGCTGTGCATAGTCGAGGACAGGCAGGAGATCGAAATAAGGAATGATGGTCATGCCGCTGCCAACGAGCAGTGAGGCATCGGGAATCTGTTCCGAAACGCTGTCAATGAGGTGGTTGAGATTGTCTGTCTCTGCCTCCATGTCACGCTGAATGCGGGCACGCTCCTGCCCCATTCCGTCAACGATGATGTCGTTTCCTGCACCTGGTATGCAGCGTATCCTGCCGTTCTCCTTTGGTCGGCAGAAGATGCCGACGGCGTATGACTCCTTGTCGTGAGGACGCATCTGCAGGACGAGTTGTGACGTTCCCTGAATGAGCGGCAACGTGCTGCCCCCTTCTATCAGGTCACTGTTGACCTCTATCTTGCCTCCGATGGTGGCAAGGAATGCGCGCAGTTGTTCCTCCGCCTCATCGGGGAAGTGTCCGAGCGACAGCAGTCGGCGGTAGTAAGGGCGCTGCGAGTCGTTGAGACGTATGAAGTTGATGCTCGCGGCACCACGGTGCGTCACGATAACCTTGCTGTCGATGTCCTCCAAAGGCACGTTGCTCGTTATGACATAGCCCGTATTGTCGTGGGCGAGGGTGATATACGGCATCTCCTCCGTCACCTCCACGAGGGTGTATGGTGCGTATGTTCCGACGTACAGGCGGCTATGCTCCGTCATCTCCGGCAGCACATGAGCCAGCGACATGTCGTAGGAATAGAACGCCTCGCGACGTGCGGCATTGGCGATGGCACGGTCGCTGTCGGTCATGCCTTCCACCTGTCCTCCAATAAACGACGACATGGCGACCTGCTTTCCGGCGCTCCATGAGCCGTTCTTCAGTATTGTCTGCTGCTTTACCTGCACACTGTTGCTGCGGATGTCGTGCAAGTAGTATGCAATGCGTGCGGACTTATCGGCCGCTGCTGCCGAGGTGGCACCGGAGAGTCCCATAAGGTCTTCGAGAACCGACTCCCACTCCTGCTTGTGGTAGATGGAGCAGAGCATTCCTTCAGTGCCGAAGAGTTTGTCTGCCACAGCCTCGTCGGCCTGGTCGAGCGACTTGAACTTACGCATCTCCTGCCTCATGACGAGCCATCGGGTGTCAACGTCCGGCGTAAGGTTCTTGCCCGTATAGTGCGAGAGCAGCATGGCGATGACCTTGTCGAACGGACTGCCGGAGGCATAGAGCTCCGCAAGGCGGTTCTTGATCTGGTTCTCCGTAGCGTTGTTGAGCAGTACGTTGTGAAGCACTCGTGCCGAAGCCGTCAGCGGATCGGTATTTCCCTTCACCACGCCGAGCGCTTTCTTGTTGCCTTCGTCGGTGCCGCACTTGAGACTTACGAGCACATAGAAGAAGTTTACGATGGAAAGGGCAAAGTAGTTCTTCTTCGCACCAAAATTAGTCTTGTTCTTATTGTGCAGCGTGAGGGCTTTCTTGAAGTGCTCCAGAGATTTCGAGTAATTCCTACGGTATGCCTCATAGATACCCGCAATGATGCGGTGGTTCTTGTTTGCGGCATACAGCTCCGCCGGCTTCTTTCCCTCTGCAAGGAAGGCATAGAGGTCGGTGAGGCACTGCAGGCGCAGCTTGTGCTCGTTGGTAGCGGCAGAGCGGAAGTTTTTTATCAGTTTATGGAGCTGCCTTTCGTCTATTATCAACTGGTTCGCGAAGGCAGACGTGATGTAGTTGTTCAGCAGCTCATAGAAGTTGACATTATTGAACATCAGCAGCATCGGAGCGAAATGCTCGTCGGCAATGCCCGGCTGGAAGTAGTCCAGATGGTTGTTTATCTCGTAGTCATTGATGTCCTCGGCATTGAGCGTGCGGTATCCGCTGCTGACATACTTCCAAAGCATCTTCTGTATCGGCGTTGGCTGTAGTCCCTTCGACTCCTTCAATACGCTGACGGCCACGTCGGGCTGCTTCTCGTAGAGATATACCATGAAGGGTATCAGCCGCTGCTCCGTCAGTATGTAGTCGTAGGAGTCCGTACGCCAGTTGTAGTTTACGGCATGCACAAAATTGCTCTCGCGCAGCGTCTTGATGATACTCCGAAGGTCAACCTCGTCGTTGCCACACAGCTTCTGCATGGCAGCACGCACCCTGCCAGCTCCGGTGCCCCTCGTGTCGAAGAGGGCCGTGATGGCAAGGAAGTACAGTTCGTCGGTATTGAGTTCTTCGAAGAAAGTCATGTGATACAGGTGTCTTTTAATGCTAGGAAGACTAGGAGAATATAGGAATACCTAGGAAATCCTATGAATACCTATAAGGGCCTAGGAATACCAGGAAACCTAGGAAAAACTCCTTATATACTATAGGCGAGGGCGTATGCCTTGATACGCTTCACCATGGCGAGGAGTCCATTGGAGCGTGTTGGCGACAGATGGTCCTTGAGTCCTATCTCCTCGATGAAGTATAGGTCGGCATCGAGGATGTCCTTAGCCTGTTGGTTGTTGATGACACGTATGAGGAGGGCTATGATGCCCTTCACGATAAGCGCGTCGCTCTCCGCAGAGAATGCGAGTGTTCCATCCGCCTGTTTGTCGCACTGCAGCCACACACGGCTCTGACAGCCGTCGATGAGGTTCTGCTCCGTCTTGTATTCGTCGGCGAGGGGTTCCTGTTCGCTGCCGAGGTCAATGAGCATCTGGTACTTGTCCATCCAGTCATCGACGCATGAGAACTCCTCGATTACTTCGTCTTGTATTTCGTTGATTGTCATAGTTGTTGTAATATAAATAGTTTGTCGCTTGGGCGCACCTTCTCCGGCACGGCGATGCTGATGCGCTGGCCCTTCTTTGCCACTTCCACGGGCTTGAGGTCATAGCGTATCTCCTCCACCTTATTTATATATAGCGCACCGGTGGTAGGACCGGTGATGAGGAGTTTGTCACCTACCTTTATCTCATGAGCCTCAACCTGGAACTCTGCCACGCCGATCTTCGAGAAGTATTTGATGGTCTTTGCGGCATACACTTTCTTCTCCGTTGCCTTGGAGCCGTAGGAGTCGTTCCATTCGCCGAGTGTCTGACCCTGATAGTAGCCATCCCAGAAGCCGCGGTTGAAGACGCGCGAGAGACGTTCGTCCCACTTGTCGCAGAGCTTTGCAAACTGAGATTTGAAATCAGGAAGTTGCGAATTCTCCATTACGAAGGCTATCGCTTCCTTGTAGCATCGCACCACGGTATCGACGTATTCCGGTCCACGCGCACGACCTTCTATCTTGAAGACGCGCACGCCGGCATCCATCATCTTGTCGATGAAGCGGATGGTCTTCAAGTCCTTCGGCGACATGATGTACTTGTTGTCAACAAGCAGCTCGTTGCCCGTCTCCACGTCGGTAGCAAGGTAAGCCGTAGTATCCTTCTCGGGGTCGTACCCCCTCTCTGCTGCAGAAGGCAAGGCATCGACCTTATAGCCTCTGCGGCATATCTGCACGCACTCGCCACGGTTGGCGCTGCGGTTGGCATTATGCAGTGAGAGATAGCACTTGCCGGAGATTGCCATACACAGGGCTCCGTGGCAGAACATCTCGATGCGGATAGGCTTGCCGGAAGGTCCGCAGATATTCTCCTTGATAGCCTGTTCGTGAATTGCCTTCACCTGATCCATGCGCAGCTCACGAGCCAGCACCACGACGTCGGCGAACTGTGCGTAGAATCGCAGTGCCTCGATGTTCGAGATGTTGAGCTGTGTTGACAGGTGCACCTCCTGTCCTACCTTACGGCAGTACATCATGACGGCAACGTCGGACGCAATGACGGCAGAGATGTTCGCTGCCTTTGCTGCATCGATAATCTCGTGCATCGTCTCTATGTCCTCGCCATAGATGATGGTATTGACGGTGAGGTACGACTTGATGCCATGCTCGGCCGTCAGTGCTGCTATCTCCTTAAGGTCCTCGATGGTGAATGTCGAGGCGGAGTGAGCACGCATATTGAGCTTCTCAATGCCGAAGTAGATGGAATCTGCCCCGGCATTGATAGCGGCTGCCAGCGACTCGCGAGAGCCCACCGGCGCCATGATTTCATATTCCTTTAGATTTCCCATACAGCACCGTCAGGAGTGTCCTTTACTATGATGCCAGCGGCGTTGAGGTCGTCGCGGATCTTGTCGGAAGTAGCCCAGTCCTTGTCTGCCTTGGCCTTCGCACGCATGTCGAGAACCATCTGCATGATCTTGTCCATAGCCTTGTTGCCACCAGCATTGTCGGCAGCAGCGGTGAGACCGAGGAGGTCCTCAATCCATACCTTCATCGTCTGAGCGAGCTTCTCAAGGTCGGCAGCGCTGATCTTCGCCTTGCGGTCCACGAGGATGTTAACCTGATGGCATGCCTCGAAGAGCTCCGAGATGACGATAGGAGTCTGCAGGTCATCGTTCATGGCATCATAGAGCTTGCCCTCAAGCTCGCTGACGAACTTCGCAATCTCCGGGCTTGAACCCTTCGCTGGCTGAATGCGCTTGAGGTCCTTCAGTCCTGAGAGCAGACGTGCCAGTCCCTTCTCTGCTGCTTCGAGAGCCTCAGAAGAGAAATCGACGGTGCCGCGATAGTGTGCGGAGAGGATGAAGAAACGGATGGTCATAGGCGAGAAAGGCTTCGTCAGCAGCTCGTGCTCACCCTTGAAGAACTGGTCGAGGGTGATGAAGTTGTTATATGACTTACCCATCTTCTGACCGTTGATGGTGATCATGTTGTTGTGCATCCAGTAGCGCACTGCCTGATGCTTCATCGAAGCCTGCGCCTGAGCTATCTCACACTCGTGGTGTGGGAAGACGAGGTCCATGCCGCCGCCGTGGATGTCGAACTCCTCACCGAGGTACTTCCTGCCCATTGCGGTACATTCGCAGTGCCAGCCAGGGAATCCCTCAGCAGGTATGGTGCCATCGTTACTGTACTCCGCGTTGTCATTCATCAGCCATGGCCAGCGCATGATATGCTCCGGCTGTGCCTTCTTCCAGAGAGCGAAGTCCGCCTGGTTCTTCTTCTCGCCGACACCGGCAAGGGTATCGCGCGATGCGTCCTTGATATTCTCCAGCGTACGACCGGAGAGGATGCCGTACTTGAAGTCGTTGTTGTACTTCTCGATGTCGAAATACACCGAGCCGTTGCTTACGTACGCATAGCCGTTGTCGAGTATCTGCTGCACCAGCTCCTGCTGCTCGATGATATGACCAGTAGCATGTGGCTCAATGGATGGTGGCAGCACGTTGAGCTTCTCCATGGCGGAGTTGAAGCGGCGGGTGTAGTACTGTGCTATCTGCATTGGCTCCACCTGCTCCAGGCGAGCCTTCTTTGCTATCTTGTCCTCACCCTCGTCAGCATCGTGCTCCAGGTGACCTACGTCGGTAATATTGCGGACGTAGCGCACCTTATAGCCGAGATGCTGCAGGTAGCGGAAGAGGATGTCGAAGGTGATGGCAGGACGAGCGTGTCCCAGGTGTGCATCACCATATACTGTCGGTCCGCAGACATACATGCCCACATGACCAGGGTTGATAGATTTGAACGCCTCCTTCTTACGGGTCAGCGTGTTGTATATTAAAAGTGTCTGTTCCATTTATATTTGTTTTTATTTGAAATCTTTTGTTAATTAGCTCAGCTCCAGCATTCTGTTTATCGGCTTCACGGCATCCTTTGCTATCGCAGGGTCAACGTCAACGACGGGAGCCTCGTTCCTCAGACAATCGCGAAGTTTTGTGAGCGTGTTGAGCTTCATGTACTGACACTCGTTGCACTGACAGACCACCGTGCCTTCCGTCACCTCTGGCGGAACCGGAATAAAGGTACACTCTGGACAGGTCTTCTGCAGCTCATGCATGATGCCCGACTCCGTTGCCACGATGTACTTCTGCGGAGCATTACCCTGCGCATACTTCAGCATGTCGGCGGTAGAACCCTTCACGTCAGCCATTGCCAGCACCGGTGCCTTACACTCAAGGTGCGCCATGACGATGGCATCCGGATTCTGCGCCTTCAGCTCTGCGATAGCATTGACAGAGAAGCGCTCATGGACATGGCAACCACCATTCCAGAGCTCCATCCGGCGACCCGTCACGCTGTTGATGTATGAGCCGAGATTATAGTCAGGACCAAAGAGAATCTTCGCATCCTTAGGCAACTGATCGACAACCTTCTTCGCATTGCCCGAAGTCACCACGACATCGGTCAGCGCCTTCGTGGCAGCCGTGGTATTGACGTACTGCACCACCATGTAGTCAGGGTGCTCCGCCTTCCACTTCGCCAGGTCTGCCGCATTGCAGCTGTCGGCGAGCGAGCAACCCGCAGCGAGGTCCGGCGCCAGCACCAGCTTCTCCGGAGAGAGCAGCTTGCAGGTCTCTGCCATGAAGTGTACACCGCACATCACGATAATGTCGGCATCCGTCTGCGCAGCCTTACGGGCAAGCGCGAGTGAGTCGCCAACGAAGTCAGCGCACTCCTGTATGTCACCTGTGGTGTAGTAGTGAGCCAGCACCACCGCATTCTTCTCTTTGCACATCTGGCGTATCTCCGCCTGCAGTGCCTTTGTCTCTGTCTGTTCCATACCTATAGTAATCTTTTCTACTTTACAAGTAAAGCCTGCCCATGCATCTTTAGAAACGATGCAAGTGCTTTAGCATGCAAAGTTAATATTTTTTTCCGAAACCACAAAATATCTGCGCAACTTTTTGCCGAAACAAACCATCTTTTCCCCTACCCATCCAGCAACACACCCACAGACACCTTTCCCAAATCAAACTTCCACAAAACACCTTCCGCAAAACAAACTGTCACAAAAACCCACGATTTCGTGACAATTTGAATTTTCAGAACCCTCACCCCCAGCTGCCATTCTGGAAATCCCCCACCCCCAAAACACCCGTCCTCATGGCAAAACCACCCTCCAAAAATCCCATTTCTGCACCCCAAAATAACAAAAACCACCCTTCCACACCGCAAAAACTATGCTTTCACCACCTCATTAAATACCTTTCACCACCTCATTAGATACCTTTGACCACACGATTTGATACCTTTCACACCGATATTATATACCTTTCATATCTTCCAACCCCTTCCTTCCTCACATCAAAAGCCACCTTCTCAACCCCTGTTTCTCCATAACCACCTAATTATCAACATAATACCCATTTTTACTCAACACACTTCCTCTCTCCGTCCTACATCCCGTTGTACGCGTCCCATTTCCCTTTCCATTCTCCCCACGCCCGTATTTCCTCCCCTCCCCAAATCACCTTGTCACCAAATCCCACCATCTCCTTACATTCTGTCAAAACCCGCCACTCTTCTATTTTGCACACAACCTCACCATCCGAAGAGTATCTTTCGGTAGAAAAAACATAGTAACAAACCTCACACACGGCATCAATACAATCATCATATCGCCACGTCGATGGGGAAAGACATCGACAGAACTGCAGTACAACTTCATGAATGCCGTTGCCAATGGTGTCACCCAAGGATTCACACGCAAGAACATACTGAAGAAATACCGCCTTGAGACCTCCGCCAACGTTCAGGCAATCAAGAAGTCAATGATCAGCCGAGACCTCATCTACACTGAAGACGATGGCAGCATTATGTTCTGTGACCCTATCCTCGGACTATGGATTAAGCGATATGGCACAACATTCTAACCCCCTCCATCTATATCAGGAGAGAGTGGGCGAGAAATTGAACATGACAAGTCACACTGATTCTTATCTGATGACCTTTAATTTCTTCAGTACATCTATTACGCTATCTTCATCCGTACCAAATTAGCTAACAGATATATTTCTCTATCAATACTAATTTCAACCTATCTCTACATCCTTCATTTTCCATGTAATCAAACAATGCTTTATCAAAATACGCATACTTAATAACTGGGCGCATCTGTCCCACAGAAGGATGACCTGCAAACATTAACAAACCCTTTAACAGCTCTTCATCTCCGTTATGCTTGAAATGCCAAAAAGGCTCACTTTTAAGATACCAAAAAGGAGTCCATACTGATGGTAACTTTGTTTCTCCATAAAATTCCCTCCAACAAGAAGAGAAAGCATTAACCTTATCGATGATTGGCGGTCTTCGAAAACGAGGAAACAAGAATCCAAGATTCTTAT
>CAMADY010000050.1 GCA_945831805.1 uncultured Prevotellaceae bacterium
CAAAAAAATGTTTATATGGCAAAATTTTTATACTGTTTTTGAATGCTCTGGTGGCAAATACCTTGTATATAATGCCATTTTTCGGAGATTTTTCACTCTTATTATATAAATAAGGTGTATAAAAAATGGTCAGCACAGGACGTGCTGACCAAGTATGATTTCGTAAAATAAAAAAATAAAAAAACTTCGAAATCATATTTCTGTGGCAAAGATACTCAGAATTATTGTATTATGCAACTTTTTTGTTTTATTTCTATGAAAAAAGTTCAAAAAATTTTGCCTATTCTATTTTTTTTACTAATTTTGCATCTGTAAAATTAACTCTAATTCGATATCGTAACTTTAAAACAATAATATTATGTCGCAGATTATTGGTCATATATCTCAGATTATCGGTCCGGTGGTCGATGTATTCTTCGATACCAAGGGACTCGATGCAGAGAAGGTATTGCCTAAGATTCATGATGCTCTTGTAGTAAAGCGTCCTGATGGTCGTGAACTTATCATCGAGGTGCAGCAGCACATCGGTGAAGACACCGTGCGCACTGTTGCTATGGATAATACCGATGGCTTGCAGCGCGGACTTGAGGTCGTTCCTACAGGTGCACCTATCAGTATGCCTTCTGGTGAACAGATCAAGGGCCGTATGCTTAACGTTATCGGTCAGCCTATCGATGGTATGAAGCAGCTCGGTAAGGAGAACCCTTATCCTATCCATCGTGAGCCACCAAAGTATGAGGAACTCTCTACCTCCAAGGAGATGCTCGCTACGGGTATCAAGGTTATCGACCTCCTGGAGCCATACCTCAAGGGTGGTAAGATCGGACTCTTCGGTGGTGCCGGCGTAGGTAAGACGGTGCTCATTATGGAGCTTATCAACAACATCGCAAAGGGCCACAACGGATTCTCTGTCTTCGCTGGTGTAGGTGAGCGTACCCGTGAGGGTAACGACCTTATCCGTGAGATGATTGAGTCTGGCGTTATCAAGTACGGTGACAAGTTCCGTGAGGCTATGGAAGAAGGCAAGTGGGATCTCTCACTCGTTGATCCAGAGGAACTTAAGAAGTCACAGGCAACACTTGTCTATGGTCAGATGAACGAGCCACCAGGCGCACGTGCTTCTGTAGCTCTCTCTGGTCTTACCGTTGCAGAGGAATTCCGTGATCAGGGTGGTGACATCCTCTTCTTCATCGATAACATCTTCCGATTCACACAGGCAGGTTCAGAGGTGTCGGCACTTCTCGGCCGTATGCCTTCTGCAGTAGGTTATCAGCCTACACTGGCAAGTGAGATGGGTGGCATGCAGGAGCGTATCACATCAACAAAGACAGGTTCCATCACTTCCGTACAGGCTGTCTATGTGCCTGCCGACGACTTGACCGACCCTGCTCCAGCTACTACATTTACACACCTTGATGCTACGACGGAGCTTTCACGTAACATCGCACAACTCGGTATCTACCCTGCTGTTGACCCGCTGGGTTCTACCTCTCGTATCCTTGACCCGTTGGTAGTAGGCAAGGCTCACTATGAGTGTGCTCAGCGCGTGAAGCAGATTCTCCAGAAGTATAAGGAGTTGCAGGATATCATCGCCATCCTCGGTATGGATGAGCTCTCGGATGAGGATAAGCTCACCGTAAACCGCGCTCGTCGCGTTCAGCGATTCCTCTCACAGCCATTCACGGTGGCAGAACAGTTCACGGGTGTCAAGGGTGAGATGGTAAGTATCGAGGATACCATCAAGGGCTTCAACATGATTCTCAACGGTGAGCTCGACGACCTGCCAGAGCAGGCCTTCCTCAACGTCGGTACCATAGAGCAGGCTATTGAGAAGGGTAAGAAGCTCCTCGCACAGGCTGCATCCTAATGCGTAGTTCATAGCTCATAATGCATAGCTATTGATGCATAATTCATAATTTGTGATAATATGCTGAAATTAAAGATAGTTTCTCCAGAGAAAGTTCTCTATGACGGTGAGGCAGAACTTGTTAAGGTGCCTGGAACGATGGGTGAGTTTGAGATTCTCAACAACCACGCTCCTATCATCTCCTCACTCCAGAATGGCGTAGTAGAATACGCCAACAAGGATGGTCGCAAGCAGTTCCCTGTTACGGGTGGATTCGTCTCTGTATTGAAGAATGAAGTAAAACTCTGTGTAGAGGTAGTATGATGACAGTTCTTATTGTCCTGACAATAGTGCTGCACTGCATACTTACGACAGGTACGGTGTTGGTGTGGATGTCGGCGAAGAAGTCTGCGCCGGAGATGCTTCCGAAGGTTTTCTTCCTCTCTATGGGAGTAAGGCTCTTCGCCTCCATAATTCTCTTTGCGGTAGGTGTTTACCTCTTAAGGGGTGATATGGAACCCATGAAGCTCTTCACGGTAGTCTTTATTGCCGCATACCTGCTGATGCTGCTGTTTGACACAGCGTTCTTCTATTGGTCTTCACAACTATTAAATAAAAAATAATGTAATGAAATATCTCAGATCCATAATACTCTCTTTGACACTGCTCCTCGTCTCTACGGCTGCCTTTGCTGCCGAGGGAGAGAAGGCAAAGGAGGGAGGCATCAACTTAAAGGAGATATTGTTCGGTCACGTACAGGACTCATACCAGTGGCACATCACCGACATCAATGATCATGCGGTGGTGCTTCCCCTCCCTATGATCTTTTACAGCCAGCAGAGCGGTTTCCATGTCTATTGCAGTTCGCAGTTCGAACATGAGCCAGATGCTGAGTTGCTGCGCGAGGGACCTGACGGATTCTACATCCAGGGTGCTGAGGACGAGAAGGGTAGGGTAGTCGAGAAGGTTGGCGACGAGTTACAGCCTGTCTGCTTCGACATCTCTATAACGAAGCAGGTTTGCGTTGTTTTCATCGATGCCATTGTGCTCCTGCTCTGCATCCTCATTCCTGCACGCTGGTGCAAGAAGCACAAGATCAGCGATCCTGCTCCTAAGGGTTTCACAGGACTGATGCACATGTTCATCATGTCTGTCTATGACGACATTGTGAAGTCGGTGCTTGGAGAGAAGGCGGACAAGTATGCACCTTATCTGCTTACTTGCTTCTTCTTCATCTTCTTTGCAAACCTCATGGGTGTCATGCCTTTCCCACCTGGTGGAGGTAACATCACGGGTAACATTGCAGTGACGGCATTCCTTGCCCTCTGCACGTTCCTTATCACCAACATCACGGGAAACGGACACTACTGGAGAGAAATCTTCTGGCCGGAAGTTCCTACATGGCTGAAGGTGCCAGTGCCTCTGATGCCAGCCATTGAGCTCTTCGGTGTTTTCATCAAGCCTATAGTGCTCACCGTGCGACTCTTTGCAAACATGCTCGCAGGTCATGCTATCGCTATCTCGCTTTCATGTATGATATTCATCATGTTCGGCATCGGTGGTGTGATGGGTGACGTACTCGGTGGTGTGATGACACCTATCAGCGTACTGATGAGCATCTTTATGATGTTCCTCGAACTCCTTGTCTGCTACATCCAGGCTATGGTGTTCACACTCCTCAGTGCTATCTATATCCAGATGAGTCATGCTCATCCAGAACATTAAAAAAGAAGTTCTATACACATGCGTAAGCCTGTGCGGACAATAATTTAAAATAAGAATCAATAAAAATATCTAACTTAAAAAAATCTTACAATTATGACAAGTTTAGCAATTCTTTTAGCAGCAGAAGCACTAGCAAAGCTCGGTGCAACAGTAGGTGGTGGTCTCGCAGTTATCGGTGCTGGTTTAGGTATCGGTAGAATTGGTGGTCAGGCAATGGACGCTATGGCTCGCCAGCCAGAGATGCAGGGCAAGCTCCAGTCTTCAATGATCGTTGCTGCTGCTCTTGTTGAGGGTGCTACATTCCTCGCACTTATCATCTCTCTCCTCACACTCTTCGTGTAATGCAAGAATGTTAGGATAGTAACAGTTTAGAATACACAACGTTATAGATTTAAATTCAAGCGTATGTCATTAATAACGCCCGATTTTGGCTTGTTCTTCTGGATGGCCGTCGTGTTCCTTTGCGTACTCGCAATCTTGTGGAAGGCAGGATTCCCTGTCATCATCAAGATGGTGAACGAGCGCAAGGAGTACATCGACAACAGCCTGCGTAAGGCGCAGGAGGCTACAGAGCGACTCGCTAATATTGAGAAGGAGGGCGAGGCCATACTACAGGAGGCACGTGAGAAGAACGCTCAGCTCATCAAGGAAGCTAAGCAGACCCACGACGCCATCGTAGCAAAGGCAGAGGATGACGCTAGGGAGTCTGCCAACAAGCTTCTCGCTGATGCCAAGGCACAGATAGAGGCAGAGAAGGCTGCTGCCATCCGCGAAATCCGCTCACAGGTAGCTGAGCTATCAGTGCAGATTGCCGAGAAGGTCGTTCGCCAGAATCTGAGTGACGACAAGTCCCAGATGCAATTGATTGACCGACTGCTGGATGAAGTCTCTGTTGAAAAGTAAATGCGGTTTATAAGGTTATGAGGTTGTACGGGCAGCCGTAAAACCGCCAAACCATAAAACCATAAAACCGAAGTAAAATGGATTTAGGAGTAATATCGGTAAGATATGCACGTGCACTGCTCAAGGCCAGTGCCGAGGCAAAGGTTATGGAACAGGTCTATGCCGAGATGCAGGTTCTCGCCGAGAACTACATCAAGGCACCGGAGCTGCGCCGTACCATGGACAATCCGATGCTTTCTCCTGAGAAGAAGGCAGCACTGCTCAAGGCTGCATGCGGTGGTGATGTATGCGAACTCACTCTTCGCTTCATCGACCTCGTTCTCAAGGAGGGACGCGAGAAGGCTGTTCAGTTTATTGCCAACTCGTATATCACTCTTTACCGTCAACAGATGAATATCACCAGCGGAAAGCTGACAACTGCTGTGCCCGTATCTTCTACTATCGAAGAGAAGATGCGATCAGTAGTCAATAGCCGCACTAATGGTACTGTGGAGTTCAAGATTGAAGTGGATCCGGAGATAATAGGTGGTTTCGTACTTGAGTATGACACCTACAGGATGGATCAGTCAGTCAAGACGCAGTTGAATAACATTCTCAAAAAACTAAACTAAGAAACAAACATGTCAGATAAAATAAAACCAAGCGAAGTCTCTCAGGTACTCTTCGAGCAGCTCAGCGCCGTTAACGCATCAGCTGACTTTGACGAGGTTGGTACCGTACTGACTGTCAGCGATGGCGTGGCACGTATCTACGGTCTCCGCAACGCAGAGGCTAACGAGCTCCTTGAGTTCGAGAACGGAACCATGGCTATCGTGATGAACCTGGAGGAAGACAATGTAGGTTGTGTGCTCCTCGGTCCTACAAGCGGTATCAAGGAGGGACAGACGGTGAAGCGTACAAAGCGCATCGCTTCCATCCGCGTCAATGACAACATGCTCGGTCGTGTTATCAATCCAATCGGACAGCCTATCGACGGCAAGGGAGACATAGACCTCTCTGAGTCTTTCGAGATGCCTCTTGACCGTAAGGCACCAGGCGTTATCTACCGTCAGCCGGTAAAGCAGCCACTGCAGACTGGTATCAAGGCTGTCGATTCAATGATTCCTATCGGTCGTGGTCAGCGTGAGCTCATCATCGGTGACCGTCAGACAGGTAAGACCGCCATTGCCATCGACACCATCATCAACCAGAAGGCATTCTACGAGGCTGGTAAACCTGTATATTGCATCTATGTTGCTATCGGTCAGAAGGCTTCTACCGTTGCTGCTCTCGTGCAGAATCTCAAGGAACGTGGTGCACTGCCATACACCATCATCGTGGCTGCTACAGCTGCCGATCCTGCTGCTATGCAGTACTATGCACCATTCGCTGGTGCTGCCATCGGTGAGTACTTCCGCGACCGTGGTGAGCATGCACTCGTAATCTATGATGACCTCTCAAAGCAGGCCGTTGCATATCGTGAGGTATCACTCATCCTCCGCCGTCCATCAGGACGTGAGGCATACCCAGGTGACGTCTTCTATCTCCACTCTCGTCTCCTTGAGCGTGCCGCAAAGATCAATGAGCAGCAGGAGGTGGCAGAGCAGATGAACGACCTCCCAGCATGTCTCAAGGGTAAGGTAAAGGGTGGTGGCTCACTCACTGCACTTCCTATCATCGAGACACAGGCAGGTGACGTATCTGCATACATCCCAACAAACGTTATCTCTATCACCGACGGTCAGATCTACCTTGAGTCAGACCTCTTCAACCAGGGCTTCCGTCCTGCCATCAACGTAGGTATCTCGGTATCTCGTGTAGGTGGTTCCGCACAGATCAAGTCTATGAAGAAGGTTGCCGGCACACTGAAGATCGACCAGGCACAGTATCGTGAGCTCGAGAGTTTCTCTAAGTTCTCTAGTGATATGGATGCCGTAACAGCCATGACGCTTGACCGTGGACGTAAGAACAACCAGCTTCTTATCCAGCCACAGTACAGCCCAATGCCTGTTGGTGAGCAGATTGCCATCCTCTATTGCGGTACTCACGGCCTCATGGCTCCTGTGCCAGTAGAGAAGATCCGCGAGTGTCAGGACACATTCCTTGAGGCAATGCGCACGCAGCATCAGGATGTCATTGACTTCCTCGGCAATGGTAATATCGATGATAACGCTACAGCTACTATCGAAAAGGTAATGGCTGACGTTGCAGGACAGTACAAATAAAATGTAAAATTGAAAATTGAAAATGGAAAGTTCTGATTACGCTATGGGGTGTTTATACTTGGCGCCAGCAAATTTTCCATTTTCCATTTTCCATTTTCAGTTCGAATAATTATGCCAAGCTTAAAAGAAATAAAAAACCGCATAGCATCAGTTCAGAGCACACGTAAGATTACGAGTGCCATGAAGATGGTGGCATCAAGTAAGCTGCATCATGCTCAGCAGATGATTGAGAATATGCTGCCTTACGAGAACCTCCTTGAGTCGATACTCAAGTCGTTCCTCGCTGCCGATGTTGATGCACGTGGAGCTTTGGTGGAATCTCGTGAGGTGAAGAAGGTCTCACTCATCGTCTTTGCAAGCAACTCCAGCCTCTGCGGTGGCTTCAACGCCAACGTGCTGAAGATGATGCAGCATACGGTGGAGGACTATCAGGCAAAGGGCATCGAGGTCTCTATCTATCCTGTAGGCCGTAAGGTGGCAGAGAAGGTGGCGAAGCTCGGCATCAAGTCTGAGGGAAACTTCAATACACTCGCCGACAAGCCAAACTCTGCTGACTGTGTTAAGATAGGTCAGGAGCTGGCAGAGAAATATGTCAAGGGCGAGACTGACAAGGTGGATATTATCTATCATCACTTCAAGAGTGCTGGCTCACAGATTCTCACTAAGAAGGTTCTCTATCCTATCGACATCGAGGAGGCTATGAACTACGATCACACACGTGACCTTACTCATCAGCTTGCCACAGGAGATGCCGCAGAATATCTTGAGCAGCAGGGCGGCCACAAGGCTCTCGACGGAACACACTCCGCATCAAAGGCAAAGCCATTGAACGACAACTTCATCGTGGAGCCTGACATGCAGACCGTTCTCAATGCTCTCGTGCCACGCTATGTGAACCTCATGATCTATACTGCCCTTCTCGACAGCAATGCATCAGAGCATGCGGCACGTATGGTTGCCATGCAGACGGCTACGGACAATGCAGACGAGCTTCTCCGCATCCTCAACCTGCAGTACAACAAGAGTCGTCAGCAGGCTATCACCAACGAGCTCCTCGACATCGTCGGAGGTTCTGTCAACAACTAGTCCTGACTTCTGAGTAACTGTCAACAACCAAGTCCTGACTTAATACAGAAAAGTTACCCCTCAACGACTGCACAGTTTTAAGGCAGTAACATACCCACTTGCAAAAGCTATCATATTACGTTGTAAAAGCATAGTTATTACACTGTAATATGATAGCTTTTACTATGTAATTAGATACCTTTTACAACACCCCCTCGTTTTCATGCCTTTTTTCTGAAAATATTTGACCGTTTTCATACCTCATTCCTCCGTTCCCTCTCCGAAAAAAAGAATTTTCAGGAAAACCTACATACCTACACCCATCCCCTCAAATCCCCAGTATTTCCTAAGGATTTCAGCGGTGTATGTTCCTCCCATAACCTACACCCATCCTTCACCCAACCTTCATCACGGAAAAATCTTCATCTGTTCCTGTCATTTTCTCCCCCATTATTTCCTCGTTTCCATTTTTTTTATTAACTTTGCAACGAAAAGTAATTCCGCACCAGTGCGTATCGCTGGAGACATATTAGAATTTTTAAGAAAAAGAAATATGAGTAAAGAATGGAACAGCTATCTGGACACGATAAGAGAATCCAAACTGTTTTGGAACTGTCAGGTGACACCTTCGGAAGCCATCGAACAGCAGAGACGACTGGATGCATCCCAGGGAATAAACAATCCCTTCTTAGGAATGTCGTGGAACGAGCTAAAGAAGTTGGGACATGGATTCCGGACATCAGTAGCCTTGTAGGCGACGTGATTGGAAACGGACAAGAAAATGATGTCTTTCTGTCTGTTGACGGCACACACGTCATAAAACTAAACAATTTTGCCCTTGTTCCCACAGAGGCAAAAAGCTTGGAAGGCTTTGTTCATAGGCTTATAACCACATTTTATTGATGCTGTCGTTAATGATACAAGAATCAGCGTTGCAAAAATTAATAAAGTCAGCATAAAACACCCAGGGAAACGAACGACATAAGAAATAAAACGGACCAACCTCCGTTAATATATAAAGAACCGCCCACCGCTCCGCATGGCGTAAAACTGTTGGGGCATAATAAAAACAAATAGAAAAGAAACAGGAATAAATTTTTTGGTGTAGGATTGGGTGTAGGTTTGGTGTATGTTTTTCTTCTAACCTACATCCCCGAATCCCCAGCATTTACTATGGGTTTGAGCACAAAGGTGTAGGTATGCATGTTTTTTTCGAAAAACATTTTTTCTACGGCACTCGACAAAAAATATGGGAAAAGGGGGTTCTGTCCCCCGCTAACGGGGGCGCTCAGCCCTACGGGATGCTTTCCAATGAAAGAACCGAAGGGGGTAAAAAGACCATTGAAGACCCCTTTTCCCATAATTAGTTACGACGCATAGAGCTGTCGCTGTAACGTGAAGTAGTGCTGTCGCATTTCGGGAATCGTCATGTTCAGCTTTGCTTGCGCATCCTTCGGAGTGATATACCTCAGCTTTATGAAAGTCTTGAGATTTTCCGAACGGAGTTCCTTGAAGCCATTGGCAACATAGTTTTCCAATATCAGCTGGTCAAAGGTACGAAGCTCTGCCGACAGACGATCAAGGTAACGCTGCTTCACAATTTCAGCCCTCATGACACGCTCTATCGGAGTTGTCTCATACGCTATGTGCTCCAGAACATCGAAGAGATCACATTTCTCCAGCTTCATCACCTTCTTCAACTGTTCCAACCTTTCCTCTCCGAAGCCGGCATCATCAAGGACAGAGAGCAGCGACTCCCTTGTATCAGGATTCGACCATTGCTCCCTCAGATCGTCAGCACCGCTGAAGAACTCCGGCAACCTGCCGAAGAGAGCCCTCACAAAGTCCTTCATAGTAATAAGCCTGTCTCCGAAATATATCATCTCACTCCAAGAAGTATGCAGTTGCAGCTTCCTTGTTGCTGACAGCCTGACCTCCAAAGGGCGCTTTGTGCTACCATCGCAAGTGCATGGCAGATGACCACAGACAGGACATGCCTCGGGAATCTCTGACTCACGAGCGAAGCCATTGCTATCATCTTCCGGCTCAACATATCCGCTACCATCATGCGCAGAACCAGCCTTATGGCATGTGCAAGGCCAGTTGCCGCAGTCGGGACAATACTGTTCGCCATCCCAGTCAGGATCTTCGAATCTTGCATGCGCACCGACAAAGTCATAGATGGTGAAGTAATACTTATCGTCAAACAATCTTGTTCCACGACCAATTATCTGCTTGAACTCCACCATGTTGTTTACAGGACGCATCAGCACAATGTTCCTCACGTTGCGGGCATCAACGCCAGTGCTCAGCTTCTGCGACGTCGTGAGTATCGTCGGTATGCGCTTCTCGTTGTTCTGAAAGAGTTTCAGTGTGTCCTCACCATCCTTGCCATCGTCAGCTGTCACACGCTTGCAGTAGTCGCTGTCCGCTCTACGCTTATGCTTGTTTATGAGGTCGCGCACTATCATGGCATGCTCCTGGGTAGCACAGAACACTATCGTCTTCTCGTCAGGATCAATCTTCTGCAGGAACTCCTCCACGCGATGTTCGTCCCTGTCCTTCATCTTTATGTTGCCGTTGTAGAAGTCCTTCTCGGTGTATGTCCTGTCTTTGTCTATCTCACCTCTCACTATGTCACCTTCCTCATACCTGTAGTCGTCAATGTTGCTTGTTGACACATCAACGCGGAACGGCACGAGGAAACCGTCCTCTATGCCTTGTTTCAGCGAGTAGGTATATACAGGTTCGCCGAAATAGTTGTAGGTGTTGGCGTTGACGGTCCTTCGAGGCGTTGCCGTCATACCCAGCTGATAGGCGCTGTCGAAGTACTCCATTATTCTGCGCCATTCGCTTTCATCATTCGCACCGCCACGATGGCACTCGTCGATGATGATGAAGTCGAAGAAGTCACGAGAGTACTGCATGAAGTAAGGAGCCCCCTCATTGTCGCTTTCAATTTCCCACTTTCCAATTTCATTTTTCAATTCGGATTCCTCTTCCTTCTGCGCCTTAGGACTTGTCATCATCGTCTGGAAGATGGTGAAGTAGAGGTTTCTCGCCGTTGGAACCTTGTAGCCGTTCTTTTTCAGTTCAGCAGGAGTGACACGACACATCGCATCCTCATCAAACTGTTCAAAGTCGTTGACAGCCTGATTTGCAAGGATGTTACGGTCTGCAATGAACAGAATCCTCGGTTCACGCTCCAAGCCCTTTGTGTTCCATTTCGTCTTTGTCAGTTTCCAGCAGATCTGAAACGCCGTGTATGTCTTGCCTGTACCCGTCGCCATCGTCAGCAGTATGCGCCTCTGCTCCTTTGCAACAGCACTGAGTACGTTGTTGATGGCTATCTCCTGATAGTAGCGTGGCATTCTGCCTCCGGCTCTGTTCAGCGGACACAGATTAAACTTATCGCGCCACACGTCATCAGTAGGATAGGTCATCTGCCACAGCTCCTGCGGACTTGGGAACCTATCCACCTCATACTCTGTGCTTGGTATGACGTAGTTGCCCCGGGAGTCCTTCACACCCATATCGATAAACCATATCTCGTCGCCGTTCGTGCTGTACGTGTAGCGTATCTGCAACATGTCTGCATAGAGTTTAGCCTGCTCCACACCTACCGCCACATCCTTCTCATCGCTCTTCGCCTCTATCACCGCCAGCTTCTTGCCACGATACTCCAGTATATAGTCAGCCTTCTTCGGGTGCTTGTTTGGCGAACGTGTTATGCGTCCAGGCGCTATCTCATAGGCACGCTGCTCCGTCAGGATAACGCTCAGCGGAACGCTCTCCCAACCAACCTCATAAAGCTTAGGGTCTATCTTCTTACGTCTCGTTGCAGTTTCGTCCATAGTGGGTTATCCATTTTTAGACCAAAGTAAACCCATAAATATGAATAGGAAGATGGCGGCTCCTATGAGACAACCAATTCCCATTGCTCCACCTTCACCACCAGCACTGCTTGCCATGCTAAATAGAATACCAAATACAATGATAATAATAGATAGTATTAATATCTCCATGATTAAAAAGTTTTATTTATTCGAATATTTGTTTTAACAATGCTTGTTTCATTGCATCGCACTCCGTCTTTGTTTTCTCTAAGTTCTGCTGTAGCTGAGTAACCTTTGCAGAAAGGGTATCGAGGTGGGTGACTATTGATTGTTGTTCAGAGAGAGAAGGGTATGCAAGTTCAACAATTGCTAATCTTGTTAAAGCCAACTTTGGTTGTGCAGATTTCTTTGTAAGAATATCAATTTGCTTTTTGAATAGATTTGACTGTGTAAAATAGTAAACAAATCTTTTATCAAGATTTTTATCTAAAACTAATTTACACGCATTTTCTGTCAAATTAGCACCTTCTAGTTCTTCCGGTATTATACCAGATTTACCTATTGTGCCAGCTATACTTATATACACATCTTCCGTGCTAATTGTATATCTTTTTATTTGTTCAAAAACATCATCTGATATATATTGAATATCAGACAAATCAACAGAACCACAATCGTTAAAATCTGCAACTCTTATATATTTATGCAACGTTGGTTCTGATTGAAGTTTATATCCTTTGGGTACTCTTTTCCCACCTTTAATATCTGCCACTTCCCCCAACTTCTTCTCTTCCCATCCTTCTTTTGGTTCCATCGCTTTTTTGAGTTCTGCTTGAAAGAGGGCTTTGGCGTCAGCGAGAGATTTTTCTGCATTAGCCTTCAAAGCATCTATCTTCGCAAAAGACTCATCAAGGTAACGAGCAATACGCTGTTGTTCAGAGATAGGGGGAATAGGAACATCTATTTCTTTAAGCAACTTAAGATGCCGTGCATAGCCAAGGTCTCTTAGTTTTATAGAACGTAGGAAATAATAATAAAATTTAGAATCCAATTCTTCTATTGGTAATAATATATGTGTTCCATCTGCACCCGTTACAAAATCAAAATCAACATACTTTACATTTTTCGTATGATCCCCAAATACTACCACAGGTTTGTCATGTTGATACAATAATGAAACGTCATTACTATACCCACTTATCAAATCCGATTCCTGAGATACTATAGGGTACATACCAACAGGTAAATAATCTTTTGACTTAACATTAGGTTGCTTTGGTATCTTTTTTATGCTTTGTACAAATGGTATGTACTTCCAATTATCTTTCATCTTTCAATCATCTCCATTATCTCGTTCAACAATGCGGTATTCTCTTCGCTGAAATCTTTCAGCGAAGAGGCAATCTCCATAGGAGTGCGTTCGTCAACAACTTCTACCTTGTTAGGATTCTTTACGGAGAGGTCGCAGTCGTCGCCAAGGTCGCAGACATTGATGCTCCAAGAATGCTCTGAATCAGCCTTCGTCTCTTGCAGGCGTAGGAACTCCTCGCAATCCTTCTCCGTCAATGGGTTGGTCTTCGTGAAGTGCTTGTCCATCTGGTAGTACCACACCTTCTCTGTCGGTGCGCCCTTAGTGAAGAAGAGCACTACGGTCTTTACTCCTGCGCCAGTGAAGACTCCCGAAGGAAGGTCGAGGATGGTGTGGAGATTACACTCTTCGAGCAGCAGTTTCCTGACTCCTGACGCATCACCATTGCTGAGGAAGGTGTTCTTGATGACGATGCCCGCCCTGCCGTTGACCTTCAGCATCTTTATGAAGTGCTGCATGAACATATAAGCGGTCTCTGAGGTGCGGATGTCGAAGTTCTGCAACACCTCGCCGCGCTCGTTGCCGCCGAAAGGAGGGTTGGCGAGTATTACGTTCTTGCGGTCTTTCTCCGTAATCTGCGAGAGGTTCATGGCGAGGGTATTGCCCTTTACGATGTTTGGTGCAGCAACGCCATGGAAGATCATGTTCATCGTGGCGATGATGTATGGCAGCGGCTTCTTCTCCCTGCCAAAGAAAGTGTCTTTCTGCAAGGTGTCAAAAGCCTTGGCACCCTGCTTCTCCGCCTTAACCTTATCGAGCATGTAGCCGTAAGCCTCACACAGGAATCCGGCACTGCCACAGGCTGGGTCATAGACAGTCTCACCCACCTTCGGGTCAACAATCTTTATGATACTGCGTATGAGCGGACGTGGTGTGTAGTATTCGCCACCGTTCCTTCCAGCATTACCCATACGCTGGATGTTGCTCTCGTAGAGCACCGTCATTTCGTGCTTGTCGTCGGCTGACTCAAAGTGCAGCTCGTCTATCATGTTGATAATCTCACGAAGGTTGAAGCCAGACTTTATCTTGTTGTGCAGTTCATCGAATATCTCGCCTATTTTGTACTCCAGACAGTTGGTGTCGGGTGCCGTCACCTTGAAGTCTTTGAGATACGGAAACAGTTTTGTGTCAACAAACTCCACGAGGTCATTGCCCGTCATGGCATTGACGGTGTCCAGTTTGCCGTCGCTGAGCTTTGGCGTTGCCTACGCATTCCAACGGTAGAAGCCGGTTATGATACGGCGGTATGTCTTGCCGTCAAGCTCTGCCTCCTGCTCGCGCTCAGTCTCAAGGTCGTCAAGGTATTTCAGGAACAGAAGCCATGACTTCTGTTCGAGGTAATCAAGTTCACTGCTACATCCAGATTCTTTCCATAGAATCTGGTCTATCTGTTTGAATGTGTTTTCGTATCTCATTATTGTTTAAGTATGGGCATAAAAAAAGTGGAGCCGACTGTTACTCGTTCCACTGCATAAAGGCTCTCGCATTGCCCAATAAGTCAGAAACGAGCAACGCTGAAAGCCCCACGATAATGTATATAGACAGTATCACCTTATTATATATACATACACGCAAGGACACACCTTGTGCATACGAGATAATAAGGGATGTATATATACAACCCATAGGACGTTCCCGTTGCTTTGCTCTGGACCTATTTGTGAATTTGCGAGATTCTTATGCAGTCAAAACCAAAGCGTACAGTACGCCTTAATAATATGTATGCCCCGCCCAACTATATGTCCCAAGGGACTTTCAGCATGGGAAAGGCATTTGCAAAAGTAGTAAAAAAATCTGAATGCTCCAAATATTTCTTGTGTTTTTGTTAGGAGAAAGGTGAAATTGTTTGGCAGATTCATTTATTTGTCGTAACTTTGCACTATGTAACCATTGTTACACCAAAAAAGAATAAATGAATCGGGAAGAAGCAATAGCACATGGCATGGAGGTGCATGAGACAAAGCACTCCATGAAGCGCAGGAGTCCTTGGCATGACTACCACAGGAAAGGTACTTATATGCTGACGCTTGTGCTGGAAGGGCGTGTGCCTTTATTGGGGAGACTGAATGGAAAGGCGGAGGCTTCTCTTGGCTCTCCCGATGCTCCTCGCGTAGAGCTTTCGGAGTTGGGACGCACCATCATGAGAGACGAATTCTGCAAGATAAACCATTTCTACCCGCAGGTGGAGGTGTGGAAGGTTTGCATTATGCCTGACCATATCCACATGATTGTGAGAGTGAAGGAAGACCTGCCAGAGAAGAAGCACTTGGGGCTGGTGGTCAAAGGATTTAAGACTGGTTGTAGTCGGGCGTGGTGGAGGTTGAACCCTCTTCCTTCGGGAAAATCCGAAGGAACGGTGGCGGCTTTGGGAGTCGAAGGGACGGTGGCTGCAAAGGGAAGCGAAGGAACGGTGGCGGCGTTTTCCCCAAAAGGCTGTATGGCTACTGTTACCTCGGATTCTCCCGAGGTTCTACGACCTGTTCTCTTCGAACCTGGCTACAACGACAAGATCCTTCTTCACGAAGGGCAACTCGACAACTGGAAGGCGTACCTCGATGACAACCCTCGCCGCTTGCTTCTGAAGCGCCAGAAGCCTGATCTCTTCACTGTGCTGCAAGGCATGGAGGTGGCTGGGCATAGTTGCCAGATAGTTGGCAATCGTTTCCTTCTTGACATTCCCGACAAGATGGCGGTCATCGTGCATCGCCGCTATACGGACGAGGAGAATGCTCGTCTGCGAGAGGAATGGTTAGCGTGTGGTGAGCGAGGCGGTGTGCTTGTGAGTGCCGCCATTTCTCCTAAAGAGAAGGAAGTGCTGCGTGAAGCCATGAATCGCGGTTATCACATCATCCTGTTGCGCGAGAATGGTTTCCCGATGCTTTATAAGCCTTCTGGTGAGGCCTTTTATGCTTGTTCACAGGGACTGCTCTTGCAGATCAGTCCTTGGGAGTATCACATGGAAAAGAAGACGATAACTCGCGCTCAATGTCTAGAGCTTAATGCTATGGCAGAGAGGATTGTGGGCAATGCCTAAACTTTTTGTAACATACAAGCCTTTTTTGTTACGCTACGAGATAGCGGACCTCCATGTCTTTCTGCCTTTAGCGTAGTACTGCCAGAGGAGGCAGAAGGGAGTGCGGATGGTCTTGCTGAGAGGCTTTGCGGTGGCTTGTATATGCTTGCGGTCGGCAAGGAAGTAGGACTTCCATGATGAGAAGTCATGGCGGGCCTTGAGGACTGCCTTGAAGTCACCTATGCTGCGTCCGAGGATCAGCATCTGGAAGGCTGCGAGGTAGTCGAGGAAGAGGCGCATGCGCATGACGTGCTGGAGCTCGTTTGCCGGCAGGTTCTTGTAGAGCATCGTGAGGTTGTTGCGGAAGTTGAGGTACGTCTTGCGTGGGTTGCCCTTAGGCAGTGTGCCGCCGCCGAGATGGTATGCGCGACTCTGTGGAACGCATACTACGCGTCTGCCCATCAGGTTCAGTCGCCAGCAGAGGTCTATCTCTTCGTTGTGGGCAAAGAACCTGCCGTCGAGACCTCCTGCGTTCCAGTAGTCTTCACGGCGGATCAGCAGGCATGCGCCGGTAGCCCATAGGATGTCCATCACGCTGTCATATTGTCCCTTGTCTTCTTCCACGGTGTCGAAGATGCGACCACGACAGTATGGATAGCCGTATTTGTCTATGAAGCCACCGCAGGCTCCGGCATATTCAAAGAGGTTCGGAGCAACGTCGGAGAGCAGTTTTGGCTGGCATGCCGCCACGTCGTGGTTGTTGTCCATGTAGGAGAGCATCGGTGTGAGCCATCCCTCCTCTACACGCACATCGCTGTTGAGCAGCAGGTAGAAGTCGGGTAGGGGAGTGCCGTTGGCGTTGTTCTCACGCTCCAGTTGCTCGAAGGCCTTGTTGTAGCCATCGGCAAAGCCCCAGTTCTTGTCGAGTACGATGGTGCGGACCTCGGGAAAATCTGCCTTGAGCATCTGCAAAGAGTCATCGGTAGAGGCATTGTCTGCCACTACTATCTCTGCTTCCTTTGAATGCTGGATGACGGACGGAAGGTATTTCTTCATCATCTTCGCGCCATTCCAGTTCAGTATTACTATGCTTATCATTTTCTAAGAAATACCTATTTCCTATTACCTATAATTGCTGATTTGTCGTGATTGAATTTTGTGAGCTTTACCTTGACGATTTCGTTGTCGAGTTCTTCCGATGCCATGGAGGCAGGGAGCTCCACGCGGATGTAGTTGTCGGTGAAGCCATGCATTGCCTTGCCCTTTGATGCTTTCTCGAAGAGCACTTCCTTCTCTGTACCGATATATTGTGAGTAGAAGTCCTCCGTCTTCTTGTCGGAGAGCTCAAGGAGTCGCTGGCTTCGCAGCTTCTTGTCCTTGTCGTCAACGATGTAAGGTATCTTCAGTGCTGCCGTGCCCGGACGCTCGCTGTATGGGAATACGTGAAGCTGCGTCACGGGAAGGTTCTCCAACAGCTGGTATGTCTCCTCAAAATACTCCGGCGTCTCGCCACGGCATCCCACCATCACGTCAACACCGATGAAAGCCTCGGGCATCTTCTCCTTTATGCGCATTATCCTGTCAGCAAAGAGTGCGGAGTCGTAGTGGCGGTGCATCAGTTTCAGCACGGTATCACTGCCACTCTGCAACGGAATGTGGAAGTGCGGCATGAAGGCGCGGCTTGTGGCGCAATAGTCTATCAGCTCGTCCGTTATGAGGTCCGGCTCAAGACTTGATATGCGATATCGCTTTATCTCCTCGATGCTGTCGAGAGCCTTTACGAGGTCGAGGAACGATTCGCCTGTCGTCTGTCCGAAGTCACCGATGTTTACTCCGGTGAGCACAATCTCCTTGCCACCCTCGGCAGCTGCCTTGCGTGCCTGCTCCACGAGTGAGGCGATGGTTGGATTGCGGCTGTTGCCACGTGCAAACGGTATGGTGCAGTAGGTGCAGTAGTAGTTGCAACCATCCTGTACCTTAAGCCAATAGCGTGTTCTGTTGCCTCGCGAACAGCTATGCTGGAAGGTCTTGATGTCTTTTGTCTTTTCCGTATGGTGGTAGCAGGTGTCGTTGCCCCAGTGCTCGCTGAGGTATTCTATGAGGTTTGCCTTCTCGTTGCTGCCCAGCACGAGATCCACGCCCGGTATCTTACTGATGGTCTCTGATGAGAGTTGCGCATAGCATCCCGTTACAACCATGTACGTGTCGGGGTTATCCTTCACCATGCGTCGTATCGCCTGTCGGCATTTGCGGTCTGCAACCTCGGTGACGGAACATGTGTTGATGAGGCAGATGTCAGCTTTCTCGCCCTTCTCTGCTGTACGCACGCCCATCTCTTCGAGAAGTTTCCCGAAGGTGGATGTCTCTGAGAAGTTCAGCTTACAGCCGAGGGTATAATATGCTGCCTTCTTTCCCTGGAAGGCGGATGAATCTATCATATATATAATAAGGTGTAAATGCGCGTTTCTGATTTTCCACTTCAACCCTGCAAAGCAGGGCTCGCACCGTCAAAATAGCCTACGTCGGTGTTAGCCGGTGGGCGTTTTATATTTTGACGGTGCAAAGTTACAAAAAGAAAGTCAATTACGCAATAATAATTACAGAAAAAGAGTGTTTTTTTGAATTGTGTGCGCACACATTAAATATTTAACTTTTGTTTACAATTCTATAATAAACTGATTTATAATGAGTTACAGAAAAGTTACAAAAAAGTCGTTAAAAAGGCATAAAAAAAAAGAGAAAAATCCTTGCGTGATTAGAAAAAAGTGAGTAACTTTGCATCGTTTTAATAAACAAAGATTGTTTTACAGATTTAAAAAGCTTAGAAAAATGAAGAAATTAGTATTTATGTTCGTAGCTATCGCAGCTATCTCTTTCGCATCATGTGGTAACAAGACAGAGCAGGCTGCTGCTGCTGACACTGTAGATACAGCTGCTGTTGACACAGTTGCTGCTGACACAGTAGCTGCTGACACTGTTGCTGAGTAATATATAGCTCGAACAGAAAAAGGCTTATGGCCACCAGCTTGACGAGAGTCATTCTGGTGGCCTTTTTTAGTTTATGCCTCTTCGCTATACTGTGTATATAAAGTAAAAACACCTTTCGTAAGTATGTATTCTTGCGAAAGGTGTTTTTTGGGGGATTATCAGCGGATGAATTTATTTGGACCGTTTGCGGATAATCTTATTTGCGGAAAATCTTATTTGCGGATGAGCTTCTTGCCGTTGGAGATTACGATGCCTGAATGTGTTGTTGAGGCATTGATGCCTTGCAGGTTGTAGGATGGGGTAGTGAGAGCAGGCTTTGTTGCGCTTGAAATGGCGATGGCTGTTGGCATGTCATCGTCAGGGAGTGAGAAGTGAAGTGCCTTGGCAGAACTTCCTGCTGGTATTCTGAGGTATGCCTTGTGTTCGCTGTTGGTGAATGCAGCACCATCGTCTGCACCCCAGTAGAATCCCAAACCTATCTTGCCAACGGAGAGCATGTAGTATTTGCTGCCGCCTGTTGTTTCTTCTGCATTATCTGTTCCTGCAAGCATATTTCGTGGATTGTTATATGCATCAGCTGTTGTCTCGACGAGTTCGTATTCGCCAGGTGCGCCTTTTACCATTACTGCGGCTCCTTTGGGTACGATTCTGTTAGATTCATTCTCGCTACTTCCATCGAATGTTTCGAGAACCTTCAGGGTGTTATTCTCTAAGGTGTAGGTATAAGCCTTTATTCCCTCTGGCAGAATCAAAGACTTGTCGCTATAGTAAAGCGTGGAGTAGCCGTAAGAGCTGATAGTGTAAGGGACGGTAGCAGTAGGGATGACTTTTTTGTATATAGTAGCAAGATTACTATGAGAATTGATAGATTCATTATTGTCATATACCTTAAATGATTTGTAGTCTTCTTGTTTTCTGTACATAATTACCTTGGTTGCTGCTCTACTGGTACCAAGCTTT
>CAMADY010000051.1 GCA_945831805.1 uncultured Prevotellaceae bacterium
TCTCGTATTTTGATGCTACAAAGTTAATGATAATATTTCGCATTTGCAAATTTTTTATCAAAAAAATTGCTGTTTTTTGAAAAAAAAGGCAGAATCACCTACTTAATTAGCATAAATAGGCAAATTTTGACTATATACTTTGTGACAGTATATTATCAACTTTGCTAATCCTCCAATCATATTTTCCACAAAAGGTGTGAGTTTTTATGCGTCACTAGTTCGGCTAAACACAGGCTTTTACTGGTGAACCTGATATTACCCTATGTTTAATATCCTTAAGGTGCTGCCGTTTGGTTAACTATGAGATACCCCTTCTGGTCATCATCTGCAAGAACGTAGAGGTAGCTTGGTACAATGTTGATGAGAATAGGGTTTATCTTACCTGTCTGTGCAGCTTCTGTGTAAGTCTTAAAGAAACCATTGCTGAACTTTATCTCGCTTACTACATCGTGACGGGTTAGTGTTGAGTTGTCAACTTTATTGGTCGTTACGTCGTATGTCACCTCTATCGTAGGATTAAAACCATTAGGAATAACCTTGAAAGGCTTACCCCATGAAAGAGAATCTGTAGAAACGATGTGGAGCTTGCTTTTCACATTATCGTAATACTGCGCCTTTCCATCAGTTCCTATATTTGCGAAAGCTATTGTTGTCTCATCGACATTAGACTGATTTTTTGTATTAGACCATACAATAGCACTGTTAGACCATTTGCTACCATCCCATCTATATGTGCGTGAGATATCACCATAATTAGGTAAATTTCCTTTAATCTTCACCCCTTTGATAAAGATGTCACGCACGTTTTCCATGTCCTGACCAAGTTTGAATCTAATCTGGAAAGCAGCGAGCGTCTGATCCATCTCATACTCTATCACTTCTCCTGGAACAGTCTTATTGACAGGCAGGTTACAGATGAGGTATGGACTGTTGTCAATGTCTGTTTGTACGGCCTGTGAGAGAGTAACTCCAGGGATTGTTACGGTGAAGTTTGTTCCGTCAGTGCTTGCTATTGTTGTTCCTTCCTTATAAGGCATGTAAGCGAAGAAGTCGTAGCTGTTGCACCATGTGTAGTCAGGCCAGTACTTAGGTGAAGCGTATGACCACTTGCCCGTAAAAGGAGATACAGGTGTTTCTGCATAGCTTACCTGCGTATTCTTAAAGAACTGGTCGGCTGCAGTTGTTCCGTTCTGCTTGTCGAAGTTAGCTTTGTTAAGATTAAAGAAACCGAAGACACCCATTGACTGCGGATCTGTCGTTGTCCAAGGACGATAGCCATCGCTTATTGCCCTTGTAGGCGCATCGGTCTGTGCGGAAGCAGAGAAGGTGATAGGTCCGTTGACTTCGTCCGATGTGGTGAGTTTATCGTTGAAGTCATCGTTGCTGCATGCTGCGAGAGTGGCAGCAAAGAGCAATGCGTATATATAATAATGTATATGTTTCATATTGTGATTCTATCTTTTCTAACTTACATCTCTATTACCATCCCTCAGTGCCCTTACCATCATCACCATTGGAGAAGGTAGTACCTTCCTTCCATTCCTCAACAGAGATAGCGTTGAAGGTGATTGGTTCGTCGGAACCTATTGTTGGTGCCCACTGCTGAACCTTATTTTGAGCTATGTTTATCTTCGTAAGACTATTTGCCTTGTAGTATTTCTTTATGGAAGGTTCCGTCTTTGTATGTCCGCAAAGATATAGTGAACAGTTAGGAATCTCCGAGGTTTTAAGATTTATCGGTGCAAACATCATATAAGCTACAATATATCTTGTACTGTTTGTCGTACTTAAAGAAGACTCAAGTCCTGTTTCACCTAACTTCAAAGTTACGACATGACTACTATTCTTAGCATTGAGAGTTTTAGTTTTTACGTTCATTGTTCCCTTTGTCATAAACTTTGCTTTAGTATTGACTACCTGAATCTGATCATATTTAATATCATCAGGGACTTTCAAATAGAATCGTACAACAGAGCCCAATCGTGTATAATCGAAATGCACACCGCCCATTCCTCTTGTAGTAGCAGCAGAGGCAAGATAGTCATATTTTGTAAGATGTGCAGACGCGGCAGTTTCAGAATCTTTGTACTTTGTCATCTCACTCTCATCAGTCTTCTTGAAGTATGCATCCATATCTACATTTGAAGCCTGCACTTGGTCAAGATAAGTAACGGGAACATTAGTGTAATGAAAATCTCCGTTGCCCTCCTCGGATATATATGGAGCATACGAAAGGTATAGAGTGTTTGCTTCCAACGTTGTGATAGAATTATCATTGCTTTGGAAAGTACCTGTAACAGAATGATCGGAAACTACAAGTGGGTCTTGTGTCAATCCAAACTCAATCTGTTGTGTCTCCTCAGAATCTATACCCTCAATCTTTGTTGGGAATACACCGATTAGGTCTCCTTCTCTAGAATTTGCACCTTGATGCCATGTAAACTTCATAATTCTATTTTCGTAATCGAACGTCAAAGCACGTGTTTCGCCTTCATCGCCATAGAGTTCCAGATCAGGCACTGTAGCACCAACAGCTGTCATCCACAAGGTATCCTCTTCCCCCTTGTTATCATCCAGTTCTGTTGCTGGCAGATTGTTGTCCGTCGTTATGCTGTCCTCGATGTGGTCGCTTGCACAGCTAACAATGAGGAGGAGAGAGAATATGTAAAACAGAAGTTTGTTCATAATGAAATGTTTACTTGTTAGTAATGATGTTTACTATAGCGTTGGCATCGTCAATGGTTATCATGCCGTCGCGGTTTACGTCGGCATTTCTTGTGTTGATGCCCTCTGCGGTTGTTCCTAAATAATATTCAACGACGAGCTTTGCGTCTGCCATCGTTACCTCGCCATCGTCGTTAGCATCACCCTTTACGGCTGCCTTAATCGGCTCGAAGCGGTTTTCCGTGTCCAAAGGGAAGTCCTTCACGGTTGCCGTAGGGTTCGTTATGGTTGCAGCGAGCGTCTGCCATGATGGTGTTGCTTTCTTTGCTTGCCACTCAATGTAGTGCTCTTTCTCGCCGATGATGTTGTATGTCATGCCTGGCTTGATGATGGTTCCCTTTATTTCGAGACTCTTTATGGTGTCTGAACCTGCATAGAGCAGAATTTTCAGTGTGTCTCTGGACAGGTCTGCTGGTGCTACCATCAGGTAAGCCACGAGGCTGTCGTTGTCTGCTAGCGTGATGTTCTTCAGCGAGAGGGTGATTGTAGAGTCCTTCTTCGTTGGTGTAAGCGCGTTGTTCGTCACGTTCATCGTTGCCTCTGTGGTGAGAACCTTTTGCGATGTCATGATACGTATGGAGTCATACTGCATGACGGGTATGGAGTCGAACTGCAGTCGCAGAATGCTGCCGAGGTGGTTGTAGGCGAAGTGCAGGGCATCGGCTGTTGAACGAGCCTGCGCCGTCTGGTAATCGTATTTCGTAAGATGAGAGACACCTCCGTTCATAACCTGTTGCTGACCAGTGAATGCTACCGGCAGTGCCGTCATCGGGTGACCTTCCACAATGTATCGAGAGTCGTATGGGCTGTATGCGTAGTATTGGGTGTTGTCAACAAATCCCCACCCTTTTCCATTGAGAACGGCATCGTGTTTGTTTATAGACGTTATTCCCATTCTCATTCTTGTACCGTCTGTGGTGTAAGCGCATGGAGTGTCATCGGTTGACCATCCGTAGGCTACCCCCTTGTTGCTATCGTATCTGTAATCTCCTGCCCATGTCTTCAAAGCAACAGACAACAACATGGCAAGGAATGCTGTGATTCTTACCATGCGCCATTGTTTTCGTTGCTAATATCGGATTGTTCTGCTGACCAATTATCATCAAAGATGAAATCGGATCGTTTAGCTCCTTCACCCCAATCTCCTTCTCCACCTCCAGCATCACCTACATTTCCAGTAACACCTCCCGACGTTCCCGCCATAACAGACACTTCATCCTCCATCATCTCAAATTCGATGACAGGGGTAATGTACTTTTTCTTTGTAAATGTATTGATGCTGTACATTATAGGTCTGTGATGTCGATTTATAGTTTTACTAATATTCGGGGGGATGCCCGTAGCTCTTCTAAATGAATACAAATTTACTCATTTTCTGTAATATACACCAAATAATTCAAGGAAGAATGTAGTAAGATTAAGAAATATTAACAGAAAGAGTTAAAATATTGTATATTTTGGTGTAAGTTTGCGTAATTTACAGATTGTCAGAGTTTGGGGCAGAATTGTGACAAAATGATTTTTGTGGAGGTTCGGGTTTAGGTGGCGAAATAGAAGAAAAGAGGGTTCGTGGGGCGCGGAAAATGGGGTTTTGAGGGTGTTCTTCAGGGGGGTGTGGTGTGAAAGTTATGCTTTTAGAGTGTGAAAGGATAGTGATCAGGTTATGATTGTTATGCTTTTGCATGGTGATTGCATAGTTATTAGGGGGTGGTTTTGGGCGGTTTTGGGGGTGGGGGAGGGTGGTTTGTGGGGTGGTTGGGCGGTAATGGGCTGGTGGTCAGCAGGTTGTGATTTTGCGCTACGTTTCGCTGTACGCGGGCGGTTTTTCGTTTCGTTGTTTTCATCGCAAGGAAATGGGGGTTGGGAAAATCAAAGTGTCAGGAAAAGGGGCGGTTTTGTCGCCAACGGAGTATGCGGAGAGCGTCAGCTGAGCAGCTGGAGGTATTTTGTTATGGCATCGCGGATTTCTGATATGCAGATGAACTCATCGGCACTATGTGAACGTGAGCTTTGTCCCGGTCCGAGCTTGAAGGACGGGAAGCGCATTAGTGCCTGGTCGGAGAGTGTTGGTGAGCCGAAGGGCAGCATGCCCATGTCGAGGCAGCGCTTGATGAGCGGGTGGTCCGATGATATTGACGACGAGTGTAGATGGAAGGAGCGTGCCGTGATGTCGCTCTTAAGCTTCGTCTTTAGGAAGTCGAAGACCTCTTCATTGGTGTAGTGCTCGTTGGTGCGCACGTCAATGATGAACTTGCATTCGTCGGGTACGACGTTGTGCTGCGTGCCGCTATTGACGACGGTGCACTGCATCTTCGTTGGTCCGAGGAGTTCCGATACCTTCGGGAACTGGTAGTCGCGTATGAAGACGAGGTCGTCGAGCGCCTGGTAGATGGCATTGATGCCCTCGTTGCGTGCTGCGTGTCCGCTCTTTCCGTGTGCCACGCCGTCGATGACCATGAGTCCTCGCTCTGCAATGGCAGGCTGCATGCCTGTCGGTTCGCCTACGATGGCGATGACCCCGCCTTGCATTGATGATGGCGACTCACCTGTAGAGTGTTGACAGACAGGGATAATACCCTCTTCCTGCAGCCTTGGCAGTGCGAGGCGTATGCCGTTGATGCCGGAGACTTCTTCTTCGCAGGATGCGAGGTAGAGGAGGTTGAAGGGGAGAGGGACCTTGAAAGCGGAAGCACCGCCTTCAACATGGCTCGCGACGGCTGAAGGGGAAGCTGCTGAATGGGAAGCTGCGGATGGTGCGGTTGCGGATGGGGAAGTTGCGGATGGTGCGGTGGCTGCTGGAGAGGCGGTTGTAGCGGTCAGATGGCGGAAGACCTGCAGTAGTGAGACGAGGCCTCCGCCGCAGTCGTTTGAGCCGAGACCGTAGAGGCGGTCGCCTTCTATCGTTGGAGTGAAGGGATCGCGGGTCCAGGTGGCTACCGGCTTCACGGTGTCGATGTGTGCGTTGAGTATGATGAGTGGCTTGTTGTCGTCCCATTGTGGTGACTTTATCCAGATGTTGTTGCCGAGGCGCTCTGGCTTGTAGCCGTATGACTCAATGGTCTGCTGCAGGATGTCGGCAGCAGCTGTTTCGTCGCGGCTGATACTTGGTGTTGCTATGAGACGCTGAAGTAGCGTTACAGCGTCGTTGACGAGGGTTTCTATCATTGTTGTCAGAATTTTACGGTTAGTTTTGCGAGGAAGGAACGTCCTGAGTGTGGCACGCCATCGACGAGCATGGAACCAATCTTGTATTCGTTGTTAAAGATATTCTTCAGTGATAGGTCGAGGCTTATGAACCTCCAGTTGTAGCTCAGTCCCATACCACAGACGCACTGTGGCTTCTCTTCGAAGAGGTTGCTTGTAAACTCTCCGTAGAGGAACGAGCTGAAGAGATCGACAGACTGATAGAATGTCTTTGTCTGGAACTGTGCCGTTCCGCGTAGCCAAAGCTTTCCGCCTGTGAAGAATCCCCTGCCTTTTCCGTTGTATGGTGAGAAGGCTATGGTAGCGTTGGTATGGAACTCCGGCGTTGAGAATGTCTGGCTGTTATATACGATGTAGTCCTCGCTTGTCATGATGCGCTGCCATGTAGCGTTGACATTGGTGAAGAATCGTGGCAGTGTGTATTGCATTGCAGCGTCGATGCCTATTGCTCTCACCTTTCCTGCGTTGCGGAAGATGTATTCCGTCGTCAGGGTCTTGTCTTTTGACGATGCCTTCATTGCAGGGTTTACGATACACAAGTCGTGGAGTATGTTGTAGAACATTCCTACTTCTGCCGAGAGGTGTTTCTCGGTGTTGTGGTATGATGCTCCGAAGTTGAAGCTATGCATGGTCTCTGGCGACATGTCGCTGCCACCCCCTAAGAGTGGTATGTAGCATGCGCGGTAGATGTATGGTGCATCGACGAAGCTGTAGTTGTAGTTTCCGCGTAACGAGATGTCCTTTGTCAGTTTGTAGATGAGCGAGAAGCGTGGCGAGAAGCGGTCTATGGTCTCTCCGCAGAATCGCTTCTTGTTGTCATAGCGTATGCCGGCATTGAAGATGAGCGACGGTGTGAAGAAGTGCTTTATCTGCGCGTATCCCGATATGGACGTCTCCGTGCCCTCTTTGAATACCGCACTGGAAGACAGTGCTCCGGCACCAGTGAAGTGTCCTCCCATCAGGAATCCGTTGCCTGAAAGCGAGAAGTGCTCGAACTGCGAACCGAAGATGAGCGAGCCGTTGCCAAGGAACCGGTAGTTTGTGAGTCCCTGAGCCTGGAAGCCGTATGTTATGCCGCTCCAGTTCATCTTCTGATATACGCCCTGTGTGTCCGGTCCCTGCAAGGCGGCATGCTGCATGGCATTGACGAACATCTGTGAACGCTCATCGGTTGCGGGAATACTTCCAAGTGCAAACATCATCAGCATGCCTGATATTTTATCGATGGAGTCGCCCAGCACGTTATACATGGTGGTGCTCTCAAAGCTGATGTAGCCTGATGCCTGTACGTCGAACTTACCGAAGGAGTGTGAATAGTCGAGGTTTATGCGGTTGTTGGCACGTGTGATGCCCGGCTCGTTACCATCCAGTGCCTCGTACTTGTCGTAGGAGAAGTTGCGATAGGCGTTGTTGTTGATAACACCGTATGGCAGTGAAATGACTTTTACGTCCAGTTCCTGTGTCTCAGGGTTTATGAGGGATCTTACCCCGACCGACTGGTCCGCAGGCAGTTGTAGTACGTTGATGTACGGTACTCGCTTTGAACGCTGCATGTTCAGCGAGAGCGTAAAGTCCTTCCATCGTCCCTTGATGCCGATGTCGTAGGATGGTCGTCCGCGATAGCCCTGCACATACAGCGTGTTGGTGTTGCCGTTGATGCCCGTCACTTCATGCTTGAAGCCTTTGGAGTAGTTCAATGAGCCCCATCCCATGATATCCACGACGTTGTTTCCGCCACCTACGATGAATGAACCTCCGTATGTGTTCTGTGTGCCTATCTGTGCTGAGAGCCTTCCACCGTTGAGTGCAGCGCCTTTTCGCGTGATGATATTGACGACGGCTGTCAGTGCTACGTTGCCATAGAGTGATGAGGCTGGTCCGCGCAGCACCTCTATCTGCTGTATCTTGTCGAGTGAGGTGCGCATGTCGGGAGCCTCGGCGTTTGTCGATGAGCTGTTGAGGCGATGGCCGTCAACCATGAAGAGTATCTTGTCCTGCGTGAGGGAGTAGATGCCGTGCATTGCGATGTTGGTCTCCATGCCCTCAGCAATCGTCATGCCCGGTACGTAGAGGCACAGCAGTTCCTGAATGTTGCTGGCTCCGGAGAGCTGTATCATCTCTTCCGTAATGAGAGTTACGGGAACTGGTGTCTCGTCAACGGACTCTTCCTGTCGTGATGCTGTCGTGATGCCCGCCTCCTTGGACTTACTGTCGTTGATGAGGTCTATGAACCGCTGTGGGTCTCCTAATGACGGCGTGAAATACGGGTCGTGCTTCAGTAATATCTCAACGTACTTTCGTGCACCTTGTATGTCGCCCGTATTAAGTTTGCAGAGTGTAATGATGCGGTATGCGTTGTCCTTCATCATGCCCTTGAGCGAGGGCAGTATCTGCACCATTTCAGCCTCGCAACGGTCGAACATTCCGTTGTCGTAGAGTGTTATGGCATTCTCGTAGAGTGTCTCATTGTTGGCAGACTTTGAGTCTTGTGCTGCGGCAGAGAGTGCTATGGTGATTGTAAGGAGTAGTATGAGGATTCTGTTCATCTTACGTGTAATAGAAAATGCGCTGGATGATGATTCTGTTTATCTTAGCATGGAATAATAAATGTGATGGTGGTGCCCTGTCCCTCAGCAGTCTCTACGAGCATGTTGCCCTTGTGGTTCTGGGTTATGATGTCGTGGGTTATCTGCATTCCGAGTCCTGTTCCCTCGCCGATAGGCTTTGTCGTGATGGTCTCGTGGAAGAGTTTCTGCTTAACGTCCTGAGGCATTCCGGTGCCGTTGTCGCTGATGGATATCGTCAGCTTGCCGTCAGCGACGGATGCGTTGACGGAGATTGTAGGTGCGAAGTCTCTGTTGCCGTTTGCCTGTTCCTTGTCTGCGCGCTGCTTTACGGCATAGCACGCATTGTTCATGACGTTGATGACGGCGCGTGAGAGGTCCTGCGGTATTACCATGCAGTGCGGCATGTTGTCCTGGTAGGTCTCTTTGATGGTGACGTTGAATGACTTGTCGTTGGCGCGCTTGGCGTGATATGATAGCCAGATGTACTCGTGCAGCAGGTGCGGTATGTCGGTAGGTAGCACCTCTCCCTCCTTACCGCGCGATATGAGTAGTATGCCTTGTATGATGCTTATGGCGCGCTCTCCATGCTCCTTGATCTTCTGCATGTTGATGGAGAGGTCGTCGCAGATGTCCTGCAGGTCTGCTGCATCGTCGGGGTCTATCTGCTCCTCAATGTCCTCAACGATCTCCTTCATATCCTGAAGTAGCTTGTCTGAGAGCTTCGAGAAGTTGATGACGAAGTTCAGTGGGTTCTGTATCTCGTGTGCGATGCCGGCGCTGAGCATTCCGAGGGATGCCATCTTCTGTTGCTGGCGGAGCTGTTTTTTTAAGGTTTTAATCTCTTCCATATTGGTTGTTTTGCTTCACGTTGGGTTGTGGGGATGGGTATTGAAGGCGGAAACACCGCCTTTGACGAAGTTTTCCCAGGCTTTCATAGGTTTTCCTATGTGGTTATAGGGATATTATGAAGTTGGTGTAGTTGTCTTTAAGGGATTCTACGGTGATGGTGCCCTTATGGTCTTGTATTATCTCACGGGCGAGATAAAGTCCTACGCCGGCGGCTTCGCCTGTTGTCTTTGTCGTGAAGAACGGGTCGAAGACCTTCTGCTGTATTGCTTCTTCGATACCAACACCGTTGTCGTGTACGATGATTTCGATGTGGTTCTCTCCGAGCCTTGCGAGTCTCAGTTCAACCTGAGCGTCGTATGGCTCTCGCTGATACTTCTTCACGACGGCATAGAAGGCGTTGCTGATGATGGCCTTCATCACGTTGTTGATGGACTCCGGGTCTATCTCGTGGAATATCTCGCCGTCTGGTATCTTCGTAGTGAATGCGATGTGGCACTCTTCGATGCTCCTCTTGTAGTACTCTCGCTCCACCTCAGCCAGCTGTCTCAGCATGCCCGCCACGTCATACTGCCTCAGCGTGCCGACCTGCGTGTTGAGCATAGCCTCCATGGCACGGAGTGTTCGTGTGGCGTTGGTGCCGTGCTCCTCAATCTTCGTGAGGTTGGTAGTCATCATGTCGATGATGTCCTCGCAGTCCTCGTAGTTGTCCTCCGACATGTTTTCCTTCTCTGCCTCGATGTCCTCGCGGAGGTCTTTCGCCAGTCCGCATGTGAGTTTTGAGAAGTTGTTGATGTAGTTGATAGGGTTGAGTATTCGGTCGATGAGTCCCTGCGTCAGCTTACCTGCCGTTGCCGTTCGCTCCATACGTACGAGGTCTGCCTGGGTTCGCTGCAGGTCGTCGAGTGCATTGGAGAGTTCTGCGGTGCGCTTGTTGACGATGCTTTCGAGCTGTGCATTGTCTCGTTCGAGCTTCTTCATGCGGTAGATGATGATGGCACGTATCAGGAGTCCGATGATGATGATGTATATGATGTTGGCCCACCATCGCATGTAGAACGGATAGTTGATATGCCACTGCACCGTTGCCGGCTTGCTGATGTTTCCGAAGAGGTCTATCGCCTCTACCTCGAATGTACTCGTTCCGCGTGCAACGTTGTTGAAGTGTACCCTCGTCTCGGTACTCCATGCGCTCCATCGGTTGCCGTTGATGCGATAGCGATATCTCGTCGGCATGACGAGGCTGTTGTAGCGTGTCGAGAAGTCGATGGTGATGTTGCGGCAGTCGGAAGACAGGTCGATGTCCTTTATTGCAGACAGCGGCTTCAGGCCCTTCTCGCTGTATCCGCCCCAGATGACGGAGTCGCTATTGATGATAATCTGTCGGATGTATGTAGGCTCCTTCTCTATTGCCTTGTCGGCAGTCATCGAGAGGTCGCAGTTTATGATTCCGAAGTCGCCGCCCACCCATAGGCTGTTCTCCTTTCCGCAAAAGACGGCGTTGAGTGCACGGTGTGCTATAGGATGTGCCCATTGCGAGATGCGTGAGCCATTGTTAATGACAGCGAGGTCCTTGCCTTCCGGATCGGTAATCCATCGTCTGCCGAGGGCGTCGGTGTAGTCAATCTTCGGCTCCGTGATGTCTTCCGCCGAGCGTGTCAGCCGTGGGTTCGTCTTGCCCTTGATGTCGATATTCCACACCTCGCCGTTGATGGTCTCGACCTTCAGTATGTTGCCTATAATCTGCATATGTGCACCCTTCTGCACCGGAGCAATCCTCTTGCGCACGTTACCTTTTATATAATATATGGCATCAAGCTCACTCGTATAGAAACCGCCCTGCGGTTCCGGACAGCATGCCATGGTGTTGTATGGCGTTATCTGCCTTATGCCGTTCTGCGTGATGCTGTAGAGACCCTTCGTCGTTGAGGCTATCAGTTCGTTCTTGCCGTTAGGCTTCAGTTCCCAGCATGCCACATCCATTCCCGGCAGTTGCGTCACCTTTCCGTTTATTATGGTGTAAGTACCCTGCAACGTTCCGGCATAGATGGTGCTGCCGATCTGGTTGATGGTATAAACCTCGCCACGCAGTCCCTGACCTTCCGTCAGATGCGAGTAGGGAGACGGTATCTCAATCTCGAAGACACCATGGTTCGTAGCACCCCAAACCTTATGGCTTCGGTCGTACATCACGAAGTTGATGCTGCTCGTACATAGTCCGTCGGCCTCGGATATGAAGCGCTTGTGTGTAGCATCGCTAACCTCCAGTCCGCCTTCCTTCAGCATCTTAAGGTTTATACCCCCGGTATATTCGAGCGAGACGCTTGTCATGTCGAGGTTTATGAACGAACCGTCCCCACGAAACACCTTTATCTTCTCGTTCTCGTCGAGTCTGTAGAAGGTATTGTCGGTAGTATGGAAGAACACATCCTTCTTCCGCAACCTTATCATATCGACCTCTCCGATGCGTCGCTTATCCGTGTCGGAAGCGAGGAGGTGCATCTGCAGTCGTCCCTGCTTGTCTGCCTTTAGGTAACCGAAGACGTTGAATCCGCCCACCCAGATGCGCTGGCGCTTCTTGTCGAAGACCACTCGCGTGATGCGACTGATGCCCGGCGAGTACAGTTTGCGCCACGTTGCACCATCCCAATAGAGCAGTGCCTCGAAGTTAGCGAAATATACGGTTCCGTAGTCATCGCATGCCACGTCGAAGTTGCGGTTGTGTGCCTTGTAGTCCGTGGCCGAGAAGTTGCGTATGAAAGGCACGCCACGGTTCTCGGCATGCAGCTCCGTTGCCCCCATCAGTATGGTGAGCAGTGCTATGATGTATATGATGAATGTCTTATGCATTGTCTGTAAATAAAGTCTTATGCATTGCCTGGGATTAAAGTCTTAAGCATTGTCTGTCAGTAGTGTCTTGACTCCTTAACTTCCTTACCTTCTTAACTTCTTGAACTACTTGAACCTTCGGTATGGTACGTCCTTGCCGATGTAGTAGTCCCACTCGTTCTCCGTAAACTCGCGTTTGAGGTCTCGGAGTATTGAAGCGGAGTTCTCCTGCATTGTTATGCGGGTGCTTTCGAGATAGCCGTCGGCATAACCGATGCGGAGGCTTCTCACCTTATTGTCGAAAGCGAATGTCAGCGGCCATGCGTTGCACTTTATGTTGATAGGCGCCACGAGGTTGCCTATCTCGTCGAGGTTCCAGATGCACAGCGACTTGTCGTATGACGATGTTATGAAGCACCATTCATAGTGATCCATATGGGTTATGGCACCCGTATGTCCGTTGAACGATGCCACCGGCTCGCCGTTGACGTTGTAGAAATAGATGCTTCCGAGGTCTGTTCCTATTACGTGGTATTTCTTTCCCTTGTGGTAGTAGTACGAGGTTATGGCGCCTTGGTTAGGAAGTGTTATAGGCCACTCAGCCGGAACGCCCGCCTTGAACACGAAGTACTTGTGCTGCTTCGTGAATACCAGCAGCTTGCCGTCGCCGATACCCGCCTCCGTAATGTCCTCCGGGATGTAGTGCTGCAGGTAGATGGCCATCTGCTGCTGCCTCTTCTCGTTCTTCTTATGCGGATCGACCCAGTAGAGCTGGTGCTCTCCGACGGCAATCATCGTGCCGTCCTTCTTCTTCAGCAGATGCTTCCATCGCTCATTCTGTCGTGCGCTGCTTGCAAGGTTGAGCACCTCAGGTTCCTGCTTTTCGCCCTTGTTGAGGTCGATGGCCACGAGCCTGCCCTCTACATCAAGCAGGTATGCCATATTGTCGAACGTCAGCATCGTCTGGAAGAAGTATCTCTTGTCGGAGAATATCATCTCCACGTCGAAGCCGTTGAAGTTTCCGTTGGCATGGTATCGTGGCGTTAGTCGGGCCACCTCGCCGTAGTCCGTAGCCACGAGAATGTCCTCGTCAATATTCTCCGGCTTGCTCTTGCCGATGCATAGCACCGCCCTGACGGCTCCCGTGAACTGATGGAGCCTGCGTCGTGCGCTGTGTGTGTTGTAGAGTACGGAGGTGAAGACATCCTGCTGATATGGGTTTGCACCGTACTCCTTGGTGTATGTATATGCGGCATACGACAGCAGTTGCGCCAGGTCTTGGTTGCCGGTATTGTGTTCCGTGATGGAAGCCTGCGCCAGCGACCTTCCGAGGGCTATGTAACGCAGCGTGTCAGCCTTGCTGCGTGCCAGGTTAGCGGCATCGCGTGCCTCCTGTGCCAGGAGACGCTCGCGCTCTGCCTTCTCTGCCTGTTCGCGTGCCTCCTGCTCAGCCTTATCCGCAAAGCTCTTTGCAATGAGTGCGTTGCGGCGCTCCTCGTCGGCGCGGCGAGCCTGTTCCAGCGCCTTCATACCCTCGAACTCTGCCTTCTGGCGTGCTGAGTCGGCAATGTTCTTTGCCTGGTATGCTATGTCCTCCATCTGCTCGCTGATACGCTTCGTCACGATAGCGTTGCGCTCGTTCTCCTCAAGCGTCTTCTGCTTCTCGCGCAGAGTGAGCAGCTCCGATTCGTATTGTGACGAACAGAGCCAGTATGTCACCCCGCTGCTGATGATAGCCGTGAGGACTATGGTGAGTATGTATGTTCCGGAATCTTTTATTTTCATGTTGTCGTGAGGGTAATAACTATCATGCTATGATGAGGAAACAATCATGCTGCGCTGTAATAACTATCAAATTACGTTGTTAAAAGCTGTCATATTACAACAAATTCTATAGAGAATTCTTCGTAACAGCTATGCTATTGCAAAGCATAAACAAAGCGATTGCATTTTGAAGAGTGATTCTTCGCAATGCAATCGCTACTATCCTTACTTTCTCTTAAGCACAAGTGTAGTGATGTCGTCACTCTGCTCAGCACCCTCGGCATGAGTGCTTACGGCAGTGTTGATGGCATTTATTATCTCCTGTGCAGAGTTGTTTTTCAGTTTTGGCAGCAATGCCTCAAGACGCTCTTCGCCGTATAGCTCGTTTGTCGTTGAGCATGCCTCGGTCACCCCGTCGGTGAATGTCACGATGGCATCGCCCGGTTCGAGGCTTACGGTCTGTGCCTTGTAGTCGAATCCGTCAAGAACGCCGAGGCAGATGTTGATGCTGTTAGGCAGCGTCTCGAGCCTTCCGTCGGCACGGAGTATGTAAGGAGGGTTGTGGCCCGCATTGACATACTGTATCTCTCCCGTGCGGATGTTATAGACTCCGTAGAAGAGCGTTACGAACATTGAGTTGAAGCTCTCTGTGGCAAGTATGTTGTTGCTCTCGATGATGACGCTCGCAGGGGTGGTGGACTTCTTGCCTGCAAACCTCAGCAGTGTGTGGCTGACGGCCATGAACATAGCTGCCGGAACGCCTTTGCCCGATACGTCTGCCATGGTGAAGCCGATATGGTCTTCATCAATCTTGTAGATGTCGTAGAAGTCGCCGCCGACGTCCTTCGCAGGCTTCATGGATGCAAAGATGTCTATCCTGTTCTCCAGTTCCGGGTATGGTGGAAACTTCTGCGGAAGAATGGCGAGCTGTATCTCTGCCGCCAGTGCCAGGTCGCTCTTTATGTCAACGAGCTGGCCGTGCTCCTTCTGCGTCTGCTTCACGAAGTCTATCTCTGCGATGGCCTTGTCGATGGTTATCTGAAGGTCGTCGAGGTCTATCGGCTTCGTTGCAAAGTCGAAGGCACCGTTGTTCATGGCGGTGCGGATGTTGCTCATCTCGCCGTATGCGCTGACCATGATAACCTTCAGCGCAGGGTTGTGGCGGTCGTTGATTTTCTTAAGGAGCGTCAGACCGTCCATCTCCGGCATGTTGATGTCGCTGAGCACGATGTCGATGTCGGGATGCTCAAGCATCTTCTGAAGGGCTTCAATACCGTTGTGGGCAAAGTAAAATTCGTATTCTCCCTTGCGGATCTTTCTGCGGAAATACTGTGTCAGCAGCAGTTCCAGGTCTAATTCGTCGTCAACGCTGAGTATCTTGATTGGCATTGTCTTTCTGTTTGTTTAATGACTTTTTTACACTTATTTGTGTAATTTAGGGGCAAAGGTAGCAATAAATTTTGGAAATAGCAAAACAAAATGGTAGAAAAATTTGTGTATTTGAAGAATTTTACATATTTTTGCATCACAATTCGGAGACTCCGTACTAACGAAGCCTTATAGTAAACCTGTAAATATAACGTTATGCAGACACTTTGTCACTTGGCACTGCTTCCTCATGAGCAGGCAAAGAAATACGGTACGAGGACAGTTTTTGAATATCAGGACTTCGGCAGCAGCCAGTGGAAGAAAGCCTCATGGCTTGACTTCTCCAATGCTGTGAAGACGATATCGTGCGCCCTGCTCGCACTTGATGTGGAGCCGCAGGAGAATATCGGCGTGTTCTCGCAGAACTCACTGCCGTATATCTACACCGACTTCGGCGTTTTCGGCGTGAGGGCAGTGTCGATTCCGCTCTATGCCACGAGCTCCGAGAACCAGCTGCAGTACGTCATCAACGATGCCTGCATACGACTATTCTTCGTCGGAGAGCAGGAACAATACGACAAGGCGCGCCGTGTGCAGGCACTCTGTCCGTCGTTGGAGCGTATCATTGTGTATGATGATGCCGTGGTAATGGCAGAGCATGACACGACTTCGATGTACTTCAAGGACTTCCTGCTGCTGGACAGCGAGCAGAAGCAGATGAACAAGCTGCAGCAGCGATGGATGGAACTGAACTATGAGGATATTGCGAACATTCTATATACCTCTGGTACCACGGGCGACTCAAAGGGTGTTATACTTACCTGCGGACAGTATAATGCGGCATTCAAGGCTAACGACAAGTGTGTGCCTATCGGCGAGAGCGACAGAATAATAACCTTCCTGCCTATTACGCATATCTTTGAGCGCGGATGGGACTTCCTTGCATTGACGGAGGGTTCTACGCTGATTGTCAATACCTATCCGCATAACATCCAGCAGTCTATGCGCGAGACGCATCCTACCTGCATGTCTGCCGTGCCACGTTTTTGGGAAAAGGTATATGCGGGTGTTCAGGCGAAGATTGATAATGCGTCGCCTATGCAGAAAAAGATATTCAAGGATGCCCTTGAGACGGGGTACCGGTATAACATAGAGTACAAGGCGAAGGGCAAGACGCCGCCATTGGGGCTCGCACTGAAGTACAAGCTGATTAACAACACCGTGCTGTCGCTTGTACGCAAGCAGTTCGGACTTGAGAATCCGAACATCTTCCCTACGGCAGGTGCTGTGGTGTCTCGTGAGGTTGAGACGTTCGTGCGCTCCATCGGACTGACCATGATTGTAGGATATGGTCTTACGGAAAGTCTTGCTACGGTATCGTGCGACCATCGCGACGAGCCGTTCACCGTGGGTTCTGTAGGCAGACCTATTGAAGGTATCGAGATTCGCATCGGCGAGAATAGCGAGATACTGCTGAAGGGTCCGACGATTACGAAGGGATACTACAAGCGCAAGACTCTCACTAAGGAGGCTTTCACGGAGGATGGCTTCTTCCGTACGGGTGATGCCGGTTATCTTAAGGATGGCGAGCTGTTCCTTACCGAGCGCATAAAGGATCTCTACAAGACGTCGAACGGAAAGTATATTGCTCCGCAGGCTGTGGAGTCGAAGCTGCTCGTCGATAAGTATATAGAGCAGATTGCCGTTATTGCTGATGAGCGCAAGTTCGTTTCGGCGCTGATTGTTCCGGCTTATCCTATGCTTGAGGAGTTTGCGCGTGAGTATAACATTCCGTTTGAAAACCGCAAGGACCTTTGCACCAACGAGAAGATTAAAAAGATGCTCAACGAGCGTATTGCGACCTTGCAGCAGGGACTGGCAGGCTATGAGCAGGTGAAGCGCTTCACGCTTCTCACCGAGCCGTTCACTATGGAGAATGGCGAACTGACGAACACGCTGAAGACGCGACGCTCAGTGATAGCACGCAACTATGCTGGCGTAATAGAAGAAATGTATAAGGAATAAATTAATGATAACACTTGAACAACAGAAGGATGTGATGGATCGTGCCGATGCACTGGCGCGATATCTTGACATCGACAGAAAGAAGATTGAATTTGAAGAAGAGGATCTTCGCACGCAGGCTCCGGATTTCTGGGATGACCCGGAGAGGGCAAGAGCGCAGATGAAGGTCGTCGGCGAACTGAAGAAATGGATTGAGGGTTACGCCGAGGTGCGCAATGCTGCCGATGAGCTGCAGCTGAGCGTGGAGTTCTATCGTGACGAGATGGTGACGGAACAGGAGGTCGATGAGGCTTACAATCGTGCCATCAATGCTATAGAACATCTTGAACTGAAGAATATGCTGCGACAGGAGGAGGATCCTATGGACGCAGTGCTTAAGATAAACTCCGGTGCTGGTGGCACGGAGGCGCAGGACTGGGCGCAGATGCTTATGCGTATGTATATGCGATGGGCAGAGAAGGGTGGCTATAAGGTCACCATCGTTGACCTGCTTGAGGCTGACGATGCGGGCATAAAGTCCGTGACGATGCAGATTGAGAACGGCGCCAGCGGTGAGTATGCATACGGTTACCTGAAGTCTGAGAGTGGCGTGCATCGCCTGGTGCGTGTCAGTCCTTACAATGCGCAAGGCAAGCGTATGACGTCCTTTGCGTCCGTCTTTGTCACACCGCTCGTGGATGATACCATAGAGGTGTATGTTGACCCGGCTCGCGTGTCGTGGGATACCTTCCGCTCAAGTGGTGCTGGTGGTCAGAACGTCAACAAGGTTGAGACGGGTGTGCGTCTGCGTTATATGTATCAGGATCCGGACACGGGCGAGGAGGAGGAGATCCTCATTGCTAATACGGAGTCACGAAAGCAGCAGCAGAACCGTGAGAACGCTATGCGACTGCTTAAATCGCAGCTCTACGACCGCGCTATGAAGAAGCGTATGGAGGCGCAGGCTGCCATTGAGGCGAGCAAGATGAAGATAGAGTGGGGTAGTCAGATACGCTCATACGTCTTCGACGACCGACGTGTGAAGGACCATCGCACGAACTATCAGACGACGGATGTAGATGCCGTGATGGATGGTAAGCTCGACGGCTTCATCAAGGCATACCTCATGGAACTGAACAACAAGGAATAGCGGTTGGACGGTTATTCGGTTAATCGGTTATTCGGTTAATCGGTTATTCGGTTAATCGGTTATTCGGTTAATCGGTTATACGGTTTATCGGTTATACGGTTAATCGGTTGGTCGGTTAATCGGTTGGTCGGTTATTCGGTTGTGCGGTTTATCGGTTTGATTGTAATTCTATTAACCATGTTCTTTGCGGTGCTTCCGCAAAGAACCTAAAACAAAATAAAACTATGAGCAGATTAAAGAAAATGAAGGGCGAAGCCAAGAAGCAGGCTTATGCCGCAAAGAAGGAACAGGAAGGTCGCAACGTTATCAACTGGATCTTCGGCGTATTGATAGCTCTCGGAGCTGTATATGCTATCTATACTATCGCTATCAGCTAACAGCACCGCAGTAAGATGCTTGATCGCTTCATGACATCGTATGATGCTTGATTGTTACACTGCATCGTAAGATGCTTGATTCATGACATTATTATGTTTGAAAGATGGAGATAGAACGTAAATTCCTCGTAAAACGAGACGATTCCTTCCGTTCAATGGTGGCATCCTCATCAGAGATAGCTCAGGGCTATATGCTGGTGCAGGGTGCCACTGTGCGTATTAGGCTGCGCGATGATAAGGCGTATTTAACGATAAAAGGGCCTTCTGTAGATGGTGGCATCTCTCGCTACGAATTCGAGCGCGAGATACCGATAGCCGATGCGCGTGAGATGCTGAAGCTCTGTAAGGGCGGATTGATAGAGAAGACGCGACATCTGGTGCCATACGGCGGACATACCTTCGAAGTTGATGAGTTTCATGGTGCCAACTATGGATTGCTCTTCTGCGAGGTGGAGCTATCTTCCACCGATGAATACTTCGAACGCCCACCGTTCTTAGGTCCCGAAGTAACAGGCAACAAGCTCTTCTACAATAAGCACATGCTCGCTTCTCCATACCCAATGTGGCAACATACACTCCCCGAGGAGTATCAGTAAGGTGCTTGATTGTTTGTATGGCTGCTTGATTATCCGTAACGCAACTTGATTGTTTGTGGACTGTTAGTTTTTCAGTAACGCAACTTGATTGTTGGTATGGCTTCCTTTATATTTAATAAGGTATAGAAATAAAAAGGATATCCCCCGTTCCATGTGGAACGAGGGATATTTATGTATCCTAGGTTTTTCTAGGGCTTCCTAGGTGTTCCTAGAGTTTTCCTAGCTTACTTGATCTCCTGAGCAGCAGCGTTGTACTTCTTGTTGCCCTTAGTGATAACAAGACCCTTCTTGGTCATGAACTTGTTAGCCTTTGCAGCAGCCTCGTCAGCGTTAGCCTCCTTTACACCTGTAGTGGTCATTACGAAATCCTCAGGTCTAATAACCTCTGTAGAGCTAACCAAGAGCTTCT
>CAMADY010000052.1 GCA_945831805.1 uncultured Prevotellaceae bacterium
TAGGGCTCACTCGGGACTTGCACCCGTTAGACAATGCTCATGCCGAGCGTACATCTAAAAGTCTCCCCTCGTGGAGATTTAGAGGGGGCTCAGTGGACGGTGATTATCAATGCGGTGCTGACAGCCGTGTGCACCATCCTCAGCGCCCTGACAGCAAGTGCGTGTGTAGTGCATAGCGTATAGCGAATTTACACAAAGGTGTCTGACACCTTTGTGTAAATTCTCTGTTCAATATTGCATTCCGCTCTAAAAATTACAAAGGTGTCAGCACAAGGAAAATAAATCGAGTAGGAGATAAACGCTAATCATCGGTGTTTACCTCCTACTCGATTTAATAAGAATGGGTGGATTTGTCGTTTGCAGGGGAAAGGGCGATGGTTTACTTCTGTCGTTTGTAGAGGAAGATGCCGTTGGTTGTTTCGAGCTCCAGGCTGTCGGGACCGAGGAGGAGGATAGAGAAGGTGTCGGCGTTTAGGATGATGTTGGTGTTGCACATGGTCCAGTGGGTCAGTGGGTTTGACTCAGAGAGCTGTGCGGACTCTATGGTGCCGTCGTCCTTGATGGTGAAGTTACGGTCGAGGGATGTCCACTTGCCGAGTAGTGAAGAGAGGTTTATGAGCTTCTTGACAGCAGGGGCTTCGGTGCCTTTCTCTGTGATGAGTGTGATGCGGTCGCCGGCGAAGATGCCGCCTTGTATGTCGGCGAGGCTGTCCTGATTGAGTTCGAAGGTAAGGGCTTTGCCTTCTTCGGTGATGAGTTCAAGGGTTGACATGGTGGTTCCTTCGCCTACGGTGCCGTAGAGGGCAGTGTCTTTTACCGTTGGTGTCTCGGTTGAGTCTGTGGTGTCAACAGGTGCGGCGGTCTTGTTGCCTGTGCATGCAGCGAGGATGAGAGCTATTGCTGCGATGGTTAGTGAGAGGTGTTTCATTGTTCTTGTGGGGGTTAAGGGGTTGGTGTTGGGACGACGGAAGCACCGTCTTCTATATGGCCATTGATAGAGGGTGGATTTGGTTATTCTTGGGATTTGGCTTCGTTCCATAGGGTGTCCATCTCGGCGAGGGTTAGGTCCTTGATGTTGCGACCTTGCTGCTTTGCTTTCTGCTCTATGTATGTGAAGCGATTGATGAATTTGCGGTTTGTTTTTTCGAGGGCGGTGTCAGGGTTGATGTGGTAGAGGCGCGCCGCATTGACAATAGAGAAGATAACGTCGCCAAGTTCCTGCTGTGATCGCTCGCTGTCACCTTTCTCGAGTTCTTTCTTCAGTTCGTTTATCTCCTCGAAGACTTTCTGCCATACGTCCTCGGGCTTGTCCCAGTCGAAGCCTACGTTTGCGGCTTTGTCCTGTATGCGGTATGCCTTGATGAGCGATGGTAGTGATGATGGTACTCCGGAGAGAACGGTCTTGTTGCCATCTTTCTCTTTTTGTTTTACCTGCTCCCATATCTTGCTTACTTCATCGGAGTTGGCTGCGGAGAGGTCTCCATAGATGTGCGGGTGGCGGAATACGAGTTTGTCGGCTTCCTTAGTGAGTACGTCGCACATGTCGAAGCGTCCTTGTTCTTTGCCTATCATGGCGTAGAATACGAGGTGCTCCATGACGTCGCCCATCTCCTTCTGTATCTCTGTGGGATTGTCGGAGAGTATGGCGTCGCATAGTTCGAATGCTTCTTCCACGGTGTGTGGACGTAGTGACTCGTTTGTCTGTTTGTGGTCCCAAGGGCATTTCTCGCGTAGCTCCTCCTGTATGTCAAGGAGACGAGAGAAGGCTTGGAGTGTTTGTTCTTTTGTATGCATAGTGGTTGAATTTAGCCGCACGGAGAACCGTGGGGGGAACGGTGGCGGGGTTTAGAAAGGCATTCCTACTGCGAAGTGTAGTGCGTAGTCGCGCTTGAAGTTGTGGTTGGTGATAGGGAAATGCTCCCGTGTGGTGGTATAGGCCGGATTGATGGCTTTCATGCCGAGGTCGAGACGTAGTATGAAATAGTCGAAGTCGAGTCGCAGTCCTGCTCCGTATGCTACGGCCAGCTCGTCGTATATGCTTCGCAGCTTGAACTCTCCTCCCGGCTGGTCGTTGTATTTCCTGATGGTCCATACGTTTCCGGCATCGATGAACAGTGCTCCTTGGAACTTCCAGAATAGCTTTGTCCTGAGCTCAGCGTTGAGGTCGAGTCTTATGTCTCCGCTTTGGTTGATGAAGGAGATTCGTCCGTCTTGTCCGCGGTAGTTTCCAGGTCCGAGAGTGCGGATGTTCCATCCACGTACGCTGCATGATCCACCAGAGAAGTAGCGCTTTTCGAACGGTAGCAGATCGCTGTTGCCGTATGGTATGGCAAAGCCTATACGCGCATGAAGTGCGAGTGTGTTGCGGTGGTCCATGAGGAACAGTCGGGTATAGTCTCCGTCGAACTTCACGTACTGCGCAAATGCGATGCGTGCAATCTTGTGTTTTCCGTCATCGTTGCGCGATGTGTTGAAGACGTGCGCTATGGCAGAGAGGAGGTTTCCTGCTGTCTCGATGTTCAGTCGCAGGGTGTTGAGCGGATCGGTGTATGTCATTCCGAATCCCATCTTCATGATGAAGAGATCCTCGTAGTTGTAGCGTAGTATGGCGTTGCGGTTGCTGACGGAGTCGAGGTAGTCGTGCTTGAAGGTATCGGAAATCCACGGCATCGATATGTAGTTGAGGTCGATGACGTCGAACTGATAGCTAACTCGCTGGTGTGACGCCTGCCATTTGTAACGCCATGATCCCGTGAAAACCCTTCTGTGGAACTCCGGACGGTTCTGTCGGTTGTAGCTGACGACGAGCTCCGTCGTGGCATTTCGCCTGCGCTGGAAGTTTCTCGATATGCCCGGAATGAGGAACTGCGGAAATGAGAGTTTTCCCTCGATGCCGTACTCCTCATAGTTGGAGTTGTCGTATCCGTCGAGACCGCGTATAGCCTCAAATGCTCCACGTCCCTGCAGCGAGAACGTCTCAGCACCGTTGAACACGTTGCGGTTCTCGTATGTCAGCGACAGTGCCGCACCGAAGTCTCCCGAGGTGTTTGTACCCTCAGGCTGCACCTGTATGCTGTGCTTCCTTCGGCGTGCAAACTGTATGTCGGCATCTATGGGGTGCAGGTATTCGGGGCGTGTAGGGTCAGCAGCGACAATCTCCTCCGGCTCGTGGAAATAGATGTTCGTGGATCGCAGTGCCTGCAGACGTGCGAAACGGTTGTACGTGTTCTGCATGTTGGCATAGCTGAAGAGCTCTCCTCGACGCAGGAGGGTGTTGATATCGAGTGTTCTTGGCGTGAGCTTCAGAGAATTATCAGGCGGGAAGGTATAGGTGACATTGCGCAGGTAATACTGCGGATGCTCAGCGAGCGAGTCCCTTGAACTCCTTCGGTAGAGTCCGATGTTCATTGCCACATCAACCTCTTTTGTAGCCTGTGAGGAATCGACGACGAACGTTATAGCCTCCTTATTAAAATACATATAGCCCATATTGTTGAGCCATGCCGTAATGCGCTTTCGCTGATCCTGCAGTTTGTTGATGGAGAAGGTCTGCCCTACCCTCGGTCCGTCAGCAAGGACATCGTGGCAATGTAGGAGCGAGTCAATGTTGCGATCGAGGATGGTGGTGGAGTAGCTTCGTATGACGTACTGCTCCCCGGCATTGATATGGTATAGCATCTTCACGCGCTTGCCCTTCACCAGCTGTTCCGGCGTGACGGTGGCATCGAGGAATCCCTTGTTCTGAACGGCAGAGAGTATGCTGAGACACGAGGCATTGACCTTAGAGGTATCGATGGCTACCGGTGCCTCACCCCATTTGCGCAGCAGACGATTGACAGCCTTAGTGGTATCGGGACCAGATGCGGAGTAGATGCCGAGCGGCACACTGATGGTGGAGAACCACTTGGTGTTTGGCTGCTGGAGGATGTATGGATAGAGTGTCGTGATGTCAACGGAAGGATTGTCGCAGGTTATCCTATTACGTTGAAGCAATAGCTCATCGTCTGCAAGGTATTTTGTTCCATTGCAGGCTGTTAGCGCTATTCCGATAAAGAATAGGATTAAGTTACGCAATATGTCGTTTTGTCTTGTCAAATGTACTTCTTACTTTTGGGTTTAATAAGGAATATCGTTTGAGATAGGACCGCCTCCAAGCGGGTCGTCATCCTGTGAGAATGACTGGTTGAGACCAGAGGAGCGGTATGTACCCTCGCCAGATGAGTTGCTTGTGTATGGATCGAACTCGTCGGGGTTTGCGAAGCGTGTGTATTCTCCCTTGAAGGACAGCGTAACGTCAGCCGTGGCACCCTTACGGTGCTTTGCAATACAGATGAGCGCCATGCCTTTCAGTGAGTTGCCGTTGGCATCCTCGTATATGTGGTAATACTCCGGACGGTGCACGAAGATAACCATATCGGCATCCTGCTCTATGGCACCGGATTCACGTAGGTCTGATAGCTGCGGACGCTTGCCGTCCTCACCTGGACGCTGCTCTACTGCACGCGAGAGCTGTGAGAGAGCAATGATAGGAATGTCGAGCTCCTTTGCGAGTCCCTTCAGGGAGCGTGAGATTGTTGACACCTCTTCCTGTCGTGAGTTGAACTTCATGCCGTTGGCGTTCATCAGCTGCAGGTAGTCAATCATGATGAGCTTCACACCCTTCTCGCGAACCAGTCGTCGCGCCTTGGTACGCAGTTCGAAGACGGACAGTCCCGGTGTATCGTCAACATAGAGAGGTGCTCCCAGCATTCGGCCGATGTTATTGTCGAAGCGTGACCACTCGTCTGCCGAGAGCTGACCATTCAGAATCTTGCTGCCCGGAACGGAGCAGACGTTTGAGATGAGTCGGTTGACGAGCTGCACGTTGTTCATCTCAAGAGAGAAGAACGCTACGGGGTCTCCATTGTCGATGGCGATGTTCTTTGCCAGCGAAAGTGCGAACGACGTCTTACCCATGGCAGGACGCCCCGCGATAATTATAAGATCTGACAGCTGCCATCCGGATGTAATCTTGTCGAGCTCGGTATATCCGGTAGAGACACCTGTCACACCTCCTGTGTTCTCCGCCGCCTTGAGTATGAGGTCACGCGCCTGCATTACCACGGAGTCTATCTGTACGTAGTCCTGCTTCATGTTGCGCTGGGAGAGTTCGAAGAGCGATCCTTCTGCCGACTGCATGAGCTCGTCGATATCCTGCGACTCGTCGAACGCCTTTGTCTCGATGCCTGATGCGTAGGTAATGAGCTGTCGTGCCACGTACTTCTGTGCGAGGATGTGTGAGTGGTACTCAATGTTCGCGGACGAAGCAACGAGCTGTGTCAGCTCTACGATGTAGTTAGGTGCGCCTACCGTCTCGTAGTTACCCTCCTGCTTGAGTTGTTCGCAGACGGTTATCATATCTACCGGCTGCTCCTTCATGTTGAGCGACTGTATGGCGTTGTATATCTTCTGATGGCGAGGCTCATAGAACGTCTCCGGATGCAACAGCTCGGAAACGACAGAGAAAGCGTCGGAGTCAATCATAAGTGCACCGAGAACGACTTTCTCGATGTCTATAGCCTGTGGTGGCAGCTTTCCGAGAATGTTCTCCTGCTGCTGTACGTTGTTATTTCTGCGAGATCTTGATGATCCTGTTGTAGATGCTGGCATATCGTATGGTTATAAAGTCTGGTTTGTTTTCAAATATACCGAAGATGGTGCTGCCAGAGCCTGACATGGCAGCATATAGCGCACCGTTGTCGTATAGCTGCTGCTTTACCTCCGCAAGTACAGGGAGCGTCTTGAAGATGCTCTCCTCAAAGTCGTTGACGAGGTACTCGCGCCATGTCTCTATCGGCTGGCTGATGACGTCGAGACAGTTCTTCTGTGGATAGTGCGGATGTATTCCTGCGTATGCCTCCTTCGTTGACACTGCCACGTCCGGCTTCACGAGTGCGAGCCATTTGCCTTCGAGCTGTGGTATTCCCTCAGGCAGCACCGTCAGCTTCTCTCCGATACCCGTAGCGTATGACGGCACAGGATTGATGAAAAAGGCACAATCGGCGCCGAGGCGTGCTGCTATCTGCTGCATCTCGCTGATGGACATGCCGAGCGAGAATGTCTCGTTGAGCAGGCGTATCATGTATGCTCCGTCGCTTGAACCGCCTCCCATGCCAGCCTGTGATGGCATAATCTTGTTGAGTATCACCTCAACAGGTGGAATGTCGTGGTTCTCTTTAACCATAAGGAGTGCCTTGATGACGAGGTTCTTCTCAGGCGGACAGTCGATAGGCGTGTCGGAAATGACCTTCAGCGACCATGGTTCCGTAGCGTCAGGCATAGGATTGAGGGTCAGCTCGTCGTTGATATGTACTGGGAAGAAGACAGTCTCGAGGTTGTGGTAGCCGTCAGGGCGGCGCTCCACGACATTGAGTCCGAGGTTGATCTTTGCTATTGGGGTTGTTTTCATTGGACGGTTTTTGGGGGGGGCGGTTGTTAAAGGTTAAGGGTTGGGGTGTCCTTTAGCCATAATGTGCTGTTGGCATCGGACGGCATGCGCCAGTCGCCTCGTGGCGATAGTGATACGGAACCGACCTTTGGACCGTCTGGGAGACATGAACGCTTGAACTGCTGTGAGAAGAAACGACGTAGGAATGTCTTGAGCCACTTCTCTATTGTGGCATCGTCGAACGGATACTCCGAGTCATCGCCGAACGCCTTCTTTGCGAGCATGAAGATCTTCTGTGGACGGAATCCGCAGCGGAGGACGTAGTATAGGAAGAAGTCATGAAGCACGTATGGTCCGACGAGGTCTTCTGTCTTCTGCTTGATATTGCCGTCCTCGTCTGCAGGGATGAGCTCTGGGGAAATCGGCGTGTCGATGATATCAAGGAGTGTGAGGCGCGATGTCTCGTCAACGCCGCTCTCAGCAACGTACTGCACGAGGTATTTGATGAGAGTCTTTGGTATAGAGACGTTTACGCCGTACATGGACATGTGGTCTCCGTTGTATGTAGCCCATCCGAGAGCGAGTTCTGAGAGGTCTCCCGTACCGATAACCATGCCATTGTACTTGTTGCTGAGGTCCATAAGTATCTGCGTACGCTCTCGTGCCTGACCGTTCTCGTATGTAACATCATGGACGTTGATGTCGTGGTCGATGTCCTTGAAGTGCTGTATAACGGAATCCTTGATGGAGATCTCCTTAATAGTAACACCAAGAGACTGCATGAGCTGCATTGCGTTAGTGTATGTGCGGTCGGTAGTACCGAAGCCTGGCATGGTGACACCGATGATTCCCTTGCGTGCCAGCTTGAGCTTGTCGAAGGTCTTGATGCAGACGAGGAGTGCGAGCGTGGAGTCGAGACCTCCGCTGATACCGATGACGACGGTCTTGCAGTTGGTATGTACGAGACGCTTTGCGAGACCAGCCACCTGTATATTGAATATCTCCTCGCACGATGCCTTCATGTCGTTGGTCTGTGGAATGAACGGCGTAGGGTCAACATCTCGCATGAGCTGGAAGTCATCAGGCGTGATGGAGTGGCAGTCGATGAAGCGTATGGAGTTGTCGCTATAGCCTGTGCGCTGTGCATTTACGAAGGTGGTGTTGTTGCGACGTTCTGCACGCAGTTTCTCGTAGTCAATCTGCGAGATAACCATCTGTGGCTCAAAGGAGAAACGCTCACTCTCGGCGATGCACTTACCGTTCTCGTAGATGAGGGCATTGCCGCCATATACAACGTCCTGCGTGCTCTCGCCGAATCCACTGCTGGCATAAACATATCCGCTCATGGTGCGGGCACTCTGCTGCGAGAGAAGCTGATGCAAGTATGCGTTCTTGCCTATCAGTTCGTCGGAGGCAGAGAGGTTGAAGATAATGTCAGCACCAGCCAGCGTGAGCTTTGTTGACGGTGGCTCCGGTGCCCATACATCCTCGCATAGTTCGATGCCGAAGGTTGCACCGGTGTATGTGCGGAATACTATCGGCTGTGCAGATACGAAGGTTCGTGAGCCAGCGAAGAGTATCTCCGTTGGATGCAGGTCCTGTGCAGAAGCAAACCAGCGCTTCTCGTAAAACTCGCTGTAGTTTGGGAGGTATGTCTTAGGTATGATGGCGAGTACCTCACCCTTCTGTATCACGACGGCGCAGTTGAGTAGTATGGTGCCTACCTGTACCGGTGCACCGACGATAGCGATGATGTCGAGCTGTCGTGTGAAGTCGAGAAGCATCAGCACCGACTGCTCTGCCGCATCGACGAGAAGCTGCTGACGGAAGAGGTCCTGACAGGTGTAGCCCGTTAGCGATAGTTCCGGGAAGACTATGACCTCCACGCCCTGTCCCTCAGCACGTACTATCATCTGCTCTGTCTCTTGAAGGTTGAAGGCGCAGTCGCCTACCTTTACGCTTGGAATGGCCGTAGCCACTTTTATGTATCCATAGTTCATATCAAGTTGGAAATTGAATGTTGAAAGTTAAGATGGAGGGGTGTATATATAACTGCCAGAAGCAATGTTATGGAATCAGCAGGCTACTGTCTCCGTAACTGAGGAATCGGAAATCGTTAGCGAGTGCGTAATCATAGACCTTACGCCAGTCATCGCCGATGAGTGCCGAGACGAGCAGCAGCAGCGTTGACTGCGGCTGATGGAAATTTGTTATTAGCATCTGTACGATGTGGTACTTATACCCCGGCGCAATGATTATGCGTGTGCTGGAATGCAGCGTTGTCAGTTCGTTGCGGTCGAGCCAGTCGAGTACTGCCTGCAGTGCTTCCACGGAAGGTACGTCTGACGGTGTGTCGTAAGGCTCCCACTGGTCTATCCACAACTGATACTCTGTTAGGTCTGGATTGCGCAGCAGTCGGCAGCCGATATAATAGAGGCTTTCGAGCGTCCTTACGCTGGTTGTGCCTACGACGATAGCCTTTCCGCCATGTGCAATGAGACGTTCTATCGTCTTGCGCCTTACCACGATATACTCGCGGTGCATCTTATGGCCGGAGATACGGTCGGACTTGACAGGCTTGAATGTACCGGCACCTACATGGAGCGTCACCTCCTCGCGCTCTATGCCATGGGCATCGATGTCTGCGAGTACGGCAGGCGTGAAGTGCAGTCCTGCTGTAGGCGCTGCCACCGAACCCTTTATCTTAGAATAGACCGTCTGATATGTTGTCTTGTCACTCTCTTCCGTCTTGCGGTTGAGGTACGGTGGTATAGGCAGCTCACCCATCGCCTCAAGAATTTCAGCGAACGAGACGTTGTCTGTGGATGCGTCGGTGTTATGCCAGGTGAATGAGCATCGGTGGCCGGTAGCCTCTTCCTCATGGCGCACAACTGAGAGTTCTATCTCCTTGCCTCCAACGGTTATGTTACGTGTCAGAGGGCTTTCCTTCCATTTCTTGAGGTTGCCTATCATGCATACCCACTCGCACTGTTCACGGCACTGGAATATCTGCTCGTAGTCGCGAGGCATGGCAGGTTCAAGGAGAAAGACCTCGATGAGTGCACCCGTTGTCTTATGGAAGCGCAGGCGTGCCTGGATAACCTTCGTGTTGTTATAGACTAGTAGCGCGCCCTGTGGCAGGTGTGAGGTGATGTTGCAGAACGTATCGTGCGAGATTACACCTTTATTATATATGAGGAGCTTGCTATGGTCGCGCTGCGCCATTGGGAACTTAGCTATTCGCTCGTCGGGGAGCGGGTAGCTGTAGTCATGTATTTTTATGTTTCTTGGATCAATATTCATCAGATGATCATTCCTATAACGACGATTAAGAAAAGAACCGACAATACGACGTCGATGTCAAGATAAGCATATCCCGTGGAGGTGTATTGCGATGATATGAAGTTCTGCCTTCCGATAATGCGGTGTATAGCCTTACGACAGAGGAGGTAGCAGCAGATGCCAGTCACGATGCCCCATGCTAGTCCTGTGAGTATGTCAGTAAGGAAATGCTGTCCGAGGTATAGTCGCGTCCAACAGTTTAGTAGCGACCAGCTTACCAGAGCGATGGACAGCATGCCGGAACGTGTGAGTAGCGAGAAGAATGCAGCCAGCGACATGGTGTTGGCGGCATGTGATGAGAAGAAGCTGAAGTCCTTGTTGCGTAGATTGCCCGCAATGTCTGCAAGATACATCACCGTAGGGTCGTTGCACGGACGCAACCTCTCCACCATTGGCTTTGCTACAACATTAGCAGCAGTAGAACTGATGGCGATACACAATACGGCAAAGCCGAAACAGATGAATATCTGCTGCATGTTGTCGTTGTTCTTTATAATTAGATAAAGCAGAGATATGTAAAGCGGAACCCACGTGAAGGCATTGGTAAAGAACAGCGCAAGACCATCGAGGAAAGCGCTTCCGCTTCCCAGGAACAGCTGGATTCCTATGTTGTCTATGAATTCTATCATTGGTGTTGGGTGGATGGGTATTGGGTGGTGGTTACGTTTTTTGGGGGTAGGGGGATTATATTTCTTTCATATCTTTTGACTCTACCCATCCCTCACGACCGTCGGAAAGTCGGATACCGTACCATCCCTTCATCTCGTCGTCGGTGATGCGTACGCATGTGCCTTCGTGAATTAGGCATGCGTCAGGCGACTTGAGTGTCGGCGATGACTTCACCGTAACCTCCTTGCTCATCACTACGGCGTAGTAATGGGTCAGTATGTCGCTCTTCTTCTGCCATGCGAAGAGATTGCTTACGGCGAACAGCACAATAAGTACGAACGATCCGTAGAAGGAAATATGCCTTACTGCCATGTTGTCGATGAAGAGATAGCATAGGAACAGCAGCAGCGATACGATGAGTGAGGCTATAGCCATCGTAGCCCAGCCGTCGATGGTCTGCATGTTACGCAGCGCACGATACCACTGTACGAAGAACATCTCCGACTCTGGTGGCAGTTTGTCGATAGTCTTGTTACGAGCGATCTCAAGGCTGTGGATAATAGACTCATTCATTGGCTCGAGCTTGCGTGCCTTCTCGTAGTAGAGTATAGCCATCGGGATGTTGTCAACCCTGTAATATGCGTTGCCTATATTATTATATAAGGTGGCAGAGACTCCCTGTTGAAGTGCCTGCTGGTACAGCAGTATGGCTTTCTGATAGTCGGAAGTCCTGTACGCAGCATCTGCATTAGCCTTGATGTTCTGGCTTGCCGCAGGCTTTGCGTCAGTCGCACCAGCCTTGTTGCTTGTCTCTGCACAGACGTTGATGCTGCATGCCATCATGATGAACAGCATCAGTGCCGTGGTTACTGATGACTTCGATGTTTTTTTCTTCATACCATCCTCGATATTCGTTATTGCCTCTACGGCTTTGTCGTAGGTCTTCTGCATGTTGCCGGAAGGATCTCCCGGTGCATAGCGTGCGAACTCGCATTCGTCGATAGCCTCAATGAAACTTCCGACGATGTCTTCACTGACGTTGCGCATTAGAAGGTTCTGCTGAATGTTGTCGCGTGAGAGCTGTTCAACAGGCATTGCGAGTTTGTCGCCAACATAGCCCCATAGTGCGCGGAGCACCTCGTCGTAGAACTCATTGCCCTTCTGCTGTGCCATTAGCTTGGCAGCCTTCTTCAGTCGCTTGCCTGCCACCTTGTTTGCTTTCCTGCCTCGCATTGCAGTGAGGTCGGCACGCTCTATTGCCCTCTTGCGGAAGATGATGAGCAATGCTATGAATGCAGCAATGACGAGTGCGTTGAGGAACATGTATGTATTGGAGCCGAAGAAGCTCGTCTCTGGCGTTTCTGACTCATCGACACCCATTATAATATCGCTGATGTCGTTGGAGTTGCGCTGCGAGTAATCCATCACCGCAGTGCTACTGCCCGAACCCTTCTCAACGTTTAGTTCAAGAGGCTGCGTGGTAAGCGTCTTGTATGACGATGTCTTGGTATCGAAATACACGAACTCCATTGCTGGAATGGTGTATTTACCTTTGTTGCGTGGCACGATGAGGGTCTCATAGAGTACGCTTCCCGTTAGTCCGCTTGCCGTCAACTTGGTCTTGTCGGTCTGCTTTGGGTCGTACGTGTCGAAGTCGTTAGGCAGCTGAAGTTCTGGCTGCTTGATGAGTTTCATGTTACCCGTACCGTTAACAACGAAGCGTAGGGTGACAGGATCACCTGCCTTTACGGTGTTCTTGTCAAGCGTAGCACTGATATCGAACTGTCCTACGCCACCGGAGAAGTTCGCTGGCTTCTGTGGCAACGGCATGACGTTGATGCTTACGCTCGGTGCCTTTATCTCCTTCTTTACCTCAATGTATGATGATCCGCCATTGAAGAACGCCTCAAACGGATCAACGTTAGGGTTCTGCTGAACCACAATGCCCTTGAACGTCAGTTCCGGAATCTCCAGCTTGCCGGACATCTGAGGGAACATAACATACTGGCTCCATGTGACGCAGTTGTAACGTTTGCCGTTGACGGTCTCTATGTGGAACTGCTTCTGCTGGGGGAGTGGTATCTCCTGTGTATGGAAGCCGTTGAGATCAGGCATCTTACCCTCAAGCTGCGTGAGGTCAACCTGCGTATATACCTTGTAGGTGAGGAGTATAGGTTCCTGCTCATATACCTTCTGCTTGTTGGCGGTGACCCTGATGAAGAGATCGTTGCCGCTGATGTGCTGTGGCTGTTGCTGCTGGCGAGGCTGCTGACGCTGTCCCCCACCCTGTTGCTGTCGCTGTGGTGCGTGACCAGAGACGGTTATCTTCAGTGCCTGTGACTGTACAGACTTACCATCCACCGTGGCGTGTGCCGATGGTATGACGAACGTACCATTCTTCGTTGCCATCAGCACGTAGGTGTATGTTACGGACGATGACTGTGACGTCTGTCCGTTGACCATAGAGAAACTGTGCGACGTACTGGTGCTTGGACCCATCAGAACCTCAAAGGCATCAGGCACGTTGCCTAGTCTGAATCCCTTTACGTCTGTAGTGTTCACAACATACCTAAGGTAGAACTGGTCTCCGTTGGCTACCTGCGTAGGTCCCTGCACCGTGATCTTCTGTGCCGAGACGCTGCTGACAGTCATGAAGAACAGTGTCAATGCTGCGAAAAGATATTTCTGAATTATTCTCATTGTTATGTTTTAAATTCTCGACTACTTATAAAAAACAAAGCATCATCTTTTTGACAACAGAAAAGGAACTACCAATTCTTGTCAAGCTTACGTCTCTGCGGCTGGCTCATCGCCTTGTTCATGCGCTGCTGGACAGCCTTCTCCTCCTGCTTTGCAGCATCAAGGAGCGCTTCGGCATTCTCACGGCTCATCTGCTGCTGAGGTTGGTTCTGCTTATTCTGCTGCTCTTTGTTCTGATCCTGCTTGTCCTTATTCTGATCCTTGTTCTGCTGATCCTTGTTCTTGCCTTTATTTTTGTCTTTATCCTTATCGTTATTCTTGCCGTTCTGGTTATTGTTACCGCCATCACCGTTGTTGTTCTTGTCGTCTTCCTTCTTCAGACGCTGGCAGAGCACAAGGTTGTAGCGTGTCTCGTTGTCACCAGGCATCAATCGCAGAGCCTGCTTGTACTGCTCTATGGCTGGTCCGTACTGCTGCTGTTTCTGCATCAGCACACCCATGTTGTGGTACGACATAGCCTTGCGCTGCTTGCTCTTTTCCAGCTTCGCAGCCTTCTGGAACATGTCATACGCCAGCGAGTCTTTCTGCTGGTGCATGAGTGCACAGCCGAGGTTGTACATAGCCTGAGGGTTTGACTGGTTGGCAGCGAGTGCCTTACGATACTGCACCTCTGCCTTCGTGGTAGCATCCTGTGCGCCACCACGCATCATCCTGTTACCAGAACGTACATGCTGACGGTCTGTCTGTGCAGAAATGTTGAGGGCAAATGCCATCATTAGCAGCGGCATAAGCATCTTGAACGAGAAACTAATCTTCATACCAATCTTCTCTGTGTTGCCGGTCTTTGGAGTACGCTTCTTGAAAAGCTTGAAGCGACGCATATAAGGGTTGATGGCTTCGCTCATGCATACCTCTATTATAATAAGGAGTAATGCTATGATGCCGAAAGCCTGGAACTGCTCGTCATATTCCGAGTACACCACCGACTTCATGTCGCCCTGCTGCAGCTTCGCAAGCTCATCGTTGAGACGCTCCTGTGCTGCCGATGTGTTATCTACATGTATGTACGTTCCGCTACCAGCCGCAGCAATCTCACGGCACATCTGCTCATTGAGGGCAGTCATGACGGTCTCGCCACGGTTGTCGGTCATGTAGCCGCCATTGCGCAGTGGTATAGGTGCTCCGGACGTGTTGCCAATGCCGAGAATGAAGACCTTGTAGCCCTTCTGCTGTGCAGCCTTTGCCGCCTCCATAGCACCGCCCTCATGGTCTTCGCCATCGGTGATGACGATGATAGCCTTACCGATGTTCTTCTGTTGCGTAAAGCTGTTAGATGCAAGGTCAATGGCAGCCGCAATGTCCGTTCCCTGTGTATGTATGAGCGAAGGCTCAATGTTGTGGAGGAACATCTTCGCTGATACGTAGTCGCTCGTTATAGGCAGCTGCACAAAGGCATCGCCGGCAAAAACTATCATGCCAATCTTATCGTTGGAGCAGTGATCTACAAGATTCTCTATCAGCATCTTGCTCTTCTGCAGACGGCTTGGTTGCACGTCCTCTGCAAGCATGGAGTTGGAGATGTCCAGAGCAATGATTGCCTCTATGCCATTGCGCTTCTCATGTGATACTTTTGTACCCATCTGCGGACGTGCAAGCATGAGGATAACCATGGCGATGGCAATCTGTACAAGCGAGAACTTTATCCATCGGCGCCTTGCTGAAGCATCAGGCATGAGTGCCTTTATCAACTGACTGTCGCCCAGGCGTTTGAGCATACGTTGGCGATGCCATTCTGCCCACATCATAAGCACCACCATCAGAGGTATCAACACCAGCAAATACAAATATGTCGAACTTTCAAATCTCATTTTTTTTAACTTTCTTGGAATAGTAAGTCGCAGCAGACTTTATATCTTTCTTAGAATGGTAAGACGCATCAGCATCTCAAAGAGCAATAGCAACAATGCCGCAAGGGCGAAAGGCTGGAATGCCTCATAGCGCTTCGAGAACTTCTTGACGTTCATGCGCGACTTCTCCAGCTGGTCGATGTCCTTGTATATCTTGCGAAGCTCTTTGGTGTTGGTAGCACGGTAATAGTTGCCATCGCTCGTCGTAGCGATGCTGCGGAGTGTCTTGGTATCTATCTCAACAGGAATGTTAACATACTGCACACCACCTGCCACAGGCATCGGATAGCGTGCCACCTTATTGGTACCTACACCTATGGTGTAAACTCTTACACCGAGGCTCTTGGCTATCTGTGCTGCTGTCATCGGCGATATGTCACCCATGTTGTTTGAACCGTCGGTAAGGAGAATGACGACCTTGCTCTTCGCCTTCGACTCCTTCAGTCGGCTTACGGCATTGGCAAGCCCCATTCCTATAGCGGTACCGTCTTGTATCAGTCCTTTTGCAGCTATGTCCGTACGTACACTTTTCAAGAGGTTCAGCAGGGAGGTATGGTCGGTTGTCATAGGACACTGCGTGAATGCTTCGCCGGCAAAGATTGAAAGACCTATGTTATCGTCAGGCCTATCCACGATAAACTCCGAGGCAACCTGCTTCGCTGCCTCTATACGGTTAGGGGAAAGGTCCTCCGCCAGCATTGACGTCGATACATCCATCGCGAGCATTATATCTATACCCTCAACTGTGCGCTCATCCCACGCATTGTGCGTCTGCGGACGTGCCATAGCCACTACGATGAGCGCAAATGCAACACATCGGAGTATCATAGGCAGGTGGAGCAACCTCACACGAATGCCTACGGGAGCCTTCTTGTATGCAAAGGAATCGCTGATGGTCATCGCTGCTTCCATCTTGCGCTTGCCCCTGTTACGCCAAAGCAGATACCACAGAATATATGGTATCAGCAACAGCAGCAGAAGGAAATATATCGGTTGTGAAAATTCCATTTTTATTATTAAATATGTATTATGCAGAGATAACTATTAACTATGCACTACGAACTATGCATTAAGGCATTATGCACAATGAACTACCACCTCAGTTCCCAAAGCATCCAGCAAGTGTATGCCACGATAGCCGATGCTAGCGTTATAAGCAACGCCATAGCCCATTTCAGTGACAGGCGCATGCGCATAGTCTGGCGCTGCTGCTCTGTGACGGTAGGTTCTATGCGCTCCTCTGTTGGCAGGTTGTCCTGCTTTGTGGTGTTGATGAAGTCAACGGCATTGACGAGGTTACGGTCGTTCTCGCTCATTGCAACCTGATACTTAGCGAACTTCACGAGGTCTGCCGTCTCGAAGAGCATGCGCAGCTCATTGAGTTTCTCCTGATCGTCCTCCTCCTTCAGACGGGCAATAATCTCGGAGCTCGTCATTTCCATGGCATTGAAGTGGAAGCGTTCCTTCATATATTTTCGGAGGGCATCCGTCAGCTGAGTGTAGTACGCCTTCTGGTCGAACTGACCGTCGATGATGCTTACGCCATCCTTTTTGATTGACTCTATCTCGTTGAGGGCGCGCTGGTGCGGTGGAATACGTTTTACTATCCTCACCTTCAATACGATAGGCTTATTGCTTTTAAGTCTTAGATAAACCAGCCAGCAGAGTACGTATAGTAATGCGGCAAGGCTGCTCCACAGCAGCAGAACCTCCCACTCACTCCAAAGGAAGGGATTGTCCTGCACATCCTTCGGTCCGAAGAATTTGTTGGTGTGCACCGTATCCACATTCACCGTCAGCACCTTCAGTGCAAGGTTCTTTGACAGGTATTCCCTGCCGTCAACCTTCACTTTCATCTGAGGTATGTAATAAAGCGAATCTTCCCATGCCGTCAGCGTCAGGTGTTGTGTTATCTTGAGCATGCCGTCGTCCATCTCGGTGGTGTCGCAGTAAGGTTTTTCTACAATCTCGATGCCTGGTGCAAGATACTGCTGCGCCTTCAATTTAGGAAAGGCAACCCTTTGTCCTCCCTTTACCGTAGCCGACACATGAAGTCCCGTCTGCTGTCCAACGAACATCTGCACCGAGTCAATGATCGACTCAACGGTGACCTGAGCGTTTATGACTGTAGCTAAAGCGAGTAAAAATATTGTGTTTATAATTCTTTTCATAATTCTTATCTCATAGCGAACATCTGTCTCAATGCTTTCACGAAGTCGCCATTGGTAGCTACTGACACGTAGTCGATACTGTTCTTCTGGAATGTATGCTGAAGCCACTGAATCCTCTCCTGCCAGTACTGTTGGTGAGCCTTGCGAATAGCCTTGCTTGACGTGTCAATGTATTGTTCGTAACCTGTTTCCGCATTGTGAAGACGTAGGAGCCCGACGTCCGGCAGTTCCTTCAACAGCGGATCGTAGAGCTGTATGCCTACCACGTCATGCTTCGAGCGACATATCTGCAATGGCTTGTCGAAGTCCTGGCGGTCGTAGAAATCGCTCAATACGAAGGCGGTGCATCTGCGTTTCTGCATTCTTCCGAGATATTCCAGTGCAGCACCGACGTCGGTACGCTTTGACTCTGGCTCAAACTCCAGCATCTCGCGAATTATATAAAGTATATGCTTGCGGCCTTTCTTCGGTGGTATGTATTTCTCTATCTTGTCCGAAAAGAAGATTACGCCGATTTTGTCGTTGTTCTGTATGGCTGAGAAGGCCAGCGTAGCAGCTATCTCCGTTGCCATCTCGCACTTCGTCTTCGTCCTCGTGCCGAACGCTAGCGAGCCAGAGACATCCACCAACAGCATCACCGTAAGCTCACGTTCTTCCTCAAAGACCTTGACGTAAGGTTTGTGGAAGCGTGCGGTGACATTCCAGTCTATGTCCCTGACATCATCGCCATACTGATACTCCCTTACCTCCGCAAAAGCCATACCCCTGCCCTTGAAGGCGGAATGGTACTGTCCTGCGAAGATATTGTTGGAGAGGCCACGGCTCTTGATCTCTATCTTCCTTACACGGCTTATCAGTTCCTGAGTATCCATTTTTAACTCTAAACTCAAAACTATGAACTCTTAACTATGAACCATCAAGGTACCTCGACCTTATTGATTATCTGGCTGACGATATCCTCAGTGGTGATGTTGTTTGCCTCGGCCTCGTATGAAAGTCCAATGCGGTGACGGAGCACATCATGAGCTACTGCACGTACGTCCTCTGGAACTACATAGCCCCTACGCTTGATGAAGGCGTATGCACGTGCTGCCTTGGCGAGGTTAATAGAGGCACGTGGACTGGCACCGAACGTTATCATTGGCTTCAGCGCATCAAGACCGTATTGCTCTGGATAGCGCGTAGCGAAGACCATGTCGGCAATGTACTGCTCGATCTTCTCATCGATATACACCTGACGAACTACCTCGCGCGCCTTCATTATCTCCTCAGCACTTGACATCGGCGTTACCTCAGGAAGACTGCCGGCGAGATTTTCGCGCATAATCTTCTTCTCCTCCTCGATTGAAGGATAGTCAATAATGACTTTGAGCATAAAACGGTCCATCTGTGCCTCTGGCAGTGGGTATGTACCCTCCTGCTCCACTGGGTTCTGAGTTGCCATTACGAGGAATGGCTTAGGAAGTTTGAAGGTGTCGTCGCCTATCGTTACCTGGTGCTCCTGCATCGCCTCAAGGAGTGCCGACTGAACCTTTGCCGGAGCACGGTTTATCTCGTCAGCAAGCACGAAGTTCGCAAAGACGGGGCCTTTCTTTACCTGGAAAGTTTCTTCCTTCTGCGAGTAGATCATGGTGCCCACTACATCTGCTGGCAGGAGATCCGGCGTGAACTGTATTCGACTGAACTGTCCATCGATGAGTTGTGAGAGAGTCTTGATGGCAAGTGTCTTAGCAAGGCCCGGAACACCCTCAAGTAGTATGTGACCATCGGAAAGAAGACCAATGAGCAGCGACTCCACAAGGTGACGCTGGCCAACGATGACGCGGTCCATTCCTGTGGTTAGATTTGTTACGAAGTTACTGTTCTGCTCGATGAGAGCATTCAGTTCTCTGATGTCTATTGACTGAGCCATAATTATAAATAATTATAAATTTGTATATCTTCTAATGTTTTTTGAGTCGCAAAGTTACGAATTTTTTCTGATATACGCAAATAAGGGCATATCTTTTATACCATTTTAAGATTTCTTGAATATTCATTCTGCACAGCATCGGGCACAATTCGTCGTGTTATCTATTGCAAATCATCACGTCATCCGTGTAATATTCTCCATTGTTAGATGCAAAACACAACAATGTTTTATTATATAGCATTCGGTGTAAGTATAAAAGTCGTTCTCTATATACATTATTATATATAGTAGCTACACAGCTAAATAGGTGTCGGTCGTGCAGAGAACGTTTTTTATCGAATTACAGTTGTTTTGACGTTGAATATACTTATTTTACTTGATAAATATCAATTATAGGGTAATTTTTGTAAGAAATAAAAAAAAAAATCGAAAAACATTTGGCAGTTTCGCAAAATAGTCGTACCTTTGCATCGCATTTAGAGAAATGCACCTTTAGAAAACAATATTTCGAAGGGTTTGAATGCGGAAATAGCTCAGTTGGTAGAGCACAACCTTGCCAAGGTTGGGGTCGCGGGTCCGAGTCCCGTTTTCCGCTCAATTTATTGGAACAACAAGAAATAGCGCGAAGCATTCTTACCATTAAGAACTTGTTTTCATAAAACATTTTGCCCAGGTGGCGGAATTGGTAGACGCGCACGTTTCAGGTGCGTGTGCCGCAAGG
>CAMADY010000053.1 GCA_945831805.1 uncultured Prevotellaceae bacterium
AGTTTTTTTTTGTTATTTTGCATTTTGAATATTGCATATTGGGTTATTGTGCCCGTATGCATGGTTTAAACAAATAATATAAAATGCTGAAAATAAATTATATATATATAACTAACTACTCATTCTTTATGAAAAAAATCATTTTGTATGCAGGTTTCCTGTGTCTCGGATTGGTTTCTTGTTCGCTCAACGATGACGAACAGGCAAGAGAAGACATGGAGAAAGATTTGCCAGCATGGCTTGGTGAGAGCGTTTACGCAGAATTGAAGAATCCGAAGTCGCTGAGGGGTACGTTCAATACCTACACACGACTCATCGAGGATCTTGACTATGCTGACGTACTCGGCAAGACAGGTTCCAAGACAATCTTCCCTGCCAACGATGAGGCATTCGCAGCATTCTTTGCGGATCCTAACAATGTTTTCGGTAAGTCGAGCTACGAACAGCTTACAAACTCGGAGAAGGCGCAGCTGCTCTTCTCGTCAATGCTTGACAACGCTGTCGTTTCCGGAGACCTCTCCGTAAACAGCGAACGAAAGAAGGGTGTGCTCATCAAGCACCCTACTAACCTTTCACTCGTATATTCTGTAGAGCCTCTCTACTCACAGAATATGCCTGCGAACAACCCTTACTTCGCTGAGTGGAAGAACAACGGACAGTCCATCAACGCACTCTACGACAACTCTGACGTGCAGATGGTTCACCTCACAAGTGAGTACTTCCTCCAGAATGGTATGACAGTGGCAGGTGCTGACAATGACTTCAAGGTCATCACCGGTCAGGACTACTCTGCCGGAGACCTCTTTATATATGATAATAAGGTGTACAAGAACTTCTCCGAGTCACTTCAGGACAGCGTTGCCGGTAACGTGACTTGTCAGAACGGTTACATACACCAGGTAAGCAAGGTGCTTGTAAATCCAGGAAATATGGCACAGATGCTTCGTGCAAACAGTGACACTCGTCACCTCTCACGTATGCTCGACTATTTCGCTGTGCCTGTTGACATGGACGATCCAGACAAGGGTACTCCTGGCTTCATGACAAACTATCGTGAGTATTCCAAGGATTACGGTACGCAGGAGAAGGTTTACGCTATCCGCTACCTCTCTAAGAACTCACAGAAGAAGCTCTTCAATACTCCGGTGAAGGGTAAGATTATTCCTGATACGCATCTTCTTAACTTCGACCCAGGATGGAACGACTATGTAGCAAGTACCTCTGCTACATCTACACCGCAGACAGATATCGCTGCTATCCTCGCTCCTACGGACAAGGTTCTTGAGGACTACTTCAGCGGTCCTGGTGCTTACATCGTGAAGAACCTCGGCGTGCCAGGTCTTTCATGTGAGCCTGCCGACATCAAGAATACTATCGACCAGCACCTCGATGCTATCTACAACAGCGACCCTGCTGTCGTTGCCAGCATGCTGAACAATATCATGAAGCCTTACCTCACCAAGACAGTGCCTAGCACTTTCGCTACGGTACAGAACGACGCGTTTGAGTTCCTTGGCGTAGAAAAGAAGCATATTGATTTCAGTAACGGCAAGTACAACGTGCAGATAGCAAACAACGGTGTTATCTACAAGATGAACACGTTCTTCGCTCCAGAACTTTACAACTCTGTACTCGGTCCTGCTTCTGTTTATACCAATATGCGCATCATGGGTAACATGCTTCAGGATCACCAGATAACACCTGGTACAGAGTCAACTCTCGGTGCCGACATGTACTACTACCTCCTCTCTATGAAGGCTAAGTACGGACTCTTTATCCCTACTGATAATGATGACTTCTACTATATCGACCCTGCTTCTAAGTTTGATACTGATGGTATGAAGGCTCTTAAGTTCTACAAGATTACTGACCCTTCATACAAGTTCGGCATCGCTGTTGACAGATACTTCTATGACCCTGTGGCACATTCCTTCTCTCCTGATCCAAACGTTAAGGAGATTCCTATCGAGTCTGGTATCTTCAATACTCAGATTCAGGATATGCTTAACTACCACACTGTAGTGCTTGAGGGTACTAACGGCCTTAACGGAAACCACTACTACCTCACAAAGCATGGTGGAGCTATCTACGTGCCAGACGGCAAGGGTGACAATATTCACAACAGCACAGTTCTTGGCGGTGCGCAGATAAACACTTCATACCCTGCTTCTGTTGTTACGGAGATATTCGCTGAGAACAGTAAGGACGCTTCTATCAAGAACGGTACCGTATATCGTCTGAACCAGCCTATACAGCCTACTATAAAGAGCGTATATGAGGTATTGGAAGAGACTCCTGAGTTCGGTGAGTTCCTTGAGTTCTGTGCGGAGTTCAGCTCACCGCAGATGTCAGAGATACTTACAGCAATCGGTATTCTCTCTAATAGCGATAGTCAGGAGGTAAGAGATAACAAACTCAAGCAGTGGAACGTATTTGGTACTAACAATGTAGTGAACTATCTCAGTGCATATAACTACACCATCTATGTGCCAACAAGCCTGGCAGAGGCATACAGCCACGGCCTGCCAAAGTGGGAAACCATTAACAGTATCTATCAGGAGATTGAAGATGGTGAGCTCTCTGAGGCTGACCTGAAGGCTAAGAAGTCTGAGCTTAAGAAGAAGCTTACTACAATGCGTGACTTCGTTCGCTATCACCTCCAGAACAACTCTGTCTTCGATGACGTGAAAGTGCCTACTACCAAGTTCTATACATACAAGACCGACGACCTCGGTATTGCACAGGCTCTCTCGCTTCAGAAGGCTGGTGACGATGTATATGTTAACGATGCTGTAGAGATGAACCGTGACGGTAAGCCAAAGATTGTTGTTCCTAACAAGATTTGCCGCGACCTCGTTGTCTCTACGCCAGAAACAAAGCTTGTTAACGGCAAGAACATCGAATACAAGAAGATCGTTTCTTCTTCATTCGTTGTGGTACACGGTATCGACAAGCCTCTCTTCTATAACAAGGATTACAGCAAGTCATATTAAATTGACAGATAAAGTATAAACCAAAAGACAATATATATTATGTCAAAATCAAGAATTATATTGGCACTTCTCTTCACTGTCATCTGTCAGGTGATAATGGCACAGGGAAAGGTCATATCTGGTACCGTAGAGGATGCTATGGGACCGGTGATGATGGCAAACGTTGTTGAGCGAGATGCCAACAAGCGTATTGTCAACGCCACACAGACCGATATGATGGGTAACTTCTCCATGGAGATAAAGAACCCGAAGAACAAACTCGTTGTCTCTTACGTTGGTAGTAAGACCTTCGAAACCGTTATCGGTGACAAGGAGACCTTCGCTATCAAGCTGGAGGACGAGAAGACTACTCTTTCTGAAATTACGGTACGTGGTCGCCGTACCACTGCCGGTGGTCTTAACATCGACAAGCGTGAGATTACAGGCGCGCAGTCAACCTTTAACCTCCAGGACGTAGAAGGTATGGCGTTCACCTCTGCCGACGAGGCCCTGCAGGGTGAGATCGCCGGTCTTGATATCGTTGCTAACTCCGGTAACCTCGGTGCTGGTACTTCCATGAAGCTCCGTGGTAGTAGCGGTGAGCCACTTATCGTTGTTGACGACAAGATTTTCGAGTATAACACAGAGGATATCGACCTCGACGAGGCTCTCAACGGTGACAACGAGGCTTTCTCTTCTCTCCTCGCCGTTAACGTGGATGATATCGCATCCATCACAGTACTCAAGGATGCTGCTGCTACTGCTATCTGGGGTTCACGTGGTGCTGACGGTGTAATCCAGATTACCACTAAGCGTGGTCAGCGCGGTAAACCAAAGATGGCTCTCTCTTACAAGTTCACTGGCGGTTGGATGCCTTCCGGCTACAAGATGCTTAACGGTGACAACTACACCATGATGCTCAAGGAGGCGCTCTTCAACAGATACCGTAAAGCTGATGCTACTACAGGTATCAACGAGATCAACTACCCAACACCTCAGGAGTGGCCTGATGCTAACAACTGGAACCGTAACACCGACTGGGTGGATGAGGTAAAGCAGTTCAGCCAGCAGCACGAGGCTAACTTCAACATCAACGGTGGTGGTCAGAAGGCTTCGTTCCGTATCTCGGGTGGTTTCAAGAGCCAGACAGGTACTATCATCAAGCAGAAGCTCAACCAGCTCACTACACGTCTCGTTCTCGACTACAACGTTTCTGACCGTATCAGATTCTCTACAAACTTCGCTTTGACATACACCGACAACCTCAAGAACTACACTATCGGTAGCTCTAAGGACAACAGTGCACACAATGCTATCCTTGCTATGGCATTCGCTATGGCACCTAACGTTGCCATCAACCGTACTGACCAGTATGGCAATGAGTATGAGTATTTCCTCATGAACCGTGCTGACGTTGACAACAAGCTGGAGTCAAAAACCTCTAACGGTATTACTTCTTGGCAGCTCAACGACGTTGTGAAGATCGGTAACCCGGTGGCTTACGCTAACCAGGCTTGGCAGAAGGAGCAGACATACAGCATCACTCCTGACTTCAACCTCAAGTATGAGCTTCTCGGTACTGGCAGCGATCAGACACGTCTGACTGCTAACGCACGTGTTTATTTCGATATCTATGCTAACTCTAAGCCTACTTTCAGACCGGCTTCCCTCTCTAACGACTATTACTCTTCAAGCTACAACAACTTCGCTGCTGACAGTGAGAACAACCAGTTCAAGCTCGGTGCACGTGCAGAGCTCATCTTCACACCGCACTTCAAGAACGAGGACTTCTCTCTCACCATGCTTGCACGCTATGAGTTCATCAAGGGTAAATATACTTACCAGTATGTAGCAGAGAACCAGCTCCCAACAGGTATCGAGTCGTCTTCTGCTACTGCGCAGATGGTAGGTCTCGACAACCACGTAGCTACTACGAAGTCTGCCGACCACAACTGGATCTACAATGCACACTTCTCTTATAAGGGTCGCTATAACCTCGGTTTCTCTCTCCGTGGTGACGGTTCTTCCAAGTACGGACCAGAGACTCCTTGGTTCATCTCTCCTTCTGTCTCTCTCCGTTACAACGTGAGCGACGAGCCTTTCTTCAAGCCTCTCCAGAAGTATATCTCTATGCTCGGTCTCCGTGGTTCATGGGGTATCAACGGTTCGCAGTCTGCTAAGGTTGAGAACTACTTCAACCAGTATTCTATTTCGACAACTCCATATATCACAGGTGTTGCTGGAGGATACTCTACAACCCTTACTACTATGAGTGGATTGAAGCTCGATGCTCTCAAGCCTCAGAAGAAGGAAGGTATCAACTTCGGTGTAAACCTCGGCTTACTCGATGACATGATTGAGTTCGACCTTGATATATATAAGAATACTACGCGCGATATGATCATGAGAAATGTGCCTATCCCTACATCTGCTGCATGGGGTGGTGTGACAACTCTCGCTTATGGCAACATGGGTAAGATGAAGAACCAGGGTTGGGAGCTCACCATCCGTGGTAACAAGTTCATCAAGTACAAGAAGTTCAGCGTTTCTGCACAGTTCAACCTCGGTCAGGATGCCAACAAGCTCCTTGAGATGGACGAGCGTGTACTCGAAGGACTCAACAGCATCCCTGCATACAGCCATCGCGGTTCGGCTTCTCTCTACCAGAAGGTTGAGATCAACAAGCCTCTCAACTCTATCTACGGCTACAACTACAAGGGCGTTTATCAGTACTCATACGAGTTTCTTACAAACTACAATCTCCGCATGAAGCAGTCTAACAGCAACTGGACAACTGCTGACTACGAGAACCAGATCAACCAGTGGCTTGCTGAGGGCAAGACATTCCCTGTTGTCGTAGGTGCTGACGGTAAGGTCGTAATGAGCGGTCTTGAGCCACAGCGCATGAAGTATTTTGATGGTGACACAAACTACTACTTCGAGGGTGGTGATGCTATGTATGAGGATACTAACCACGACGGTAACATCAACGAGCAGGATATGGTATATCTCGGTAACTCACGTCCAAAGCTCCAGGGTGGTTTCAGCTTCACATTCGCATACGGCAACTGGAAGCTCGTCACACGTTTCACATACCGTACCGGATTCGACGTTGTCAACATCGCACGTATGAACCTCGAGAATATGTATGGTACTACAAACCAGTGTGCTTCTACAACACACCGCTGGCGTAAGGATGGCGACGGTGGCAGCGAGACAGTGCTCCCACGCGCTCTCTACGGTGACGGTTACAACTGGCAGATGTCTTCACGCTATGTTGAGGACGGTTCGTTCCTCCGCTTCCAGAACATCCAGCTCTCTTACACATTCCCTAAGAAGCAGATCAAGAAGTGGGGTCTCAGCAACCTTACCGCATACGTTACTATGAACCGTCTGTTCACACTCACAAAGTATTCTGGTCTTGACCCGGAGCACGCTCCTGGACTCTACAACGCTGCTTCTGACAGCAACAGCACTCCAGTGAACCGTTCTGTAACAGCTTCTATCAACATCGGATTCTAAGACAAAACGCTTTGAACCATAGAAAGAATAATTAAAGAAATAAATTTTTATGAAAAAGATATTTTCTATAATAATGGCTTGTATCGCTTTGTCTTCATGTGTTGACACTGTGATACTGCCTGACGATAAGATTCTTGACGAAGACTACTGGAAGAAGGGCTCCGAGGTGAATAACGTCATGTCAACAGCTTATGCACAGCTGCGTGGCGGTGACTTCCTTCAGAACTACACCATCTGGACGGACTTCCGTTCCGACGAGTTGAGAATCACTGATCAGTACAATATTGAGAATAACATACTCCGTGGTCTTAAGGAGATATACTCTATGCAGATGAGACCGGACAATATGTTCCTCAGCTGGGCATCTCTCTATTCCTGCATCAACTACTGTAACCTCGTGCTTGAGAATATAGACAAGACTCTTTCTCTCGACCCGGACTTTACTCAGGGCGACTACGAGGCTGCAAAGGCACAGATGAAGTCGCTCCGTGCTTACTGCTATTTCACTCTCGTACGCTGCTTCCGTGATGTTCCTGTAACACCACATGCCTATCTTGAGAGCAGTGACAACCTCATGGCTCCACAGATGGCTCCGGAGGCTGTTCTTCAGATGTGTATAGCAGACCTCCAGAGTGCTCTGCCTAACGCTCCTGTAAACAATGCATACGGTGATGCGCGCGACAGAGGTTACATCAACAAGGATGCTATCAACGCTTTGCTTGCTGACATCTATCTCTGGCTTGCCGCTGTTCATCATGAAGAGGCAGAGCTTGCTGATTCTTATTATAAGAAGTGTATCGAATGCTGCGACATGATAATCGCTGCAAAGAAGGCTGAGGCGGAAAACAATCCAAGAAATCAGGATAAGAAGGATTACTACCTTTCATCCAGTGAGGACTTCTACACAGACCTCTTCGGTTCTTCTCCTAACACCTTTAAAAGCACTCCTCAGAATGCTGACGAGAGCATCTTCGAGATTCAGCGTAACAGTTCCAGCAATGCTAATACCGTATGGTCAACTCTCTTCCATGTTTCTAACTCGGGCGTTGGCGTAACGGGTTACCTCAGAGCTGTTAGAACCTACGGTAAGCATGGTAGTGCTGCTAACTACGTCTTCAAGAACAATACCGACCAGCGTCTCTTTGAGAGTGTATTCGAGGCTGATGACCGTAATGTCAGCATGTTCTATGTTCGAAAGTACGTTGCTCCTAGAAGTGCTGCAAGAGATATGGAGGGTGTATGTAAGGCACAAAAGCTTACTACTGGTACTGCCGAGCGTAACTGGATCGTTTATCGTCTGACAGACGTTATGCTGATGAAGGCTGAGGCACTCGTCCAGCTCAAGAAATATGATGAGGCATACGCTTTGATAAGAGTTGTCAATGACCGTGCGCAGACATCTGAGTCCAACAAGCTCCCTGCTATCGTTAATCCTACCTATGCTGATGAGAAGATGGAAGAGCTCGTAATGCTTGAGCGTGCCCGTGAGCTCTGCTTTGAGGGTAAGCGCTGGTTCGACCTCCTTCGTTACAACTACCGCAGAATGTCAGGAATCAACTACAGCACTCTGATGGCAGACATGAACGGTAACTTCCCTTACAACAGTGAGGCATTCTTCAAACTAGCATTCACTAGCGACAAGTATGGTGATCCAGGTGCTGTGACATCTAAGATGCCTACAGAGCCTTACCTCTACATGCCTATTGCTCAGCAGGAGACAGAGGTGAACACCAACATTCGTCAGAATCCGGTTTTCCCTAACATCCCTAAGAAATAATAACCCGTTATTGTAAACTAAAAGATTATCCATCACTATGTATAAGAATATTATTAAGAAAGGTGCATCATTCTTTGCCGTTGCAATGATGGGCATCGCTGGTCTCACATCATGCGTTGATGATGGTGAAGACATACAGCCATACGGAGATGGTGAGATGACACTCGCACAGATTCTTGCTACACGTCAGGAATTGTCTGCCTTCAGCTCTATTCTCGCAAAGGGTGGCTTTGACAGAACATTGTCAACATATCAGAAATATACACTCTTTGCTCCTGTCAATGAAGGTGTATCCGTATATCTTGACTCTCTCTATGCAGACAACAACCTCCGCATACCACACAATGGTATCAGGGAAGCTGGTTCGGCAGAGGCTTTCAAGGCACTCGACGTGATGAAGAAGGTAGAGCTCATGTCTGACTCTCTCTGTAAGGACCTCTCAAAATATCATATCTGCGGTTCTCTCCACCAGCAGATGGATATTACAGGTGGTAACACATGGCAGACTCTTCTTGAGGGACGTTCCATTACTGCTGCTACATTCAAGAGTGGTCCGTATAAGGGTAAGTCTTCACTCAACGGTATAACAGCCATCGTTGAAGGTGATATAGAGGCAACAAACGGTTATCTCCATATCTGTAATGGCTTGATACCACGCTCTGACCGTACCACTGACGATGAAATAAAGCAGCTTGGAGATTTCGGTATCTTCTACGAGGCACTCGTTAAGACTGGTCTTGACAAGGAACTTCAGGTAGAGGAGAAGAAGGCTAACACTGCGTCGGGTGAATTTGAGTACTATCAGCAGAAGCCTACAGACCGTGAGAATCCAAAGCATCGTCTCTGGTGTCCTAACGTCTGCATGGTTAAGTTCACTGTATTTGCTGAGACTGACCAGGTGTTCAATGCTCACGGCATCAGGAACTTCGAGGACCTGAAGAACTACTGCGTCCAGCAGTATCAGAACTGTGCTTCATGGTATGACTACGTAAGAGAGCACAATATCCAGATAAGCACTGGAACCGACTATACCAACAAGTGGAATGTCGTTAATATGTTCATTGCTTATCACATCCTCCGTGCTGGTATGCCTATCGACAAGATCGTTTATGAGCAGAGTGTTGGTGGTTCTAACTGGAACATCGCTTACGGTTATGAGCCACAGGAGTACTTCGAGACAATGCTTCCTAACACCCTGATGAAGATCTGGCAGATCGACCCAAAGGAGACAGGAAACCTCTATATCAACCGCTACCGTAAGAACAATACTCTTACTGACGAGCTCGGAACATTCGGTAGCGAGGCTACTCACCCTATCATCTTCGAGGGTGTAGAGATTGACCGTACTAATGGCAAAAGTAAGGAGACACGTAATGGATATGTTCATCGCCTGAAGGACATCCTCGTATATAATGAGAATGCAGTAAACAGCCAGAAGGAGCGTATGCGCCTCGACTCTTCTACATTCCTCTATGAGCTTATCAATAACGACGTACGTTTCGCTACTGTTTCAGAAATCAGTGCTCTCAACAAGAGGCAGACTGGTGAGGACAATGGTGCTCGTGTGGCATTCGACAATACTTACTTCGACAACATCGTTTGCTACAACCCTAACACCCTCCTCCGCTTCTGCGTAATGGGTGAATGGCGCGCTAACAACTCTGACCAGTTCCAGGGATGGGATGCCTACGACTTCGCTATCAAGCTTCCTCACGTTCCTACAGGTCAGTATGAGTTGCGTATCATCTATCCTCCAATGGGTCGTGGAGGTCTCATGCAGTTCTATCTCGGAAACTCTAGCAATCAAGCTGACATGATAGCTCAGGGCATTCCTTTCGATGCCTGCGCTGATCCTACTCTGCCAGGTAATGTTATGGGTTGCGAGGAAATCGTTGCTGCTACTGATGAGGTGGAAAGCGACTATGGTGTGGAGAGTGACCAGAACATGCATGTTCGTGGATATATGCGCGCTCCTGCATCATTCTCTCGTGGTACATTCAACCAGAAGCAGGATAAGCTGACATATAAGCCTGTAGATGAGACAGACATCTATTGCGCTGCAAAGGAAATCGTTGGTTCGTACAGCTGTCGTTCTGAGTGGGGATATGGTACGATGATGCTACGCCGTATCATCTGTACACAGACCTTCGAGCAGGGCAAGGACTACTGGCTCCGTATCAAGAACCTCGTGAACGATGAGAACCTCGGTTGGTCATTCGACTTCATTGAGCTCTGTCCTGTCAGCGTTGCTAATGCTACGGACATGAAGGAGGACTGGTACTAATTAGTTCATAATTCATAATTCATAATTCATAGTTCATAGTTCATAATTCATAGTTCATAGTTCATAATTCATAATTACGAATTCGATATGAAATATATAAATAAAATAGGTATGACGGTAGTAGCAGGCGCATTGCTTGCTACCACCGCTTGCTCTGACTACGCTGACTACAATGAGGTTCCGGGACTCTCAAGCGAGTCTGCCGGCAAGTCTTTATACGAGAATATAGTATCAAATCCACAACTCACGGGAGTTGCAGAACTGATACAGGCTGCTGGTGCGCAGGATATGCTCAATGCACCACAGAGCTATACTTTCTGGGCACCGGTTGATGGTACTTACGACCTTGAGGCAATGAAGAAGCTTTCGCCAGAGCAGATAAAGCAGCAGTTCTTCAACCAGCACATGGCGCAGTTCACATTCCCTGTTCAGGGAGCTGTCAACGAGCGTGTCATTACACTCAATGAGAAGATTCACAACTTCACAAATGCTGCTTTTGACAAGCAGGAGATCCAGCAGACTAACATACCAACTTCTAACGGTATAATGCACCTTATCAATGGACAGTCAATGTACTACAGCAACCTCTTCCAGTATATTGCTGACGTACCTGCTAGTCCTGAGTTCCAGAAGTTCATTCAGGCATATAACCTGAAGACTATCGACAGGAGCAAGTCTGTTCTCGGTCCGCTCGTAAACGGTCAGCAGACATATCTTGACACTGTATATAGAGAGTCAAACCCTGTAGTGTCAAGAATCCTCAATGCTCAGCTTGACAACGAGGATAGTACATACACCATGCTCTTCCCAACAAGCGAGGCATGGCAGACTGCTTATACTGACATCGAGAGCAAGTACAAGTTCAAGGATGGATTCAAGTGGATCTATCTTGACGAGAACAGTGCTGCTTCTTCTGCTCTCCAGTCAGACTTCAAGTCTGTAATATACGGAACGAAGGTGTCTCTTGACGGTGGTTTGGCACATTACACAGACTCTATCGTGAAGTACAACATCACACGTAACCTCGTGTTCTCGCATAACGATACTTACAACACAAGCATCGTCAACGGTTCGTCAAATGTTGAGAACGATACTATCCGTTCTACCAACAACCGTAAGCTGAGCAACGTAAGCGAGATTCTTGCTGCTATGGGTCCAAGAGAAGAGCGAAGCAATGGTTTCGCTGCTTCCCTCACATCGTTCCCATTCCTTCCACGCGAGACTTACGAGCCAGTGATTTCAATCAAGCCGACAAACAGCAATATCTGTCGTTCGCTTGCTTTGAAGTCAAGAGCCGTAACGTACGATGTAGTAAAGAGCGAGCTCCTCGCTGATCGTGATACTCTCTTCACAAACTATCCTACACAGGCTTGGATTAAAGGTACAGACCTCAAGAATTCTTTTGTTGACGGAGAATACAGATATAAGTGCCCAGACTTCATCAAGAAGATGCTCCTTCCTGAGTCTTCACGCTTCATGTCTTATATCTCTACTGATGAAGACGTGCTCACAAACGGTACTGCAAACCCTGAGCTTGATTTCCGTCTTACCAACACACTTGCTACAAAGTATCACATCTTCGTTGTCATCATGCCTATGCAGCTGAAGGATCCAGAGGCAACTGTATATACTTCTGGTCAGTATCTCCGTTTTGATCTTGCATACAATGACGCTGAGGGTACACCAAAGTGGTATCGTCTGAATGTTCCTGGTGCTTCAAAGTCAACGGACCCTATAGTCCTCAAGCCTGACTATATCAATGTTGTTGAGCTGGAGTTTGAGTTCCCTATTTCATACTTCGGAATACAGCAGCGTATCGGTGACAGGAAAGTTAACGTAGCTCCTACGCTCATGATTACAAATGATGCAAGCAAGGTAAAGTGGAATACTACTGCTAACAAGAAGAAGTTTGACCATGAGCTTCGTATCGGTGGCATCTTCATGATACCTGAGAGCGCTATGGAATATTACAGATCTCAGAAATTCTAATTGATAAAATTCTAGAATAATATGATAAACAATATATTAAAGAACCTTCAGCGTCAGAGTCTCAGACTCTCTCTCTGTGCACTGGCACTGACAACAGCAACTGTTTCATTTGCTCAGGACGAAATAGACGAGGATGCTCCTACCTTCGAGGCTCCTAAGCGTAAGGCTGTTGTTGACAAGAACCAGACAGTCGTTCTCAACGGTATCGTAACTGACTATGTTACGAAGCAGCCGGTGGCTGGTGTGCGTGTGCAGGCACTCAATGATTCACGTTATACTGCCATGACAAATGCGAAGGGTGAGTTCACCATCAAGGTACCTACTTTCGCTACTGCACTCTACGTAGAGGCAAACAGATATCTTTCACAGCAGGTAAGCATCAGGGAGAATGATGCTAACCAGAAGGTTGCCGTTAAGCTTATCAGCGATAAGTTCGACGCTATGTATGAGAACGGAACAGACTATACAGCAAAGAGCAGCATGGTATCAAAGGGCGGTGGCATCACTATTGATGATGAAATCTCTGCACGTCTCGGTGCTGACATGCGTACTACAATGCGCAATGGTAACCTTGACCAGGGTGCTACAATGTTCATCCGTGGTATCAACTCCATCAACGCTAACTCACAGCCTCTCGTTATACTTGACGGCGTGGAGCTTGACATGCAGCGTGACAGGGCTTCCATCCATCAGGGTGACGTCTTCAACATGCTGTCAACACTCTCACCAGAGGATATCGACAAGGTGACAGTATTGAAGAATGCTACTGCGCTCTATGGTGCCCGTGGTGCCAACGGCGTTATACTCATTGATACTAAGCGTGGTCACTCTATGGCTACACGTATTGATGCAAAGGCTTCTGCCGGATACATCTTCGTGCCTTCTACACCTACAGTGATGAATGCTGCACAGTATCGTAACTACGCTACGGAGGTTCTCGGAACTATCTCTGATGCAAGACTCCTCTTAGAGAACAATGAGACATTCCGTTTCCTCAACGATAATCCTAATGCGTATGGCTATCAGACATACCACAACGATACCGACTGGCAGAAGCCTGTCTATCACACCGCATTTACACAGAACTATAGTGTGAATGTACAAGGTGGTGATGACATCGGTATGTATAACCTTTCTGTAGGATATGTTGACGCTAAGCGTACTGTTAAGGAGACAAGCTTTGACCGTGTGAACGTTCGCTTCAACACCGACATCAACCTCCTCTGGAACCTCAAGACCAAGTTCGATATGTCTTTCTCAAGAACGAACACTTGGCTCTTTGATGATGGTTTCAATCAGGACCTCGCTGCAGGACCTGTTGTTGCTCCTACAGCACTCTCTCTGATAAAGAGCCCATTGCTCAACCCTTATCAGTATAATGCAAACGTAAAGGGATTCACCTCTCTCCTCAGTGAGGCGGACGATCTCTTTACTACTACTGGTGGCTATAGCCTTAATGGTACTTCACTATCCAACCCTGTTGCCATCATGGAGAATGCAGAGGGTGAGCGTAAGAACAAGAACGAGAACACATTCTTCAATGTTGCTATCGCTCCTACCTACGAGATTTCAAAGGATCTCTCTGTGACAACACACTTCTCTTACTACCTCAACCGTCACTCTGATGCATACTATCGTCCTAACCAGGGCGTGGCTGCTTTCTACATCAAGGATCGCGGTACCGTATATTCACGTGTTGCTTCTCTCTTCTCGAAGGAGAATAACATCATCTCTAACACACACGTAGATTGGAACAAGAAGTTCGGTGCACATAATGTTGCTGTTATGGGTGGTTTCCGCTACAACTATTTCAGCTATAGCAACAACAACCTCTCTACCGACTATAAGATCAAGGGTGACTCTGATAAGGATCCTCGCCTTACTGTAGGTGACAACTACTTCTCTAACATCAGTGGTGTTGATGAGACATGGAAGCAGATGCAGTGGTACGTAAACGGTGACTACAGCTACAAGAACAGATACTTCGCTACAGTTTCAGTACTTGCAGAGGCTAACAGCCGCTTCGGTGCTAACGCTCCTGGTTCTGCTAAGATCTTCGGTACACGCTGGGCATTCTTCCCAAGTTTACAGTTCGGTTGGGTAATGACAAACGAGAACTGGTTCCCAAAGAATGGTCCTGTCAACTATCTCCGTCTTTCTGCCGGTTATGACATCAGCGGTAACGATGATATCTCCAACTACGCAGCACAGAACATCTTCTCAAGCGTCCGCTTCACCAACGTGATGACAGGTATGCAGCTCACCAACATCGGTAACGACGAGGTGAAGTGGGAGTCAACGCATAAGTGGAACATCGGCGCACAGCTCAATATGTTCAACAACCGTGTTTCTCTTGGCGTTAACGGATTCATACATCTCACTACAAACATGCTCGCACTCAAGAGCTTCGAGAACCCTATCGGTGGTATCAACAACTACTGGGTTAACGACGGCAGAGTGCAGAACACTGGTATGGAATTCTCTATCAGCGGTAAGCCTATCGTGCAGAAGAACCTCACCTTCGAGGTTGGAGCTTCTCTCGGTACATACAGCAACAAGGTTCTCGACCTTGCTAACGGTGCATACACCTCTTCTGTTTATGGTGACAAGAACATCATCACTGCTGAAGGTGGTTCTGCTTTCCGTTTCTATGGTTACAAGACAGGTGGAGTATTCAGCACTACACAGGAGGCACAGGAGTCTGGACTCTATTATGTTGACGCAACAGGCTCAAAGGTTTACTTCGAGGCTGGTGACGTTCGTTTCCAGGATGTTAACCCTATCAATGCAAAGGGTGAGTACGCTCCTGGTGAGATTGACGAGAACGACAAGGTTGTACTCGGCGATCCTAACCCGGACGTATATGGTAATGTCTTTGCTACACTGAAGTGGAAGCGTTTCACTTTCGGAATGAACTTCAACTACTGCATCGGCAATGACGTTTATAACTATCAGCGCTCTATCCTCAACTCTGGTTCTACTACTTACAACCAGCAGGTGGCTGAGATTGCTCGCTGGCGTTTCGAAGGACAGGTGACAAACATCCCTAAGGCTACATACGGTGACCCTCACGGAAACAACCGCTTCTCAGACCGTTGGATCGAGAATGGTTCTTTCCTTCGTCTGAAGACAATGTCTGTTGCTTACGAGATTCCTGTACCAGAGTCATGGCAGTCATGGCTACAGGGACTCAGCGTATGGGGTGAGGTACACAATATCTTCACTCTCACACAATACACCGGTAACGACCCAGAGTTCAGCATTGGTAACCGTGCTATCTATCAGGGTATTGATGCCGGCAACGTAGCACAGGGCAGAAGACTCCTCCTTGGTGTTAAGATTAACCTGTAAAAAACTAAAGAAAATGAAAAAGATATTATATGCAATAATCGCTGCAACTGGAATCTTCGGTGCTTCTTCTTGCTCTGACATGATGCAGACCGACAGTACCAGCTTCGTATCAGATCCGGAAATAAACCTCCCTTCTGACTCCGTATTCTATACATTCGGTATCATGCAGGCTATGCAGCAGCTCGCTGACCAGTACTTCTTGCAGAACGAGTTGCGTGGCGACCTCGTAACGCCTACCGTATCTGCTACCACCGATGTGCGTAACCTCGCTATGTTCAATGCCGGTGCAGAGAACAAGTACGACTCTGTTTATCAGTACTACAAGGTTATCAACAACTGTAACTACTATCTTGCTAAGCGTGATACAATGCTGGAGGCTGCTGGTGTGAAGATTGCTATCAACGAGTATCTTTCAGTTGCTGCATTCCGTGCGTGGACTTACCTTCAGCTGACCACTCAGTATGGTAATGTACCTTACATCAAGACACCTGTTCTCAACAAGTCTGATGTGAACAGCCAGACTGCTACTACCGAATATACTCAGATACTCCAGGATCAGGCTGACTATCTGCAGACTCTCAAGGATTCTCACGATCCTTCACAGCTCATTGCTCCTGCCTATATCCGTAACAATGATAAGGATGTAGATAAGAGACTGTACTACGAGTTCGGAGGTATGAACTATAACAGCAGTGATAAGCATGGCGTCGTTACTCAGATGTGCTTCATGCCATACAATGTAGTACTTGGCGACCTCTATCTTGAGCTTGGACAGTATCAGAAGGCTATCAACTGTTACTATGACTACCTTGAGTATATTGCTATCAATCAGCTCAAGCAGTCTGACTTTACGGATGTAGCATACAATACTCTTAACAGAACGAGAACTGAAGCTACTACCTTCGAGTGGCCTACTGACTTCAATACCAACTATGCTCACCAGCAGTATGCTGAGAATTCATATTTTACTACTTGGGACGCACAGTTCTCTGAGGACCGTAACAGAGGTATGCTCAGAAATGGTATTGCTACTTACATTCCAATGGCTGTAAACTATACCAATGGTGTGACAACAGAAGTTCCTTCTATCTTCGGATACGACTTCTATGGTATCAGCAAGAATACCTACGCTCTGTCAAATACATACTTCCCATGTCCTCAGAAGCCTGATATGATGGTTGTACCAAGCGAGGCATTCAATGACCTCAGCCAGAAGTCGCCATACTACTACTTCACAAATACCAAGGACAATGCAGAGTTAGGTTGTGATCCTTACACTATCAGCAGCATAGACAAGGGTGACGCTCGTGCAGCTTCTATTCGTGAGGGATATCAGGGTTACGAGAACAATGTATATGTAAACAAGCCAAGTACTGGTTACTTCTACATCTATCGAACCACCTCTATTTATATGCGTATAGCAGAGTGCTTCAACCGTATGGGTTATCCGGAGCTCGCCTTCGGTATGCTGAAGACTGGTCTTAACAAGGAACTTGCTGAGTTCTGTCCTTCTAAGCGCCCAGAGCCAACAGTAAACAACCCTGGCTATCCGGAAGAGTATTACTATATTCCTGACTCATACATCAAGCAGCTTGAGGATGGCGATGGTCTCCCACCATTCCTCTCTCAGCTCAACAAGCAGTACTTCGTTTCCAACTACATCAAGGGAATCCACACCCACGGTGCTGGTGTGACAGCTGTTTCAGGCAAGGGTTCACCATACTCCTACAAGCCAGTAGTAGAGAAGCGTATCGACCAGATCCGTGCTAAGTTCGGTGTCGGTGGTGGTGCTTACACTAAGGATGAGTACATCAACGCTATGGAGGACCTCCTCTGTGATGAGTACGCTATGGAGTTCGCATTCGAGGGACGTCGTTTCTCTGACCTCCTCCGTATTGCACGCCACAAGAACCAGGCTTCTCCTTACGGTGCAGCATTCGGTGACCGTTGGCTTAGCGACAAGCTCGCTGCTAAGAAGGCTGGCATCACAACTCAGAACTGTTACCTGCCTTTCAAGTAAAGTATAGATAATCAGAAGCCCAAGGGTTCAAAGTTTCTCGCTCTTTGTTTATTACAATCTAACGTCATACTTTAAACTCTTGGACTTCTGATTGCGTCGTATAATATATTAACTATCAATTCATTTATTTATTAATCATTAAACAACTGACAATTATGAAGAAAATTTTCTCTCTTCTCTCGTTGGTGATGCTTATGTTTGCGGTAAGTGCAAATGCACAGAGCCGTAAGACATGGGATTTCTCAAAGGGTGTTAGCGATGAGTCTCGTGCAGCTCTCGATGCAGATGCTTCTTGGACTAAGACCGTTGCTGATGGTGTTACTACTGCATGGGCTTCTGCTTCCAACATCAATGGCGAGGCAATGGCTAACGGCAATGTAGTGAAGGAACTCTCAGGTCTTTACTTCTCTGATTTTGCAGCTGTAAATGCACTCCTCTATCGTATTACTAACATTCGTCTCCAGAAGAACTGTGCTATCACTATCAAGGGCGTTACTGCTGGTGAGAAGGTTGTCATCAAGGCTCAGTCTGCTAAACCTACAGCAACAGACCGTGGCTTTGCTCTTGACAATGCTCAGGATGCAAATGGCAACTCTTCATTCATCTGTATTGGTCGTGATGCTGATGGTGCACCAGAAGGTGGCGTTACTACAGTAGAGGCAACAGTAATTGCTGACGGTGACCTTAAGATCTCAATTGGTGTTAATGGTGCACCAAAGAGTGGTATCGAGATCCTTTCTATCGTACTCGGTGATGGCGACAAGAACATCAAGAAGTGGGACTTCTCTGCTTTCTCTGAGGCTACTGTAAATCAGGTTTGCGCTGCTGAGGACTGGACAACTTCTGAGTCTGCTGATAAGAACTACATCACAGGCAATGAGATCCGCTGGATCAACACTCCTACTCTCGACGCTAACGATGACCTTACTGCTGGTGGTGAGGCTATCAAGGAGCTCAAGGGCCTCCGTCACGATGGTCTCGCTCAGTACAACCTTGGTCTCGCATTCAACTATGGTCAGACACAGGACGTAAACAACTGGGGTCCTTACAAGGGTGGTTCATACATCTGGGTAATGGGTACTGCTACAAAGATTATTGTTCCTAACGTAAAGTCTGGTTCTACACTCAAACTCGGTGTTGAGTCTCACAAGCCATCTGACGCTCGTGGCTTCAAGGTTATTGCAGGTGGTGTTGAAGTCGCTACACAGACTACTACAGACTATAAGGAATTTGAGTACGCTATCCCTGCAAGTGCTGATGAGTATGTTGACGTAGAAATCGTGGCTACCAAGGGCTGTCACCTCTATTTCATCGAGGCAGAGGTAAAGGATGAGACTGTTGTTGACAAGAACCCTTCTTTAGGTTCTATCTCTGTTACTCCAAAGACCAACACTAAGATTTCTAAGGATGCAACAGACCTTATCAAGGTTACATTCCCTAAGAGCAAGAACATTCTTCTTTCTACACATGTAACTATTGATGGTGTCATTACTAGCGATATTATTGATACAACTGAAGACCCAGAAGCTGGTCAGTTTGAAGGTCTTAAGGGTAATCTTGAGGAGGGTGTGTCATTCTCTATTTCTGATATTCTCTTTGAGGGTCAGATTGCAGAGAACACCACTTACACCGTTACAATCAATAAGATCACTGTCGGTGAAGAGGGTGGCGCATTCTATAAGGTTATCGAGGAGCCAATCGTGCTCGTTCTCACAACAAAGGGTCCTGGTATCAAGGAACCTCGTGCATGGGAATTCACTACAACCAAGGAGACTGCAGAGGCTATATCTGCTTCTATTACGAATGGCTTCGGTGTATGGGGAGTTGCTGCCTCAAAAACTAAGGGTCGTTATTATGTAAGTA
>CAMADY010000054.1 GCA_945831805.1 uncultured Prevotellaceae bacterium
TCGTTAGCCATCTGCACCGCAGCCTCAAGGTATCCGCCGGTATTGTCGCGCAGGTCGATGACGAGGTTTTCGAAACCGTCCTGCTGCAGCTGTGCCAGCGATACGAGCATCTCGGCGTAGGTATTCTCGCCGAAGTTCTTGATGCGTATGTAGCCCGTCTTCTCATCGAGCATGTATGTGGCCATGACGCTCTTCGTCTTCACCTCACCACGCGTTATCTCGTACGTGCGTACCTTATTGGAACCATAGCGCACGATGCCGACCTTCACCTTAGTCTTGTTCGGACCTTTCAGGCGGTGCATAGCCTCTTCGTTCGTCACGTCCTTGCCGACGAAAGGCTTGCCGTCGATTGCCACAATCTTATCTCCCGCAAGCAGTCCTGCCCTTTGTGCCGGACCACCAGAGATGACGTTCTGTACGTGCAGGGTGTCCTGACGTATCACGAACTCGATGCCTACACCATAGAACGAACCCTTCAGGTCGTCGCTCGCTGTCTTCGCATCCTTCGCTGAGATATAGGTGGAGTGGGGGTCCAGCTCCGCAAGAATCTGTGGTATCGCCTTCTCCACGAGATCGTTGATGTTCACGGTGTCAACATACTGATCATCAATGATGTGCAGGAGGTTGTTGAGTCTGTTTCTGCCGGAGTTGATGACGTTGAGCCTATTGCCGGAGAAGTGATTGGCATAGAAGGTGCCTATCAGTATTCCGACAACGACGCAGAGCGCCATAATCAGCGGCATGTATCTGTTCTTGTTCATCAAATAGAGTTTTCTTTTCTGAGAATTACCGTATTATTTACTTCGTTGAGTCGTCTAACTCGGATTTCGTTGAGTCGTCTAACTCGAGATATTCTGTTTCTATGTTAGCACGTTGCAGGAGCTTCAACCCTTCGTCCAGGCGGTACTTCTCTCCGTAGATAACCCTGCGGATGCCAGCCTGGATTATGAGTTTCGCGCACTCTATGCATGGCGATGCCGTGACGTATAGCGTTGCACCGTCGCTGTTGTTGTGGCTGCGTGCCAGCTTCGTGATGGCATTAGCCTCCGCATGCAGCACGTACGGGAACGTCACGTCGTTCTCCTCGCACACATTGTCGAAGCCACTCGGCGTACCGTTGTAGCCATCGCTGATGATGCGGTGGTCCTTAACCACGAGGGCTCCCACCTGCCTGCGCTTGCAGTAGCTGTTCTCTGCCCATATCCTTGCCATGCGCAGATAACGCTCGTCAAGCTTTTTCTGTTTTGATTCCATTTCTTTCAAGTAATGCGTTGATGGTAGGGTCGCTACCTTTGAATCTCTTATAAAGCACAGCAGGATGCTCCGTGCCACCCTTGGATAGTATGCAGTCGCGGAATCTCTGCGCCGTCTCCGTATTGAAGATACCTTCCTTCTTGAATACTGCAAAGGCATCAGCATCAAGCACTTCAGCCCATTTATAGCTGTAGTATCCAGCAGAATAGCCACCCGCCATGATGTGCGAGAACTGTACCGTCATACAAGACTCCGGCAGCTGCTTGCCTATGATGGCCTCCTTCCATGCCTCCTTCTCGAAAGGTATGATGTCGTCGGTGAACTCCTCCGTCTTAGTGTAGTATGCCATGTCGAGAAGTCCGAGACTTACCTGTCTGAGACAACCAGAAGCCACGTTGTAGTTTCTGCCGGCTATAACCCTGTCTATCAGCTCGTCAGGCATTGGCTCTCCCGTATCATAGTGGAAGGCGAAGGTATGCAGGAACTCCTTTTCGAGGGCGTAGTTCTCCATGAACTGCGATGGCAGCTCCACGAAGTCCCACCATACGTTTGTTCCCGAGAGTGAACCGAAGCGGGTGTTTGCGAACATACCGTGCAGCGAGTGTCCGAACTCATGGAGGAAGGTCTCCACCTCACCCAGTGTGAGGAGTGCCGGCTTCTCTACCGTTACGCCATCAGCCGCCATTACAGGCTTCGTGAAGTTCATCACCACGGATACATGAGGGCGGACATTCTCACCCTTGTGGTTTATCTCCTGCCCCTGGAACTCCGTCATCCATGCGCCGCCTCTCTTTCCCTTGCGTGGGTGAAAGTCAGCATAGAAGACAGCGAGGAACGACCCGTCCTTATCGAACACCTCATACGCCTTCACGTCAGGGTGATAAACCGGAATATCCTTGTTCTCCTTGAAGGTGATACCGTACAATTTTGTGGCAAGCCCGAAGACGCCACCAATCACCTTCGACAGCTCCAGATAAGGTCGAAGCATCTCAGAGTCAACGTTATACTTCTCTAACTGCAGCTTGTGGGAGTAGTATGCCGTATCCCATGGCTGCATCTCGAAGTCGTCGCCCTCCATGCGCTTTGCCATAGCCTCTACCTCCGCGCGTTCCTTTATGGCAGTAGGCTTATACGCGTCGATGAGCTTGTGCAGCAGGTCATAGACATTCGCTATGCTGCTCGCCATACGCTTCTTCAGTACGAAGTCGGCGTATGAAGGATATCCCAGCAGTTGTGCCTCCTCACGAGCGAGGTTCACGATGCGCTTGCATATCTCGAGGTTGTTCGTCTCGTTCTCGTGCGTACAGAGAGTAGAGTGGGCGAGGAGCAGTTCCTTGCGCAGCTCCCTCTTCTCCGCATACTGCAGGAACGGACCGTATGAAGGGTAGTCGAGCGTTATTACCCATCCTTCAAGGTTACGCTCCTTCGCAGCCTCACGAGCCGCCATCTTCTGTGTGTCGGGCAGTCCTGCGAGATCTTCCTCGCTGGTAAGGTGCATGATGTAATCCTTCGTCTCCTTCCTGACGTTCTGCGAGAACTGAAGTCCCAGGATGCTTGCCTCCTCCGACAGTTTGCGGAGCTTCTCCTTGCCAGCCTCGTCGAGCAGTGCACCGGAGCGCACGAAGCCTTCGTACGTCTTGTTCAGCAGCGTCTCCTCCTCAGGTGTCAGCTCACGATGGTTCTCATACACCGCCTTAACCCTGAGGAACAGCTTCTCGTTGAGCATCACGTCGTTCTGGTGCTGTGTCAGTATCGGCTGCATCTTCTGCGCAAGAGCCTCCATCTCGTCGTTTGTCTCTGCCGAGAGGAGGTTCGAGAACACCGATGACACCTTTCCCAGCAGGTCGTAGTATTCCTCATCTTCCTCTGCCGGGTCGATGGTATTCTCAAACGTTGGTGGCTCCGGATTGTTTATTATCATATCCAGATGTTCCTTGTCACGCTTTATACCCTCAAGAAAAGCAGGCTCAAAATGCTCCAGCTTTATCTTGTCGAACGGTGCCGTCTCATGCAGCGTCGTATATTTCTCGAAAAATGGATTACTCATTATCACTTATTACTTATTACTTTTTACTTATTACTTTTAAAGTAGCTGCAGAGCAGGCACGGTAACGATGTTCCGCGTTATCAGTATCTTCTCTTCCTCTGCCATCTCGTTCAGAGCCTTCGAGATGTCCAACCTTGTGGCGTTCAGCTCTATGGCAAGCTGTGTCATCTTTATTCGCAGCACCTTCTTGCCTGCCGGATAGCGGCTGTGGTGCTTTATGAACATGGCGATGCGCTCTTTCAGGTTCGCCGACCTCACCATCCACGGCAGATGCTCCATGTGCTGCGCTTTCCTGCAGATGATGTTCATTATGTTGATGCGCACGATGAGATATTTCGTTATGAACCTCGACAGTTCCTCCTTCGATATTATCAGCGACGTGCAGGTGGTGTAGGCGGTGTATGTAGAACGGTACGTCCTTGTCAATCCGAACAGCTTGTCGGGCTCCAGCATCTGCTGTGCCTGCATCAGCTCCGTCATGCGGTATGACCTGTTGTCGGCGTAGGTGTCTATCTCTATCCACCCCTCCACGACTATGACAAGTCCCTGGCACTCATCCCCTTCGCTGACTATAGCGCTGCCTTTCTTGTGGTGGTGCAGAGCGAGGTGCGCATCCTGCGTCACATCGTTCAGCTCCCCTTGCGTCAAACCAAGAAACAGCGGAGAATTCTTCAATAGTTCTGTCGTTTCAACCATACAACCTTATAACCATACAACCTACTAACCGTATAACCTACTAACCGTATATTTACTCCCCAATCCCTGGCGAATGCCATACGGAGTACTCTCCCTTGTCGTTGGTGTAAATAAGGTATGCCTTAAGCTCCTTGTGCCTGCTCAGAATCTCCTGAGCCTTCTCAAGTCCTAAGACCATGAACGACGTAGCATAGGCATCCGCCCTTGCACAACTTGGTGCCAGCACCGTAGCCGATAACACATTGTGCTGCACTGGCTTACCTGTCTTAGGGTCAATGGTGTGCGCATACTTCTTTCCGTCCTTATAGTAGAAGTTACGGTAGTTGCCCGATGTCGCCATAGCGATGTCCGTCAGCTGCAATACCGTCTCCAGCTCATTGTTCACCGAGAGGCTGTCGTCCGTCGGTTTCGTAACGCCGATGCGCCATGGCTGCTTCTTCTGGCTGACACCCTTCGCCACTATCTCGCCGCCAATCTCTACCATGTAGTCCTTGATGCCCTTCTCGTCAAGCATCAGCGCCACCTGATCCACGCCGTAGCCCTTTGCTACCGCACTGCAGTCGAGCATCATGCGAGGGTCTTTCTTCTTTACAATCCTGCCGATGAGGTCGAGTTTCTCGAATCCCACATACTGCAGAATCTGCTTTATGCTGTCCTCTGCCGGCATGTTGCCCGACTTGAATCCGAAGCCCCACGCATTCACTAACGGTGCAACGGTAATGTCGAACGCACCGTCGGTCTCCTTGTTTACGTCTTTCGAAATGTTGAATACCTCGTAGAACATATCGTCAATCTCCGGACATTCGTTGTTGTTGATAGCCGTGATGGTGCTCTTCTCGTTGAATGGCGACAGCGAATTGTCAACATCCTTCAGCACCTTCTCTATCTCGTCCTTGAGGTTCTCGCCGTAGTTGTACGTTATGTTATAGGACGTTCCGAATACAAAGCCGGAATCCTTCTGGTAGCTGTCCGTGCCCTGTTCCTTCTTGAACGAGACGACAGCCACCACAGCTATCAGCACCGCCACCACCGGCAGCAGAATCTTTATCGTATTATTTTTTGTCATTCTTCTTTTTATGTAATTCTATTTTCACGTTGAACGTACCTCCGAGGGCATTACTCTCCATGCCGTAGCCAGGCACGTACCATAGGTTCTGCCCCTCCGGCTCATTGGCGTAGAGCCTGCGCTTGTAGCGGAAGGTCCATCCGAGGCGCACCGGTCCCCATAGCTTCGCATCCACGCCGAACACTATCTCGCCCCAGTGGTAGCTTATCGACTTATCATCAACGACATACGACAGCTCGCCACCCCATACCGGGTCTTCTATAATGCCCGAGATGTCCTGCTTGAAGTTCGTGAAACCATACCTCACGCCGAACAGTACGCGGTAGTCGTCGTGCTTGTTCTTCGCTATGTTGTAGTCGCAACCCAGACGGATGAACGGTGAGTTCGTCTTTGCCTGGATGTTTGTCACGATGTCCGTAGGGTGCTTTGCCGAACCAAGTCCCAGCTCCGCCAGCGGGAAATACTTGTCCTTGAGGTTCACCTGCACCATACCCTCGAACTCTCCGTAGTCGCCAACCATGCGCATCACCGTGCCTGCGAGGTTGTAGCCCACGGCAATACCCTGGAAGAGCTTCGTCGTGTCCTTCTCCTCTTCCATTCCCCTCTTCTGTCCGAAGGCAGTGTAAGGCATCAGACTACTGCAGAGCAAGACGAATAATAATATTCTTAGTTGCATTGTTGTTGACTTGTTTGTTATTGATGATTAGCGAATCTATGAAGTTATGCGTTGAGCTGACCGCCGTTATGGTGTGGTTATAGCGTGGTGCGCAGTCCACCTCCTCAAAGACCGGCCTGTTCTCTTTCGTTACGAACATCATGTCCGACACGCTGGTGCTTTCTGTAAGGTGCAGCGTAAGCGTCATTGTGTCGGTCGTGAGACTGTAACTCATTGGTATGTCAAGCGTTGCTGCGTTCGCCTGCCTGTTGATAAACACCGAGTCTGTCTCTGCTTCCGGTCTATGCAGCGTCACACTCACCGGCAACTGCGACTGCATGGTATTACCGTTGCGGTCCTGGAACTCGTAGTGGCACACCACGCGTCCCTGCAGGTTGCATTCGATGGAGGAGCATCCCGTAGCGCTCATCCCCACCGCCATCATCACCATTATGTAATAAAATAACTTCTTCAAAATGTATCTTGGGTTAATTCGGAATGTACAAAGAAAAATTTACGATAAAATTCACGGGTAATTTACGGACATTTACGTTTTAAGCCGAAGGCATTATACTTTTTTTTGACGCGAATTACCGTGAATTATCCGCGAATTTTCCGTAATTTTTTATTATGTAGATTTCGTTTGTACAAGTCGGTTTTTATTATGTAGATTTCGTTTGTACAAGTCGGTTTTTTTATACTACACCGTCTTCTCTATCTGGTACTCATTCCTTCCCTGCGAGCTGCGGCTGACGAGGTCTGCCACGAAGCCGGCGAGGAACAGCTGCGTACCTATTATCATCATTGTCAGGGCGATATAGAAGTATGGAGAGTCCGTCACCAGTCTTTGCGGAATACCCTGGCTCAGTGCCCACAGCTTGTCCATGCCTATTGCCGCGGCAGAGATGAAGCCTATGAAGAACATGAGACTTCCCAGGAAACCGAAGACGTGCATTGGCTTTCTGCCGAAGCTGCTGAGGAACCATAGCGTGATGAGGTCGAGGTAGCCGTTCACGAATCTGTTCCATCCCATGAACTTCGACTTGCCGAACTTGCGCGCCTGATGGTGTACGGGCTTCTCGCCGATCTTGTCGAAGCCGGCGTTCTTTGCGAGGTATGGCATGTATCTGTGCATCTCGCCATACACCTCGATGTTCTTCACCACGTCCCTGCGGTAAGCCTTAAGGCCGCAGTTGAAGTCGTGGAGGTTGTGTATGCCGCTGACTTTTCGCGCCGTGGCGTTGAAGAGTTTCGTAGGAATGGTCTTCGAGAGCGGGTCGCCCTGGCTGCGGTTCTGCTTGTAGCCGCTGACGAGGTCGTAGCCGTCAACCGTTATCATGCGGTACAGCTCCGGTATCTCGTCGGGAGAATCCTGGAGGTCGGCGTCCATGGTGATGATGACGTCGCCCTTAACGACCTCGAAGCCGCAGTAGAGTGCCGGCGACTTGCCGTAGTTCCTGCGGAACTTGATGCCGTGAACCCTCTCGTCCTTCTTCGACAGCTCCTCGATGATCTCCCACGAACGGTCCGTAGAACCGTCGTTGACGAACACCACCTCGTAGCTGAACTTGTTCTCGTTCATCACTCGTTCGATCCACGCATAGAGCTCCGGAATCGACTCCTCCTCGTTATATAGTGGTACTACAACTGAAATATCCATAGTCTTTTTTGTTTTTTTATATATAATGTCGCGCTTGCAATATGAAAATTCGTGGTAATTCGTGTAGCCAGCGCAGCGTTTTGTTTTTATGTTTATGCGGTGATTCGTGTCACCCTTCTTCCGAACAGTGCCAGCACTGCGGCAAGCATTGTCGAGCAGATGATGCCGTTGCAGAAGATGTTGAGGGCGAAGTCTATAGGTCGCGCCTCGCCGATTGTGGCTATCTGCGTGTCCAGGTCCTTAGGGTTCATGCCGGCATCGGTGAACGCCTGACGTATCTCCGGCAGCGAGAGGTTCTGCTGTATGGTGCTCAGGAACAGTCCGTTGTCGAAGAAATAGAAGTAGATGTACGTCGCCGCAGCTATCAGCATTGAGGCGTATGCCAGCGTGAGGAACATGAAGGCGAGGGCCCTTCGGTATGATATGGCGCCGCTCATCACCTTGTCGCGGAAATGCTTCAGGCGCATGTATGCCAGTACCGGTGTCAGTATCACGCCTGCCATGAACCCTATCTGAAGGTCCGGCTGCTCCATGCTGCCGAGGAAACATCCGAAGGTGAAGATCCAGAGGCAGCCCATGAGGAAACCATCCTGGCGGGCAAAAGCCTTGAGTTGTATGTATTCGTTTGGTGTTATCATTCTCTTTCCTTTACTTTTTTTTGAAAAACGTTGCAAAGGTACAAAATTTCTCGCACATACGCAATATATAATAATGTGTTTTTCTTAAAATATCTTAAAACCAACAAACTTTTCATGTTGCGGCGCTTGCTTTTCGGAAAAATATGCGTACCTTTGCAACCGCTTACAGAAAATGGGTAAGTCTTGCACGACCAGCTCCCTCGGAATCCTCCAGGATGGGAACATAGCAAAGGTACTTGGTCGTAGCGGTGCGATGTAAGTAGCTTGCCCACCCGCCTCTTTAGCTCAGTTGGCCAGAGCACGTGATTTGTAATCTCGGGGTCGTTGGTTCGAATCCGACAAGAGGCTCTCCTCCTTCCAAAGGCGTTACGCAGCGATGTGTAGCGCTTTTTCTTTTGTCCTTGGGTCAGATTTGTATTTGATAGATGAAGGTTGATGTTCATAAGTCCTAGAAATGAGTCCACAACAAAAAGTCAAAGCACTATCAAATCGTAAGTAATGTATAACCGCTGCGCTCGGCTACACGAATTAGCACGAATGTCCACGAATTTATTCACGAAGCTTTTTTTCTTTTGATTATCAATAATTTAAAAGAGTTTAATGTTAATTCGTGACCATTCGTGTTAATTCGTGTAGCTAGCGCAGCGATAAAAAAGCGGCAAATCGCTTTCAAATCGTAAGCATTTTGATATAAGGCTCTGAAATACTTACTTTTTGTAGCTGAGCCAAAAACGGAAAACTCATCAGAAAGTGTTAAAGTGACTTCGGTGGACAACCATGCTATTTTGAACCTCATCGCCGTGAAGGCGTCTTAAAACGCGAAATACAGGGTGTTGGTTTTCTGAAAATCACTTCCGACCCCGATTTCTACCCTCCGAAGTGTTAAAAGCATACCTTTTACCCTCCAATCTCTATGCTTTTACAGTGTTAAAAGATACCTTTTACGCCTTAATTAGATAGCTTTTACCCCTCAAAATCCATGCTTTTACGCCGAATTTAGAAAACTTTAACAGATGGATGTTTATGTCTGTGGCATTGTCCAAGGCGTCGTTTTCGTCTTGCACCGACCTCGTTCATGCCGTACTTTCTTCGCACGCGAGTGCAAACAAATATTAAAAATATGAGCGTTTTCTTGCATCTTTCCAAATTATTTCGTAACTTTGCACAACTAAATGCTAACTTGACAATGAAGAAAATTATATTATCACTCCTCTGCATGGCGGCGATGACTGCCTCCGCAGAGACCTACAACCTCACGAAGTTCTCGCAGAAATATACTGCGGATAACGGTATTGGCTACGACCTCACCGACGCCCAGAACCCCAAGGCGAAGCAGCAGGCGCCATTCTATTTCTCTAAGAAAGTGGATGACGGCAACTACCGCGTCACCGTCGCTGTCGGCTCCAGGTCGCGTGCTGCAGAGACCATCGTCCGCGCAGAGAACCGCCGCATGATGACCGGCAAGATACTCACGAAGAAAGGAGAGGTGAAGACCTTTACGTTCCTCGTCAACAAGCGTGACGTCAACTACCGGACAAAGGACGGCAAGGGCAACGACGTGCAGGGCAAGGTGCGCATCAAGCCGGGCGAGGTCGGCTCGCTCTCGTGGGACGAGAAGCTCACGCTGGAGTTCAACGGTGCCAACCCTGCCGTGCAGAGCGTCACCATAGAACCGGAGCAGGACTGCATCACCGCGTTCCTCTGCGGCAACTCCACCGTCGTTGACCAGGGCAAGGAACCTTGGGCATCGTGGGGACAGATCTTCCCTTACTGGTTCAAGGACAAGGTGGCTGTCTGCAACCTCGCCGAGAGCGGACTCACCGCAGGCACCTTCTTCGCACAGAACCGCCTCGAATACATCCTCTCCGTCATGAAGCCGGGCGACTACGTCTTCTGTGAGTTCGGCCATAACGATGAGAAGGAGAAGGGACCGGGCGCCGGTGCGTGGTACCACTACTCCGTAAACCTCAAGAAATACATCGACCTCGTGCGTCAGAAGGGTGGCAACATCATCTTCTGCACACCTACGCAGCGTCGTTTCTTCGAGAAGGACGGCACCATACGCAACACCCACGGCGACTTCCCTGCTGCCATGAAGGCGGTGGCAGAGCGCGAGAAGGTGCAGCTCATAGACCTCAACCAGTCAACGAAGACGCTCTTCGAGACGATGGGCAGCGAGGGCAGCAAGCGCCTCCTTGTACACTATGACATGGGTACCTTCCCATGGCAGACGCGTAGGTTCGAGGACAACACACACTTCAATCCGTTCGGAGCATACGAGGTGTCGAAGCTCATCGTTATGGGGCTCAAGCAGTTAGGCTCTCCTCTCGTGGAGCATCTGCGCACCGACTGGGTGGATTTCGACCCTAAGCAGCCAGACGACTACCAGCAGTTCTACTGGCCTGACGCCATCTTCTTCGACGGAAAGAAGCCGGATGGCAACTGATGATGATGATAACCCTATAAAACTTTATAGTCGCTGCGCTGGCTACATGAATTATCACGAATTGTCACGAATTAACATTAAACTTTTTTATAATGTTGATTATCAAAAGAAAAAGCTTCGTGAATAAATTCGTGGTAATTCATGGTAATTCGTGTGGCCTAGCGCAGCGGTAAGAATTTTATTTTTGAGTTTTTTTTACTTGACACCAAAACAACACTTACTGACAATATGAAGAAACTAATTATTTCTCTGGCGCTTGTCCTTGCAGCAGTCAATGCAGGAGCGCAGCGTTTCATGGATCGCCTCGACAGAGGCATTGTCGCCATGAAGACCACCAACGGCGTTTTCGTCAGCTGGCGTATTCAGGCAGACGAGTATTATGACGTAACATACAACCTCTACCGTAACGGTTTGAAGGTTGCCGAGGGACTCACTGTCTCCAACTATACCGACACAGGTGGCTCTACCTCAAGCACTTATCAGGTTGCTGCCGTAGTGAAGGGTAAGGAGCAGGCAAAGAGCAATGCCGTTGCCGCATGGGCTAGCGACTACCTTGAGATAAAGCCTAAGCATGATGCATCCCTCAAGTGTACCTACATCCCTAACGATGCGTGCTGCGTCGATGTCGATGGTGACGGACAGGTCGAGATACTTCTCAAATATACTAACCAGCAGGAGAGTTCGCAGGGCTTCCCTAAGGAAGGCGGTTCCGTAAACAATACCGCTACGGGCGAATACTCACTCCTTGAGGTCCTGAAGCTTGACGGCACCGTACTGTGGTGGGTCAACTGCGGTCCGAACATGGGTGACTTCCAGAACAACGAGCAGAACATCGTAGGCTATGACTGGGACATGGACGGCAAGGGCGAGGTAGTGATGCGCCTGGAGGAAGGTTCCGTGGTACACATGGCTGACGGCACGACATACACCATCGGTGCTGACGGCAAGAATGGCACAAAGTGGACCAACTACCGTACTCCGAAGACCGGCGGCGTGGAGTGGTTCACGCACTACGGCAACGAGTTCCTCTTCTACTGCGAGGGTGCAACGGGAAAACCATATCAGGTAATCAGCTACCCTTGCGCACGATTTGAACCAGGCGAGACGGACCTCAACTCTGCGTGGGGCGACGGCTATGGCCACCGCTCAAGCAAGTTCTTCTTCGGCGCACCTTATCTCGACGGACGCAAGCCAAGCATCTTCCTCGGTCGTGGTATATACACACGCCATAAGTTCGTGGCACTCGATGTCGATCCAAACACGCATCAGCTCACGGAGCGTTGGCGCTGGATGAACAACAAGAAGGGTTCGCCTTGGTACGGACAGGGCTACCACAACTACGGCATTGCCGATGTCGATATGGACGGACGCGATGAGATTATATGGGGTTCAATGGTTATCGACGATAACGGTAAGGGACTATCTACCACTGGATTTGGCCATGGTGACGCACAGCACCATGGTGATCTCAACCCATACACATGGGGACTTGAGGGTTTCTTCTGTAATGAGGACAATCCTTCAAACAACTTCCGCGACCTCACCACTGCAAAGCTCTACCATCGCATGACGGGAAGCAAAGATGACGGACGTGCCATCGCCGGTAACTTCACAAACACTATTCCGGGTGCCATGGGATTCTCTACACAGGAGAACCCTATCAGCTGCGTCACGGGTAACGTAGAGGCGAACCTCACGAAGAATGGCGTCGGCATGAACTTCCGCTGCTATTGGGACGGAGACCTCTGCGAGGAGACCTTCAATGGTGGCGACAACACACCGGGAAACATCTACAAGTACGGCTCTGGTGCTGCCATAAAGACCTTCGAGGGACTCACCAACAACTCTACGAAGGCTACTCCTTCATACATGGGCGACATCCTCGGCGACTGGCGTGAGGAGTTCATACTGCGTACTGCGGACAATAAGATACGCATATACTCTACCACCATACCTACCCAGTGGCGCAACTACTCCCTGTGGTACGACCACCAGTACCGCAATGGTATGGTGTGGGAGCCTTGCGGCTACAACCAGCCACCTCACGCTTCGTACTTCCTCGGAGAGCTGGAGGGCATCACTGCCGCTCCACCGGCACTCACACTTCAGGGACGTAAGGAGATCAGCAACGGCGGAACAATCTCAAACAGCGGCGAACAGGTCATCACCTGCGAGGCAAACGATATGACCGTGAATGTTGCTGAGGGTGCTACACCTTATATATATATTGATAACGCTCCGTCATGGGTGCAGGGTTATGCTCCATCGGAGGCGACAATGGCTAACAGTCCTTCAAGCATCAAGTATCAGTACTATACCCATACCCTCATGGGTGGTGCCTTCGCTGGCGACATGCGTCTCGTGAAGCAGGGTGAGGGAACACTCGTCCTTCCTGCCACTACCCAGAAATACACCGGCAGGACGGAGGTGTGGAACGGCACGCTTAAGTTCGACGGCACGATGGAGAGTAGCCCTCTGTGGCTCAACCGCCACACCAAACTCCTGACAAACGGCGGTGACTTCAAGGGCGGCATCGAGGCTGACTACAACGCTGTCATCGACATTGCTGGCAGTGGCGTCAAGGGTTCGCTCTCTGTTTCTACACTTACCCTCAACATGGGTGCAAAGGTGATGCTCGATATCTATGAGGAAGGCTCTGCCGTTGACAACCTCAACATCGGCAAACTCGTCATCAAACACCATAAGGACTGGACACAGGGACCGGAGAACCTCACACCTGTCTTCGTCTTCAGCAGCCATCTCTTGGCTGGGAAGAAGTTCCTTCCTGAAGGAAAATACCTCATCGGTGTTCTCAATGAAGTGGAGGGAAGCCTCGCTGACATTATGCTCGTAGGACTCAACGGTGCGAAGGGCGCACTCGTTCAGGAAGACGGCAAGCTCTATCTCAATGTGGAGGGCATGCGCGATCCTTCTAATGTCACATGGACAGGTGCCAACGGAGAGAACTGGAACCTTGCTGAGACAGAGAACTTCTCCAACGCTGGTGCTGCCGACATCTTCGTAAGCGGTGACAATGTGACGTTCAACGACGATGCGGTGAACACCAACGTGAAGATTCCTTCTAACGTTTCTGCCGGCAGGATTACCGTCAACAACAACGCAAAGGACTATGTTATCTCTGGCGAAGGAGCCATCGTAGAGGGCTCTTTCTATAAGGAAGGCACCGGAACCGTGACGATGAACAACATCAACACCTATATGGGTGGCAACTATATCAACGGCGGTACGGTGAAGGTAAGCTCACTCGCAAACGCCATCAACACTACAGGAAACCTCGGAGCGAAGACTTCATCTGCTGCACTCTTCACGATCTCTAACAATGCCGTCCTCAATACCACTGCCGTTGTAACAAATGGCTCGCCTATAAAGGCTGTCGGAACTGGCTACATCAAGAACGATGCGAAGTTCACTCTGCAGGCTGCTATCTCTGGAGATACCATCGTGAAGACGGGCGCAGGCGAGATGGCGATAGAGGGTAGTGTCAATGTTACGGCGAAGTGTTTTATCATCAGTCAGGGAATCGTTACCAATAACTCTTCAACCAAGCGCACACTGACAACACGTCTTACAGGTACTGCATCAATCTCAGGAAATGGTTTCTCTTCATCTCCTATCAATGTCTATACTGGTGCCAATGCTACTTTTAACCTGCCAAATACCAACCGGACAAATTTCACTGGTGCATTGACTGGTACTGGTACGGTGACCATCAATCCTACGAATACCGTCAACCGTGTGGCTGTCACTGGTAACTGGTCTAGTTTCGAGGGTACGGTGAAGGTAACGAACACCTCTATCATCTTCCCACTCAAGAACTCATACGGCATGGCGAAGGGTACTCTCAACCTTGCAGCAAACACAAGGGTCAGCAACTATGAGACTTCATACGCTATCGGTAAGCTCACAGGCTCTGGAACACTAATGCAGCCATACAGCGACTTCAGCTCCCAGACTACTGTTTCGCGCTCTACAACATGGAAGGTAGGCAACAGCAAGACAGGAACGGAGTTCGATGACTTCAAGTTCGATGGCGTATTCTCCGACGAAGGCGGTTCCAACAAGTGTAACTTCGAGAAGGTCGGAACGTGTAGGATGACTGTCGGGGCCTCGTGGACAAACTCTGGAACGGTGAAGGTAACTGCCGGGGAACTTCGATTCAACTCTGGCAAGACTCTCGGAACGGGTGCACTGACCGTTGCAAAGGGCGCTATGCTCGGAGGATACAGCGGCGCTACGTCAACATCGGCATATAAGGCTCCTATGACAAACAGCACCATTACCGTCAACGGAACACTCTCTATAGGTTCGTCACGGACCTCTACTTCAGGATATCTCTGTCTCGGAACAAAGGCTCTCACCATTGGTGCTAACGGTGCCCTCATGGTTGGCGTAGCAAGCTGCGCTACAGCATCTACACCAGGTTGCACTACTCTCGTGGGCGGAACGTCAAAGACGGCTGCAGGAGGTACGCTGACATTCAGCGATGGCGCTACCATAAAGCCGTTCGTATCGTCAAGCTACGCTCCTACGGCAACAGAGGAAAAGCCTGACTCTTTCCGTGTCTTCTCTAACTTCGAGAAGGTGAACTTCGGTGCGGTGCAGTATGACCTGCCTCGTGTTGTTGCTGGCGACTACTACTACACGTGGGACACCACCGACATGCCGAACGGTTACCTCAAGCTCTATCGTGGAAAGCTCGCCGGAGACGTCAATGAGGATGGAGTAGTAGATTTCAAGGATGCCGCTCTCATTAAGGATCGTTTCCTCGGACATACCGTCAATGGCAACTTCAACGAACTGGCTGCAGACGTTAATGCCGATGGCATAATTACCATCGCTGATGCCAATGCCATAATCAATAAACTCGTAAAATAACTGAAAATATGACATAATTTTCCTACTTAATTAAAAAAATGGTAGGAAAATTTTGCCATTTCAGGAATTATTTGTACCTTTGTCCGCAAATATATACTGTACAATGAGTATTAACTAAACGTAAACAGTTAATGGCCATATGGCTGCAGGAGACGGAATCTTATTCGTGTATAGCATCTTAGCTATATTCATTACATCCTTTATGATTTGGTCATACACCGAATCTGGTAAGCGATGGATTAGAAACTTATAATTTGAGATGATTTTTTATTAAATAATTTATTTATTAACAAACTAACTTATTCAATTATGAAAAAGAGTTTACTTATGGCCTTTATGGCCTGCTGCACAGCACTCTCTGCTTCTGCTGTAGAGGTTGGTGACAAGGTGCTTACACCACAGGGTAGATTCCTCATTCAGGGCGACAATGAGTGTACTAACGGTACATTCGCTGAAGGATTCGCTGGTTGGACTGCCAATGCTGGTGAGGGAGTTGGCTTCGATCAGATCTTCACTTACAATGGTGAGGGTATCGTATCACAGAACCCTGCCAACACTTCTGGTATGTACTATTCCTTCATACCTACTACAGGTAGGAGCTATGTTGTCAGCATCACAATGACACAGGCTGAGCCTACAACACCAAACCAGGCTACCCGTACTTCTACTGGAACTGTTACAAGTGCTACGAACTTTGTTCAGGTACACATGAATGGTAGCGCTGAAGAACCAGGCACACCTGCAGGTACTGTAAATCGTGTTAATGCTGGTGAAGCATCAGAGATTATCCCTGGCGAACCTATCACTTTGAACTTCGCTCTCGTTGGTGATGAGATTGACGGTAGAACTGCTTTCATCGAGTTCATCGGCATGAACACCAACATCACTATCAACAAGGTTGAGATTCACCAGGCTGTACAGCTTGGTTATTCACGTGACCTCCAGCCAACAATTGACTATGCAAAGACTATTCTCAATTGCTACGACTGGTCAACTGTAGATGATCCAGGTGAACTTGTTGTTTCACTCCAAGAGCTTATTGGCGCTGCGGAGTATGTAGTTGCTAATGAAGAAGCTTCACAGGACGAAGTTGACGGTGCACTTGCTGACCTTCAGGGTGGTATTACTGATTTCTGTAAGGGTCTGATGGATGACTATCTCACAAATGCAGTTGATAAGATTCCTATGGCAACAAAACAGGTTAAAAAGGCAGGTTCTATTGGTGTTTGGCAGGATGGTATATCTCGTATTCATGCTGGTGACAAAAATACAAGTTCTTCAAACCCTGCATACTATGACCTCGGTCACTTTCAGAATGGAAAAACTTGGGGTGATGGCACAGGCAAACTCTCTCTCTCTTGCGAGAAGGAACTCGTTCCTGGCACATACGTATTCTCTGTAAGTCTTAGAGCTGCTACTCGTGAGGACGTGAAGCAAACTTGGACAAACAATGATGGTCTCTCATTTGCTGAGGGTGAACTCTATTTCGAGAAAAAGATCGTTGATGTTGTTGAAGATGAAAATGGACAGCCAAAAGAGAACATCACTTACGAGAAGGTTGCAACCACAAACACTTATCCTCTCAACCCTCTGTACTTCGTAAAGAAGACTCTCGTTGCAGATATTCAGGAGGCTGGTACTTATCGCATCACTATGATGACAACTCCAAAGGAAGAGTATGCAGGATTAAAAACAGGTTCTGTAGTTTATCCTTTCGAGGCTAGTCTCTACGCCAAGACTGCGGCTGCTTACAATCAGGCTCAGCTCGCATACGAGGCTGACGTTCGTGGTCAGATCAAGGCTGCTACTGACGCTATCGAAAAGGCTAAGGGCTATATCGCTGATGAGGCTAAGTCTTGGGGTAAGGCAGAACTTTCTGAGGCTGTAAATGTTGCTGAGGAAGCTGTTGCTCCTTACGTAGCAATGGATCAGGACGCTATCATCGCGACCTACGACGCAGAAATCTATAATTCATCTAAGCCACTCACTGGTGATGACGCATTAGATCAGGATGGTAATCCTTACCGTATGCTTGCTTATGAGGTTTATCAGAATGCTGTAAACGGCATCCTTCGTGCTAATGAGGCATTCGAGGCACAGAATGCTCACATTGACAACCTGACTGCTGCTATTAAGTCTGCTAAGGAGATTCAGGGTATGCGCATTTACTCTCTCTCTGAGGGTGCTGATGCTCTTAAGACTGCTATAGAAAATTCTGAAGCTAAGGATACGGAGCTTCGCGCTGCTGACTACTCTGAGGAGAATGCTCAGGCTGCTGATGACGCTGTTGCTGCTCTCAATGACGCTGTTGTGGAGTTCCAGAATGGCGTTCCTGCAGAGTGCTTCACAACTCTCGTGGACATCGACTTCAGCAATGCCGCTGTTCAGGATCCAGAGACAAAGGAATGGACAATTACTGGTAATGTTGGTCAGATGAATCTCGGTAAAGCTTACACACCACTTATGAATGCTGAGGGTGCTGCTAATACAGAAGACAATAACTATACTCAGGGCTTCTATACTAACGAGACTGCTTTTTACACTGATATGCTCCGCATAGGTAATAACGGTGCAACAGTTGCAATTCCTGGTGATCTGGCAAAGGATACTGAGATGCTCCAGATTTCTTTCGATTACTATTATGGTAACCTCAAAGGCAAATACGCTGCATGGAAGGTTCAGAGCGCTCAGTATGATGAGGAGACAGGTGTTACATCTTACAAGGATGAGCTCGGTCTTAACTGTTCTAAGTACGATGGTAAGGATGATTTCAACACATTCGTCATCGACTACAATGGCAAGATCAATGGCATAGGTGATCAGGGTACCGGACAGAACGCAGGTATCGCTGTAGAGAGCAACAAGACAACTGTCACAATGAGCATCGACCTCTGGAACATGACTGCTACATGTACAACTGCTGGTTCTAAGGGTACTTTCACATGGAATGAGGCAACACTTTCTGCTGTTCCTACACGTTTCTTGATTGGTTCTAACTACGACAATGCTGCACGTCGCTGCTGGTTCGACAACCTCGTTATCTCTACTGTTAAGACAACAGGTGTTAAGGGTGTTGCTGACGTTAACGCTGCTGCTCCTGCTAAGGTTGCTAAGAAGCTCGTTAACGGTCAGGTTCTCATCGAGACAGTTAACGGCACATTCACTGCTGCTGGTGCACAGGTAAAGTAAGTACCGATACTCCAAAAGTGACAAGGTCATAACCCCACTCACTTTTAATCCAATATTTATCCCCCATTCCTTCAGTGGAGTGGGGGATTTTGAATTTTTATCAAAAAATATTTGCATGATACAAAATTTTATTGTATCTTTGCACAAAAATGTAATCTTATATATAAACGTTATGGTTAGAGATTATAGAAATGAAATTAAAAATACTGTGCTCCACAAAAGACCTGATGCGAAGGTATATCTCTTTGGGTCTCGCGCAAGAGGTACTGAGAGGCTGAATTCCGATTGGGATGTTATCGTTGTTGTTAACGAAAATACTATATCTCCTGCAGTTTTTGCTGAGATAGGTAATCCTCTTTATGATCTAGCCATAGACAGAGATATTGAGATTAATCCTATTATTTATACAGAGAAGCAGTGGAATAACCAACATCCGACTCTCTTCAAACATAATTTAGAAACAGAGGCTATTAGGCTATGAGTTTAACATCGGAAGAAAGAAAAGCAATCGTTGATTACAGACTTGAAAAAGCATGGTCAACTTTTGATGAAGCTAAGAAGATATTTGGGTTGGATTTGTTTAATCTAACGGCTAACAGACTATATTACTCTGTCTATTATGCTGCAACAGCTT